>CAZHQA010000099.1:0-16680 GCA_964533955.1 uncultured Reyranella sp. | reverse complement strand
ACGCAAACGATATTATAAGTGTGTTCGGTTTGCCGCAGTCCGGCCGCCAAACGGTTGAAAAATCAGTCCAAAGATCGGATGGCACAGAGGCTGCAAAAGTGTTGCGGGCATTGGGCTCGGTACCCACTGCCGTTGACGAACTGGTACGCCGATGCCAAGTGTCCGCCGCCACCATGGCGGAGGTCCTGCTGGCACTGGAGCTGGAAGGCCGCCTGGAGAGGCACCGGGGTAACCGCGTATCTCTGATGTAGATCAGTGATTTAGCTCCGGTACTTGATGTTCTACTGGAGCACGTTTCCAAGCATGGATGTGTTGGTCGTCGAGTCGCCTGCCAAGGCCAAGACGATTGGGAAGTACCTCGGCCCCGGCTACACGGTGCTGGCCTCGTACGGCCATGTCCGCGACCTGCCGCCCAAGGACGGCTCGGTGCGCCCGGATGAGGACTTCGCCATGGACTGGGAGGTCGACGCCCCCTCCCAGAAGCGCCTGGACGCCATCGCCAAGGCGATCACCAAGGGCGGCAAGCTCTACCTCGCCACCGACCCGGATCGCGAGGGCGAAGCGATCTCGTGGCACGTGAAGGACGTGCTCGGGCGCAAGAAGGTGCTGCAGGGCGTCGACGTCAAGCGCGTCACCTTCAACGCCATCACCAAGCAGTCGGTGCTCGACGCCGTTGCCCATCCGCGCGACCTCGACCAGCCGCTGATCGATGCCTACCTGGCCCGCCGGGCGCTCGACTATCTCGTCGGCTTCACGCTGTCGCCGGTGCTGTGGCGCAAGCTGCCGGGCAGCCGCTCGGCCGGGCGCGTGCAGTCGGTGGCGCTGCGCCTGATCTGCGAGCGCGAGGCCGAGATCGAGGTCTTCAAGACCCGCGAATACTGGACGGTCGACGCGATCTTCGGCACGGCCAAGAAGCAGACGCTGAAGGCCCGCCTCACCCATCTCGACGGCCGCAAGCTCGACAAGTTCGATCTCGACAATGCCGAGCGCGCCGAGGCGGCCAAGCGCGAGATCGAGCGCCGTGCCTTCTCGGTGCTGTCGATCGACCGCCGCCAGGTCCGGCGCAATCCGCCGCCGCCCTTCATCACCTCGACGCTCCAGCAGGAAGCTTCGCGCAAGCTCGGCCTCGGCGCCGCCACGACCATGCGCATCGCCCAGCGCCTCTATGAGGGCGTCGATATCGGTGGCGAGACGGTCGGCCTGATCACCTACATGCGCACCGACGGCGTCACGCTGGCGCCCGAGGCGGTCGGCCAGACGCGCCGCCTGATCGAGACCAAGTACGGCCAGAGCTACCTGCCGGCGCAGCCGCGCGTCTACACCTCGAAAGCCAAGAACGCTCAGGAGGCCCACGAGGCGATCCGCCCGACCGACCTGTTCCGCATGCCGCAGGACGTCGCGCCGTATCTCGACCGGGACCAGCTCGGCCTCTACGAACTGATCTGGAAGCGCACCGTGGCGAGCCAGATGGAAAGCGCGGTGCTCGACCAGGTGACGGTCGACATCGCAAGCGCCGACAAGACGGTGCAGTTGCGCGCCACCGGCTCGGTCGTGAAGTTCAACGGATTTCTCACCCTCTATGACGAGGGCAAGGACGAGACCAACGAGGACGAGGAAGGCAACGCGATCCTGCCCGACGTCGCCGAGGCCGAAGCGCTGGAACGCCGCGAGGTCGTCCCGGAACAGCATTTCACCGAGCCGCCGCCGCGCTACTCGGAGGCGAGCCTGGTCAAGAAGCTCGAGGAGCTCGGCATCGGCCGGCCCTCGACCTATGCCAGCATCATTGAGGTCCTGCAGCGCCGCAACTATGTGAAGCTCGACCGCAAGCGCTTCATCCCGGAAGACCGCGGCCGCATCGTGACCGCATTCCTGCAGACCTATTTCCCGCGCTACGTCGAATACAACTTCACCGCCCATCTCGAGGAAGAGCTCGACGATATTTCGGACGGAAAGATCGACTGGCGTCAGGTGCTGCGCGAGTTCTGGAAGAACTTCTCCGCCGCCGTCGGCGAAACCAAGGATCTCAGGGTCAAGGAAGTGCTCGACAAGCTCGACGAGGAGCTCGGGCCCCACTTCTTTCCGGCCAACGACAACGGCGGCAAGAGCCCGCGCGATTGTCCATCCTGCAGCAACGGCCGGCTCGGCCTGAAGCTCGGCAAGTTCGGCGCCTTCATCGGCTGCTCGAACTATCCGGATTGCCGCTTCACCCGCAAGCTCGGCATCGTCGATCCCGACGCCGATGCGTCCTCGGGCGCCAACCTCGACGGACCGAAGGTGCTCGGCATGGATCCGGCGAGCGGCATGCCGGTGACCTTGCGCAACGGCCCCTACGGGCTTTACGTCCAGTTGGGCGAGGCCGTGGCCAAGACCAAGGAAGCGCCGGCCGTCAAACCCAAGCGCCAGTCGCTGCTCAAGGGCATGACGCCCGACGACGTGACGCTCGACAAGGCGCTGGCCCTGCTCTCCCTGCCGCGCGAGCTCGGCCCGCATCCCGAGGACCAGCAGCCCGTGCTGGCCGGCGTCGGCCGCTTCGGGCCATACGTCAAGCACGGCGCCAAGTACAAATCGATCCCGGCGGACGAAAGCGTGCTCGAGATCGGCATGAACCGCGCCGTCGCCCTCCTCGCCGAGGCCAAGGCCCCGGGCCGCGGCCGCGCCGCGGTGAAGCCGATCCGCATCGTCGGCAATCATCCGGCCGACGAAGCGGCGATCGAGCTCTATGACGGCCGCTACGGCATGTACGTGAAGCACGCCGGCATCAACGCCACCGTGCCGCGCGATCTGAAGCCCGAGGAATTGACAGTCGACCAGGCCGTGTCGCTCCTGGCCGAGCGGGCCGCCAAGGGCGGCGGCAAGAAGCCGAAGGCCGCGCGGGCCAAGAAAGCGGCGCCGGTCGCCGCCAACGATACCGGCGACAAGCCGCCCAAGGCCACCAAGGCCAGGAAGAAGGCCGCGCCCAAGAAGAAGGCGAAGGCACCGGAAACTCCGCCGCGCACCGGGACCGATGGCTAAGGGCCGCGTCCCGACCCGCGACGAGCTACTGGCATTCATCAAGGAGAGCGCCACTCCCGTGGGCAAGCGCGAGATCGCGCGGGCCTGGGGACTGAAGGGCGATCAACGCATCGAGCTCAAGCAGCTCCTGCGCGACCTGCGCGACAGCGGCGACGTTGCTGCCGACCGCGCCAAGACATTCAAGGATCCCAAAGCACTGACTGACATCACCGTACTCGAGATCGTGCGCGTCGACGAAGACGGCCATTTGCTGGCCGTGCCGCGCCGGCACGACGAAGAAAAGGACGGCCCGCCGCCGCGCATCGAGATCGAGCCGCACGGTTCCCGCAGCCAGACCGGCCCGGCGGTCGGCGACCGCGTGCTCGCGTCGCTCAAGCGACGCGGCAAGAACGCCTACCAGGCCCGCATCGTCCGCCACCTCGGCAGCGGGCCGAAGAAGATCCTCGGCCTTTACGAGGAGCCGGCCGGCCGCAACGGACTGGGCGTCGTGACTCCCACCGACCGCAAGCTCAGGCGCCAGTTCGACGTGCGAGCGACCGACAAGAACGGCGCCCTGCCCGGCGACATCGTCTGGATCGAGGAGACCGGTGCTCACCTGTCGCGCCGTGCGCGCATCATCGAGCGCATCGGGCCAATGAGCGACCCACGCACCGTCAGCCTGATCTCGATCGCCGCCAACGACATCCCGGTCGAGTTTCCCGAGGCCGCCGCGCGCGATGCCGAGCACGCCAAGGCCGCCCCGATGGGCGATCGGCTCGACCTGCGCAAGGTACCGCTGGTCACCATCGATGGCGAGGATGCGCGCGATTTCGACGACGCGGTGTTCGCCGAGCCCGACGCCGATCACGCCGGCGGCTGGCGCTTGGTGGTCGCCATCGCCGACGTCGCCTGGTACGTGCGGCACGACAAGCCGCTCGATCGCGCCGCCTACCGACGCGGCACCTCGGCTTACTTCCCCGATCGGGTGGTGCCCATGCTGCCCGAACAGCTCAGCAACCATTGGTGCTCGCTGGTGCCGCGCGAGGATCGCCCGGTCCTGGTGGCAGAGATGTGGATCGACGGCGACGGCCATCTTAGGCGCCACCGCTTCCACCGCGCCATGATGCGCTCGGCGGCGCGGCTCACCTACACCCGGGTCCAGCGCGCCATCGACGGCCATCCCGACGAGGAGACCGGCCCGCTGCTCGAGCCGGTGATCAAGCCGCTGTACGGCGCCTATCGCATCCTGCTGGCGGCGCGCGAGAAGCGCGGCGCGCTCGACCTCGACCTGCCCGAGCGCCTGGTAAGGCTGGGCGACGACGGGCGCATCGCCGAGATCGGCGTGCGCGAGCGGCTCGACAGCCACAAGCTGATCGAGGAGTTCATGGTCCTTGCCAACGTGGCCGCCGCCGAGGCGCTCGAGCAGCGCCACGTCCCCTGCCTCTATCGCGTGCACGACCAGCCCGACCTCGCCAAGCTCGAGGCGCTGCGCGAGTTCCTGGCGACGCTCGGCCTGCAGGTGCCGACCGGCCAGCGCCTGCGTCCAGGCGACCTGAACCGCGTGCTGCAGTCGGTCGCCGACAAACCGGTGGCGCGACTGATCAACGAGACCGTGCTGCGCAGCCAGAGCCAAGCAATCTACAGTCCACACAATCTTGGCCATTTCGGCCTGGCGCTGAGCCGCTACGCCCATTTCACGTCGCCGATCCGCCGCTTTCCCGACCTGATCGTGCATCGCGCCCTGATCGCCGCCTATGGGCTGGGCGAAGGCGGCCTCGGCGAGGCCGACAAGGGTCGCTTCGAGGAGTTCGGCGAACACCTCTCGATGTGCGAGCGCCGCGCCGTGGCGGCCGAACGCAGCGCCATGGATCGTTATGTCGCGGCATATATGGCGGCCCATGTCGGCGCCGCCTTCCCCGGCCGCATCACCTCGGTGACGCGCTTTGGCCTGTTCGTCTCGCTCGACGGCACGGGCGCCGACGGCCTGATTCCCATCAGGAGCCTCGGCCAGGAGTTCTTCCGGCACGACGAGGGCCGCCAGCTCCTGGTCGGCGAGCGAACCGGCGAAACCTTTGGCCTGGGCGATCGGCTGCGGGTCAAGCTGGTCGAGGCCGATACCGCCACCGGAGGCCTTCTGTTCGAAATCGTCGAGGTCATCGAGCGCGTCGAGCGCCATGCCCTGCCGCGCGGCCACCGCGGCGCGCGCACGCCCGACAAGCGTGGGCCGCGTCGTCCGGTCGCGCATGGCAAGGCGGCTCGGGACAAACGGTCGCGACGACGAAACTAGGTTCAAGCGTCATGTTGGCCCCGTGTCATCCCACGCTCCCAACCTCGCTGCGCCAAACGTCGCCCACCTCCCGGTCGATTCGAAGACCGCGCTGTGGCGCGGCTGGCGCGGACGTTGCCCGCGCTGCGGCACCGGTCCGCTGTTCGGCGGCTTCCTCAAGATGCTGAGCCACTGCCCGGCCTGCGGGCTCGGCAACGAACCGTACCGGGCCGACGACGCGCCGGCCTACTTCACCATCTTCGCGGTCGGCCACATCGTGGTGCCTCTGGTCCTGGTGTTCGAGCGATACGCCCACGAGCCGCCGCTTTGGTTCCATGCATTGCTTTGGCTGCCCCTGTCGGTGCTGCTGGCGCTGATCCTGCTGCCGCGAATCAAAGGGGCGGTGATCGCCCTGCTGTGGTCCTACCGCGTGGTTCCGCCCAAGCCATCGCCCGACAGGCTGGACCTGTCGCCATGAGGCAAATCCATGGTCGCCCGCCGATGGCTTGTGCTACTGTGCAGACCGTAGGGTGCCCTAGGTGTCGTTGATTCGTATTGTTCGTCTTGCGGCGTCGCACGCGGCAGCCGCTTTGCTGGCTGCCTCGCTTGTCGCCTCGTGTGAGCCCACGACCGACCAGACGCAGTCTGTCGCGCGCAATCCCGCCACCGCCGCCGACGTGAGCGTCGAGCGGGTGATCCTGCAGGCTTATCGCGCGATCGGCGACCGCCACCTCTACGAACCCGATTTCCGAAGGATGTCGATCGATACCTATCGCGGCTTTGCCGCCACCGACCCCACGCTGTCGTTGCAGGCGGGAGACAAGAGTTTCACGGTGGTGCGCGAAGGCCGCGAGGTCCTGTCGCGTCCCCTGCCCGACGATCCGTCCGACGGCCGGGCCTGGGGCGGCATGCTGGCGGAACTGTTCGCGGCCTCGGTCGATGCTTCGCCGGTGCTGCAGCAGACCGAGCGCGGTGTGCTGATCAAGGGGGCGATGGCCGCCACCACCAAGCAGCTCGACAAGAACAGCCGCTATGCCGATCCCGACGAGGCCAAGGACAACCGCTTCCAGCGCGATGGCGGTGGCGGCATCGGCGTCACGGTCGAGCGCACCGACGACAAGAAAGTGCTGATCCGCGCCGTGCAGGACGGCTCGCCGGCGGCCAAGGGCGGTCTGCAGGCCGGCGACCAGCTGATCGCGATCGACGGCGAGGTAATGATCGAGGCCTCGCTGGCCGATGTCGTCCACAAGCTGCGCGGTCCGGTCGGCGGCCCCGTCACCATGACCGTCCTGCGGCCAAGTCAGGGCCATGAACTGGTGATCGCCATGCGGCGCAGCCGCATCATCCCGACCACCGTCACATACGAGCGCCAGGGAAATATCGCGTTGATTCGCCTGACGGGCTTCAACAGCGCCACCACGGATACGCTGATGCAGACCCTCGACAAGGCGCGCGCCGAGATCGGCCGCGACTTGCAGGGGGTCATCCTCGACATGCGCTCCAATCGCGGCGGTCTGCTGGACCAGGCGCAGTCGGTCTCCGAGGTGTTCATCGGCGACGGCGTCATCTTCTCGACGCAGGGCCGCCACCCCGACAGCCAGCGCACCTACAAGAGCGGCAGCCGCAAGACGGCCGAGCTGCCGATGGTCGTACTGGTCAACGGCAACTCCGCCTCCGCCGCCGAGATCGTCGCGGCGGCTCTGCAGGATCGCGGACGCGCCGCCGTGGTCGGCACCACGAGCTACGGCAAAGGCACGGTCCAGACCGTCGTACGGCTACCCAACGAGGGCGAGCTGGTGCTGACCTGGTCACGCCTGCTGGCGCCGTCGGGCTACACCTGGAACGAACTGGGCGTGATGCCCAACATCTGCACCGCCAAGGTCGGCGATCTCGATCGGCTGGGCCCCGAGGCGGTCGACGGCAACCGCGCCCTGCTGCAGCGCTGGCACGCCGAGCGCAATCCGGGCCAGCAGGAAGTGGCCAACATGCGCAAGATCTGCCCGCCGGGCGACGATGCGCCCGACCGCGACCTCGAAATCGCCAGCCGCCTGCTGCGGGATCCGACGCTTTACGCGCATGCCGTGCGCTCGGGTTCGCTCGAGCAGGCGGCAATGCCGCGCCAATAAGCGCCCGGGAGCCGCTTGACAGGGCCCGGCCGGCGACTAATTTGCCGGCCTTCCAGAGGACCTGAACCATGGCCAAGCCGACCTCGATCCTGATCAAGATGGTGTCCAGCGCCGACACCGGCTTCTATTACGTGACCAAGAAGAACCCGCGCACCAAGACCGAGAAGCTCGAACTCAAGAAGTACGACCCGGTCGCCCGCAAGCACGTCGTCTTCAAGGAGTCCAAGATCAAGTAAGCCGGCCTTTTGGCTGCAGCCGAAGCCGCCCTTCCGGGCGGCTTTTTGTTGCCTGACGGCGACGCCGTCTTCCCGGACGCAGCATGGAACCTTTGAGTGCCAGAAAGGTCCCTCGCCTCGCTCGGGATGACACGATAATTTGCACCGGAACAAACGGAGGGAATTCACCATGAGCGCTCAGCTTTCGCGCGACGACTGGAAGGGCCGCGTCGGCGGTCTCAGCTACCGCAACCAGGCCTTCATCGGAGGCAAGTTCGCCCCGTCTCTCACCGGCAAGACCTTCGACTGCATCAATCCGGCCACCGGCCAGGTGCTGACCAAGGTCGCGGCGTGCGAGCAGGCCGACGTCGATGCCGCGGTCAAGGCCGCCCGAGCCGCCTTCGACAAGGGGACATGGGCCAACATGCCGCCGGCCAACCGCAAGCGCATCATGCTGAAGCTGGCCGAGCTGATGATGAAGAACCGCGACGAGCTCGCCCTCCTCGAGACGCTCGACATGGGCAAGCCGATTGCCTACTCGACCCGCGTCGACATCCCGGGCTCGGCCAACACCGTGCAGTGGTTCGGCGAGGCGATCGACAAGATCTACGACGAGGTGGCGCCCACTCCCGGCAACGTCGTCGCGATGATCACCCGCGAACCCTCCGGCGTGGTCGCCGCCGTGGTGCCGTGGAACTTCCCGCTGCTGATGGCGTGCTGGAAGATCAGCCCGGCGCTGGCCGCCGGCAACTCGGTGATCCTGAAGCCGGCCGAACAGTCGCCGCTCACCGCCATCCGGCTGGCCGAGCTCGCGGCCGAGGCGGGCATCCCCGAGGGCGTGTTCAACGTCCTGCCCGGATTCGGCGAGACCGCCGGCCAGGCGCTCGGCCGCCACATGGATGTCGATGTACTGGCATTCACCGGCTCGACCGAAGTCGGCAAGTACTTCCTGAAATACTCGGGCGAATCGAACATGAAGCAGGTGTGGCTCGAGTGCGGCGGCAAGTCGCCGAACATCGTGCTGGCCGACGCCCCCAACCTGGATGTTGCCGCACAACGCACCGCGTTCGGCATCTGGTTCAACCAGGGCGAGGTCTGCACCGCCGGCTCCCGCCTGATCGTCGAAGACAGCATCAAGGACAGGTTCCTCGAAAAGGTCATGGCGATCGGCCAGAAGATGATGCCGGGCGATCCGCTCGACCCCAGGACCCAGATGGGGGCCATGGTCGACGAGACCCAGACCAGGCGCGTGATGGGCTACATCGACGCCGGCCAGAAGGAAGGCGCCAAGCTCGCGATGGGCGGCAAACAGGTTCATGTCGACAATGCGGGCTCCTTCATCGAGCCCACGGTCTTCGACAATGTCGACAACAAGATGCGGATCGCCCAGGAGGAGATCTTCGGGCCGGTCCTGTCGGTCATCCCGGTCAAGGATCCCGAGCAGGCGCTGACCGTGGCCAACGACACGATCTATGGCCTCGCCTCGGCGATCTTCACCGCCGACATCAACAAGGCGTTCAAGTTCGCCAAGGGCCTGCGCGCGGGCTCGGTTTGGGTCAACACCTACGACGGCGGCGACATCACCACGCCGTTCGGCGGCTACAAGCAGTCCGGCATCGGCCGCGACAAGTCGCTTCACGCCTTCGACAAGTTCACCCAGGTCAAGACGACCTGGATCCAGCTGGGGTAGAGCGGAATGGGATGAGGTGGAACCGCGTGCGGTCCCACCTCATTCCATTCGCGCACACAGAAAGACAGTGGTTTCAGAGGGCATGCGCCCTACGCGCTTGCCGTGGCATCGCCTGCAGGCCGGAACGGCGTGCACCCTCCCCGGCCGGGTTGGGACGCTATCCCAGGGGCGGCAGGAAGCAGGGGAACTCGTCGACGTACTTGAAGTAGCGCGCGAGGTGACGGTCCGATGCGGTCAGCAGCCCGCGCCGGAAGCGGATGGTGTCCAGCACCGGCGCGTCCTCCTCGTTCAGCCTGTCGACCATGGCGCGCACCTGCGGCAGGCGCTCGCCCTGCCCCTTCGGCACGCCGACCACGAAGAACCCGGTGGAGCGGCCGGGCTCGACCGGGGCGCCGCTGAACAGCATGAACATATCCCCGCCGCCCATCCTGAGGTGTTGCGCAAAGCAATTGGTGCCGGTGATGCGGCCGGCCTGCAGGTGGTAGGGGCTCTCGACCCGGAACGAGACGGCGCCCGCCTCGACCTGCAGTTCGTCCGGCATCGACGCCTTCGGGATGCCGTGCAGGGTCTGCAGGTGCTGGAAATCGACGCCGTTCGAAACGGCGACCCAGGTGTCCCACGGCCGCTCGCCGCGCTCGTGGGCTTCGAAGTCGAGCATATCGGGCTCGGCATCGGGGATTTGCGGCACAGGGAAGTCAGCTTGCTCGCCGTTGAAAGCCCACACCAGGCCCCACTTCTCCTCGCTCGGGTAGGTGAAGATCCGGGCAGCCGCCGGAATCTTGTCGCCCGTCGGGATATGGGCGCAGGCGCCCGTGTCGTCGAACGACCAGTGGTGGTAGGCGCAGCGCAGGCGGCCTTCGATCACCTGGCCGACCGAGAGGTCGGCGCCGAGATGGGGGCACCAGGCGACCTGCACGAGGGGCTTGCCGTCGCCATCGCGCCAGGCGACCACGCGGGTACCGAGAAAATTGCGGCCAATCGCCTTGCCGGGCGCAAGATCGCGCCCCAGGCAGACCGGGTACCAGGCGCGATGGTAGCCCGCCTCTGTGGCGGTACGCTGCTGCTTGGCCAGGCTGGTCTTGGAACTGACGACACCCATGGTCCCCTCCGTTGCTCATGGTACTTGATGGTACCAACAGGAGAGATGTATGGTACTATCCGGTACCGTGTCAAGAGACCATCATGCCGACCAGCCTGAAAAGAAAGCGCCAACCCGCCCATCCCGACCCGCTCGACAACCTGCCCCCGCGCCGGCGCGCCATCCTGATCTCGGCCGTCCAGGTCCTGATGGAACGCGGCTACGCCCGCGCCAGCACGCTCGAGATCGCCACCCGCGCCCGCGTCTCCAAGCGTGAGCTGTATGCCGAATTCGGCAACAAGCGTGGCATTCTGGAAGCCCTGATCGAGAGCTCCGCCGAGCGCATGCAGGTGGCGCTCGGGCCTGCCGAGATTGGTGACCGCCACGCCTTGGCCGCCACCCTCACGGCCTACGGTATTTCGGCGCTTACCACGCTCACCAACCGCTATGTACTGGCGCTTTACCGGCTGGCCATCGCCGAGGCGCCGGGCGCCACCGAGCTTGGATCGATCCTCGATAGCAGCGGCCGCCAGCCGAATCGCCGTGCGCTGGTCGAGATCATCCGCCGCGGGCAGGCGGCAGGATTCCTGGGTGGCGGGGAACCCGATCGCATCGGCCTGGAATTCTTCTCCCTGCTGGTCGGCGACCAGATGGTATGGCTGCTGTTGGGCGCCGATCAGCCGCCTACGCCGGCGCAAGTCGTCGCCAGGGCCGAGGCGGCTACGGCGGCGGTGATGCGCCTTCACCCCAGCTAGATCGGAATGGCGTGAGATCAGCCCAGCAGGCTCGTCCCGTCGAAACCTTGCAATGGACGTCCTAGGAAGTCGATCACCGTCGGCGCGATGTCGACCAGGTTGGTGGCCGCGCTGCGCACGCCGTGCGTACGGCCGTCATTCAGCATCAGGAACGGCTGCGTCTCGTCAGGTCCCCAGCCGCCATGCTGGCCACTGCCCACCGGCACCGACTTGCCGGGCTCCGCGGCGACAAAGCGCTTGCCGACGACGCCGTGGCGGTTGGCCTCGGGCCGCCGACCCATATTGACCGCCGCGACCACGCCGCCTTGCGCGGCAAAGCCGCGAGCGGCCAGAGCATCGCCGACCAACACGCCGTCTGCCCAGCTTTGCCGCCCCATCTCGTCCAGGACACCGAGAAGCGCGAGGCGACCACGGTCGGTTCCGTAAAGCAGAGCCGCCGTTCCCTGCCCCGCGACAGCGACATCGCCAGTCTCCAGCATCTTCCACAGCCCGCGCCCGACCAACCAGTCCTCGATACTGACGCCGGCGCCGATCGTCTCCTGGCCGTGGTCGGAGCCGACCAGCAGCAGGATCTCCTCGCCCTCGGCGCGCAGGCGCTCGACAGTGTGCACGATCCTGGCGACGCATCGCTCGGCACCGGCCAGCGCCTCGGCATGCGCCGGCGAGCCAAGCGGCACGCCATGCAGCGTGTGGTCGGGATCGCACAACCAGGTGAGCGCCACGGCAGGCTTGCGCTCGACGAGGACTTCCTCGCAGAAGCGTTCGGTCATCGCCCAGTCGCCCGCGGCGTCATGCGTTACCGGCAACGCCTCAAGCGGCTGGCCGCCCGGCGCGTGGCTGCCGCTGCGGTGATAGACGTAACCGTGCGCGTCGGGATCAAGGAAGAACGCGGCGCCCGGCGACACATTGGAGAACGCGATGCAGCCGCCGGCATCGGCGACGCGCTCGGCCAGCGTCGGTACCAGAAGCGTGCGCCCCAGGGCTCGTCGCATATGAGCCCGGAAGTCGGGCGCCCCGACGTCGCGCACGACGATCTTGCCGTCCTCGAACAGACCCATGCGATTGCCATGCAGGCCATGGCGCGCCGGGTGGCAGCCGGTGGCGATCGAGGCGGCCGACGCGCGAGTCACCGAAGGGAATACCGCGCCGTGGTCGTCGCACCACAGGCTGTTGGCGCGCAGTTGGTGCAGCACCGGCGTGGTTTCGGGCGTCACCCAGTTGCGGCCCAGACCGTCGCAGCAGACGAATACCGCCCGGCGAGACATGCGTCGAACTCCCTTGCGCGCTGGCGTCGATGGTAGTCGACTTTGGCCAATAACCCAGGAGGAAACGATGCAGTTCGGATATTTTACGATGCCATCGCACCCGCCCGAGCGGCCGCTCAAGGCCGGCCACGAATGGGACCTGCAGGTGATCCGCTGGCTTGACGAGCTTGGCTTCGCCGAATGCTGGATCGGCGAGCACCACACGGCGCCGTGGGAACCGCATCCCTCGCCCGACCTCCTGGTCGCACAGGGGCTGATGCAGACCAAGAACATCCGCCTCGGCCCGGGCGGCTTCTTGCTGCCCTATCACCACCCCGCCGAGCTCGCCAACCGCGTCGCCATGCTCGACCACATATCGGGCGGCCGGCTCAACTTCGGCGTCGCCGCCTCGGGCCTGCCGAGCGACTGGGCGATGTTCAACGTTGACGGCATGTCCGGCGTCAATCGCGATATGACCCGCGAGGCGCTGGAGATCATCCTCAAGCTGTGGAGTTCGAAGGAGCCGTTCGACTACAAGGGCAAGTTCTGGAACGTCAGCCAGCCGCCCGAGATGTTCGGCGTGCTCCGGCACCACATCAGGCCGTTGCAGAACCCGCATCCGCCGATCGGTGTCGCCGGCCTCTCCAAGGGCTCCGACACGCTGAAGCTCGCCGGCGAGAAGGGCTTCCTGCCGATGAGCCTCAACCTCAATCCCGCCTATGTCGGCAGCCACTGGGAGGCGGTCGAGATCGGCGCCGCCCGGGCCGGCCGCACGCCCGATCGCGGCGAATGGCGCATGGTGCGCGAGGTGTTCGTCGCCGACAGCGACGAGGAGGCGTTCAGGCTGTCGGCCGGCTCCTACATGGGCCGCATGATGCGCGAGTACTTCCTGCCGCTGCTGGGCGCTTTCGGCTTCCTGGAATATCTGAAGCACGACCCCGGCGTGCCGGACTCCGACGTCACGCCCGAGTACTGCGCCCGGCACAACTGGATCGTCGGCTCGCCCAAGACCGTGATCGAAAAGATAGAGAAGATCTACGACGAGGTCGGCGGCTTCGGCCAGCTGCTGGTGTTCGGCTTCGATTATGCCGACAACCCCAAGGCTTGGCGCCATTCCCTCGAGCTGCTTTCCAAAGAGGTAATGCCCAAGGTGCAGCACCTCAAGCCCAAGGCGGGCAAGAGGCTGGCGGCGGAGTAAGCCGCTAGCGGCCCTGGGCGAGCCGCGGCCAGTCCGCCGCCGGCACCCGGACGACCAGGGTGAAGCCACCCTGGCCGTCGGGCTTGAAGATCGACGCCTCGCCTTCGCGCACGTCGAACCAGTCCTTGCCGAATGCGTCCATGATGTTGGGCTTGTGCGTCACCAGCACGACGTTGCTGGCGTTGGGCGGCGCCGTGCCGGCGAGCTTCCTCAGGGCCTTGGCGCGCCGGTCGTTCTCATTGGGCGTTACGACCAGACCGCCTTCCGTGATGTCGGCCGTCGACGTCACGGCGCCGAATCCCAGCAGGGTGCCGGTGTCGACGGCGCGCTGGAACAGGCTGGTCTGGACCTGCGCCACGGGGATCTTGAGCTTGCGCAGGGCGTCGCCGATCGCCGTAGCCGCGGAGCGCCCGGAGTCGTTGAGCTGACGCTGGTGCACGGTATCCTTGGGATCGAGCGGATTGGTGTCGGCCTGGTCGGCGAAGGTCGCGCCATGGCGGAGGACGATGACGTAGCCGCCATTGCGCAGGGGCGCGACCCAGGCAGGCGATTGAGCGATAGCCGGCAGCGTCCATAGAAGGGCGACCAGAAGCGCGAGGCGAGCGGCAGGCATCATGACGGTTCTCCAGCCTTCGAGTTCATCACCCCCGCCCTGACCGCCGCTCAATTAGAGGCTGCCGCCCGCCCGCGCAATGGAAAGCGTGATTGAACCTTACACCGGCGGGTAAGCCGATTGCCGTTTCGACAGGATCGCCGCGGCGCCGAAACCCGCCGCTGCCACCACCATGATGACGGCGAGGCCCCACAGCACTGGAGTGTAGTTGCCGAAGGCGCTCCAGGCGAAGGCGCCGAGCAGCGGCCCGGCCGCCCGCATCACGTTGGTCGGCATGGTCAGCGCGCCGCTCACGATGCCGTAGCCCTCGGGGCCGATGAACTCCGGCACCGCCATGCCGCGCAGGATGGTGACCAGACCGTTGGCCACGCCGTAGATGATGGCGAAAAGGATCAGGCCATAGACGTCGCTGATGCCGGCCGCCAGCATGGCCATCGAGATCGGAAAGGCGAGATAGATCAACGCGCCGAGCTGGATGGCCGTGATGCGCCCCTGCGCGGCCATCAGCAGCACACGGCCCACCACCTGCATCGGCCCGATCAGCGCGATGATCGCCATCACCACGCCGATCTCGACGTGGCGTTCGGCCAGCAGCGGAATCAGATGGAAGCTCATGGCCGAGAACGCCAGCCCATAGCCGGCGAAGGCCACCACCAGCCCCCAGAACGCCGGCACGCGTACCGCCGCGGCGAGCGGGCTCTTGGCGGGGCGACCGGTGCTTGCGGGCGCGGGCGGCGCGATCGGCACCGCCTTCTCCTGCGGTCCCGGCACGAACGGCCAATGGATGAACAGGGCGACGGCGAGATTGATCGCCGCCAGCACGATCAGGGTCGGCCGCCAATCGATCCGTTCGATCAGGAGCTGGGCGAAGGGAATGCCGAAAGTGCTGGCGAGACCGCCGACGAAGGTCATGACCAGGATGGCCTGGCGGAAGCGCGGACCGTAGACGCGGGTAATGACCGCGAAAGCCGGCTCGTAGAGCGTCACTGACTGGCAGGCACCGAGGCCGATCCAGATGACGTAGAACAGCGCCAGCGAGTGGACCTGCGACCAGGCGAACATCAGGACGGCCGCGAGCAGCGAGCCGCCGGTCATCAAGAGCCGGGCATGGCCGCGATCGATCCAGGCGCCGACCGGTATCGAGCACAGGCCGGCGACCAGCAGGCCACTCGACAGGGCGCCGAACAGCTCGTTGCGCGACCAGCCGAGCTCCTTCTCCATGGGAACCACGAACAGGGGGAAGGTGTAGTAGACGAGGCCCCAGGTGATGAGCTGGCCGAGCGAGAGCAGCCAGAGAATGGTCGATGGCCGCTTACGCCACGGCCTGGCCGCATCGGCGGTGGCGAGGGTCGCCCTGTCCTTGCCTTGTCCGTCCATGTCATGGAAACGTAACGCGGAGGGCGCCTGGAGGACAGCGTTATGCGCATCGGCATCGATCTGGGCGGCACCAAAATCGAAGGGCTGGTTCTCGATTCGGCTGGAGGGGAGAAAGCACGCCTGCGCGTTCCAACTCCCGCAGCTTCCTATGAAGACACGCTCGAGGGCGTGATCGGCGTCGTCGGCGAACTCGAGCGCCGCGCCGGCGTGCGCTGCACGGTCGGCATTGCCCATCCCGGCGCTGTGTCGCCGGCGACCGGGCTGATCAAGAACGCCAACTCGACGCGGCTCAACGGCAAGCCGATGAAGGTCGATCTCGAGCGCGCGCTCGGCCGCGAGGTACGCATGCAGAACGACGCCAACTGCTTCGCCGTTTCGGAGGCAAGCGACGGCGCGGCGGCGGGAGCGGGCGTCGTGTTCGGCGTGATCCTCGGCACCGGCGTCGGCGGCGGGATCGTGATCGAGGGTCGGCCGCTCACCGGCGCGCAGGCCGTCGCCGGCGAATGGGGCCACAATCCCCTGCCCCATCCGACCGACAACGAGCGGCCGGGACAGCGGTGCTATTGCGGGCGGGTGGGCTGCATCGAGACCTGGCTGAGCGGGCCACGACTGGAGCGGCAGTTCCTCGACCGCACCGGCCGCGCGCTTCGCGCTACCGACATCAGCGAGGCGGCGCACGCCGGCGACGCCGAGGCCGCCGCCCACATCGAGCTCTACTGCGATCGCCTGGCCCGCGCGCTCTCCGTCGTGATCAACATCGTCGACCCGCATGCCATCGTGCTGGGCGGCAGCCTGTCGCGCATGACCCAGCTCTACGATCGCGTGCCCGAGCTGTGGAAGCGCTACGTGTTCTCTGAGCCACAGCTGATCGTCACCAAGCTGCTGCCGCCCAAGTTCGGCGATTCCAGCGGCGTCCGCGGTGCGGCGTGGCTGTGGCCCAGGTAGCTCCGGTTAGCTCCGCGACCCCGACCTGGAGCGGAATGGGATGAGATGGAACCGCGTGCGGTTCCATCTCATCCCATTCGCGCGCATCGGAGATCGTGGTTCCATGAGGCATGATGGACTCGGCTGATTCAAGCCGAGCCCGTCAAGCTCTAGACAACACTTCTGTGAGGCAACCGGAACCT
>CAZHQA010000098.1:0-16756 GCA_964533955.1 uncultured Reyranella sp. | reverse complement strand
AGATGGAACAGTGACCAGTTGATGACGCTGAACGTCGGATCGAACATCCACTTCCAGGCGAAGGTCGACAGCACCGTCGGGATGATGAAGGGCAGCAGGATGAAGGCGCGGACCAGCGCCTTGCCCTTGAAGTGGCGGTTGAGCAGCATGGCAAGCCACAGGCCGAGAGCGAGCTTGAACACCGTGGTCACGCCTGTATACCAGAACGTGTTCCAGACCGTCGTCCGGAAGATGCTGTCGTTCCAGACCTTGACGAAGTTCTTGAGGCCCACGAACTCGCCGGGGACGCCGACCCGCTGATTGGTCAGCGAGAGCAGAACGCCCTCGATGAACGGGTAGGCGATGAACAGGCCGAGCAGGACCGCCGTCGGCAACAACAGCGCCATCGCGAGCCACCGCTCGTCCTCCAGGCGCCGCGATCGCGGGACAGGACGTCTGACTTCTGATGTTCCCGCGACCGACGTTACTGCCATAGTTCACATGCCTTTCGTGCTACGCGAACGCGCCGGCCTCACGATCCGTAGATCTTCTTGAGCTCGCTTTCGGCCCACTTGACCGATTCCTCGGCGGGCATGCCCTGGGCTGCCTTGGCGTACATATCGGTGATGATGTACTTGCTGAGCCCCTCCTGTGCTTTCGCGTCGGGCGGTCCGGCAAAGCCCGGCGCCTGGCCGAGCTTGGCCGCCACCTTGAAGGGGGCCATCACAGGATCGACGTCCCAGAGCTTGTCGGACTCCCACTTGACCGTGCAGGGTGTGGCAAAGCCCTTCTGCGATTCGAAGAACTTCCGGTAGTTCTCCTCGCTGTGGAGGTATTTCAGGAACTCCTTCGCGGCATCCTGGTTCTTCGAATACTTCATCAGCATGTTCGATTGCAGCAGATGGAAGCCGAATTGCCCGGCCGGGCCCTTGGGCAGCGGCGCGTGCAGGATGTCCTTGTTCATCGGCTTGCCGTCGGCCGTCTGGTACTGGTCCGGCTTGCGCAGGGTCTCGATGTAGATCGAGGCACCGTTCAGGGTCGCCGCGATGGTCTGGGACAGGAAGGCGCGGTTGTTGTTGGTGTCGTCCCAGGCCAATCCACCCTCGTCCATCCCGTCCTTCCACAGGCCGGTCATGAACTTCACCGACTCGATCGTCTCCTTGGAGTTGATGACCACGGTCTTGCCGTCGGCCTCGACCTCCTTGCCGCCCCATGACCAGAGGAATGGATAGGTGAAGCCGGGCGCGTCGCCGAACGTGTGGCCGAGCGTCTGTCCGAACGGATGGCCCTTGGCCTTGCACTTCTTGGCCGCGTCGCGGTAGCTGTCCCAGGTGTCCGGGAAGCTGGTGAAGCCGACCTCCTCGAGCCACGACTTACGGTAGGCGATCATTCCGCCGATCACTGCCCACGGCATGCCCATGAACATCTTGCCGTTCGAGCAGATGGCGCGCGCATATTTGTAGATGCCGCCCTCGCGCTTGCCGACATCCTCGGCGAGATCGCTCAAATCGACCACGCTGTTGGCATAGAGGTGGGTGTAGCTGTTGAACGACATGATGACGTCCGGCCCTGCGCCGGACTGGATGCCGGACGTGATGCGGGGCTGCAGATCGTTGCCGTTTACCGTCTCGAGCTTGATCTTTATGCCCAGCGCCTTCTCGGCGGCCGGCATCATCTCCTTGTTGAACATCTGATCGGTGGCCGGCACGAAGTCGACCCATTTCAGCCAATGGACCGTCTTCTGCTGGGCGAATGCGGGGCTGCGGCCGCTGGCGAGGATGCCGGCCATGCCGGTCGACGCCACGGCAGCCGCGCTGCCGGCAAGCTTGACAACGCTACGACGCTTGAACTGAGCCATAAATTTCCCTCCCGATACCCGCCGTCTCATTGGACGGCTCTTTGTTGTCGTCATCGTACGCATCGGGACGCATGCGGCGCAAGCCGCCGCCCGGAGATTTTACTGTTGGAGGGGAGAGATAAGGACCGGGTCGAGGGTGAAGAGATCCTGTGCCCGCCCCACGCCGCGCAGTGCGAAGCGGCCGACCGACACGAGCTTCGTCCGCTCGGCTTCGGGCAGGGCATGGGCGAATGTCGACGACATCAGCAGGGGCCGATCGACCGAGCGGCACATCGAGGCGATGCGGCTGGTCTCGTTCACCGCCGGGCCGACCACGGTGAAATCCAGGCGATCGACGCTGCCGATATTGCCGTAGAACACCGCGCCGACATGGAGACCGACATAGACCGAGCTGGTCGGCCGCTCTTCGGCCTGTCGCCGTTCGTTGAGTTCCGCCACGCGCCGGCGCATGTCGGCCTCGGCCTTGAGCGCACTGGTGCAGGCGGCGGCGCGATCCTCGGCGGGAAACACCGCGAGCGTGCCGTCGCCGATCAGCTTCAGCACGTCGCCGCCGGCCTGCCTGATCGCGCTGATGACGGCGTCGGCATAGTCGTTGAGCAAGGGGATGATCTCGTGCGGGCGCGCCGTGTCGCTGATGGTGGTGAAGTTGCGCAAGTCGGAGAACCACAGCACCGCCTCGATGCGGTCGGCGACGCCACGCTGGATGCGGCCCTCGAGCACCCGCCGGCCGGCATCGCGCCCGAGATAGACCTCGACCAGCGTACTGGCGATGCGGGCGAGCGCGCCGCTCTTGATGGCGAGGCCGAGGGCCGGCACCAGGCGTCGGAGCGCCGCCAGGCCGGCATCGCTGAAGCCTTCGGGATGCTGGGTCGACCACGACGAATAGACCGAGTCCATCTCGCCGATCGTGCCATCGCTCCTGAAGCGGTGAACAAAGATCACGTAGTCGGTGTGCCCGAGATCCTTCATCTCCTGGATGGCGGGGAAGTCGGCGGGATCGCCGAAGCCGATACGCCGGCGCAGCTCCTCCTTGCCGCTCTGCAGCAGGAAGTAGAACGGACTGCGTTGCCAGGTTTGGGCGGCTTCGCCGTGGTCGCTGCGCCCGTAGTCGCGCACCGCCTCTTCTTGGGCACTGTCGTTGCGCCAGCGGAAGATGCGTCCCTCATGCACCGGATGCAGCGTGTCGATGAGCACCATGGCGCGGTCGACGGGAAGGCCGATCGTACTGCATCTCTCGCAGAACGCCCGCAACAGATCCGGCTCGGGAACGCCTTCCAGGCCGCGGCGGATGATCCAGTCGGCGATACGATCGACGTCGGCGGTGTTCATTTCCGGCATGTAAGCACGCGCCGCGCGCGATTCTAGCCGGTCCGGTCGCGGAAATGGCAGGCCGCGCGGTGGCCGGCCGAAACGGCCTCCAGCAATGGCGCTTCCACTGCACAGCGCTCGGCCTTCATCGGGCAGCGCGGGTGGAAGTGACAGCCCGCCGGCGGGTCGAGCGCGCTGGCGATTTCGCCTCTTGCCTTGGCCTTGACGCTGACCGCAGCCCGATGGAAGGGATCGGGGATCGCCGCAATGAGCGCGCGCGTATAGGGATGACGCGGGTTCTCGAAGATCTCCTGCCAGCCGCCCTGCTCGACGATGCGGCCCAAATACATCACGGCGACCCGGTCGCTGACATGCTCGACCACGCCGAGATCGTGGCTGATCATGATGTAGGCCAGACCCATCTCGTCCTTCAGCTCGAGCAGCAGGTTGATGATCTGGGCCCGGATGGAGACGTCGAGCGCCGACACCGGCTCGTCGCAGATCACCAGCTTGGGCTGCAGGACGAGCGCGCGGGCGATGCCGATCCTCTGCCGCTGTCCGCCCGAGAATTCGTGGGGGTAGCGGTCGGCATGCTCCGGGCGCAGCCCCACCTTGGCCAGCATGTCCATGACCCGATGCTCGACCTCGGCCTTGTCGGCGATGCCCTGCAGGCGCAGCGGATCGGCCAGCGTGCGACGCACCGTCTGGCGCGGATTGAGCGAGGCGTAGGGGTCCTGGAAGACCATCTGGACCGTGCGGGCCCGCTCCAGCCGGCCGCCCGCCGCGAGGTCGCGGCCGTCGAGCGCGATGGCGCCGTGAGTCGGCGGCACCAGGCCCATGATGGCGAGCGCCAGGGTGGATTTGCCACAGCCCGATTCGCCGACCAGTCCCAGGCACTCGCCCGGCTTCACGTCCAGGGTGACGCCATCCACGGCCTTCAGGGTCTTCACGCCACCCGAGAAGGCGCTGCCGACGGTGAAGTGCACCGCCAGGTCGCTGAGGTCGAGCAGCGTATCAGCCATGGTGGTGGCAGCGCACGAGGCCGGCGGGCGGCAGCAGCGTGACGTCGGGCGCGACGTTGCGGCAGATGTCGGTCACGGCGGGGCAGCGCGGATTGAAACGGCAGCCGCCGGGATAGGTGGCGATCGAGGGCACCACGCCGGTGATTTCGCGCAGTCGTTGGCGGCCATGGCGCGAGCGCTCGCCGAGCCGCGGCAGGGAATCGACCAGCCCCTGCGTGTAGGGATGACGCGGCGTGGCGAAGATCGCCTCGGCAAGCTGTGCCTCGACGATGCGTCCTGCGTACATGACCGCCACGCGCTTGCACATGTTGGCGACCAGGCCGAGATCGTGGCTGATCATCAGGACAGCAGTGCCCTTGGCCGCACACAGCTCGGCCATCAGGTCGATGATCTCGGCTTGCACGGTCACGTCGAGCGCCGTGGTCGGCTCGTCGGCGATCAGCAGTTCGGGGCCGCACGCCAGGGCGATCGCGATCATCACGCGCTGGCGCATGCCGCCCGAGAGCTGGTGCGGAAAGTCCCTGATGCGGCGCTCGGGTGAGGGCACGCGCACCTGGCGCAGCGCTTCCTCGGCGCGGTCCATCGCCTCGCTCCAGCTGGCGCCGCGGTGCAACACGAACATCTCGGCGATCTGTTTGCCGACCGGAGACAGCGGATTGAGCGCCGTCATCGGCTCCTGGAAGATCATGGCGATACGCTGGCCGCGCAGGCGGCGCATTTCGGCAGGCGTTGCGTTCTGAATCTCCTGGCCGTCGAGCACGATCCTGCCGCCGGCGAGCGACAGCGGCCGCCGCAGCAGGCCCATCAGGGCGAGCGCGGTGATGCTCTTGCCGCAGCCCGACTCGCCGACCAGGCCGAAGGCCTCGCCGCGGCCGATCTCGAAGGAAACGCCCTCGACCGCATCGCGAGTCGTCTCGCCGGCCAGGGCGATGCGCAGGTCCTCGACCGTGAGCAGTTGCTGGCTCATGTCGGCCTCCTCACGCCCGCCTCGTCGTCGATTGCGGGTCGAGGATGTCGCGCAGGCCGTCGCCCAGGAGATTGAGTCCGAGCACGGTGAAGAAGATCGCCAGGCCCGGGAATACCGACAGCCAGGGTGCCGCGGCGATCTGGTCGCGCGCCTCGGACAGCATACTGCCCCAGCTCGGGAAGGGCGGCCGGATGCCGAGGCCGAGGAAGGAGAGCGCAGCCTCGGCGAGGATGGCGCCGCCCATGCCGAGCGTGGCGATCACGATCAATGGTCCCAGGATGTTGGACAGCACCTGGGTGAACATGATCCGCAGGTCGCCGTAGCCCAGGATGCGCGCCGCCTGGATGTAGCCCTGGCTCTTGAGCGACAGTACCTGGGCCCGCGCGATCCGGCAGGAGTAGGACCAGCTGGTCAGGCCGAGCGCGATCACCAGGCTGACCAGGCCGGGCCCCAGGATTGCCATGATGGCGAGCGCGAAGACCAGCGACGGGATCGCCAGCATCAGGTTGGTGAGTCCGCTTACCGCGTCGTCCCACCAGCCGCCCCAGTAGCCCGCCGTCAGCCCGAGCGTCACGCCGATCAGGCTGTTGAAGGTCTGGCTGACGAGGCCGACGGTCAGCGATATGCGCGCGCCGTAGAGGATGCGGGAATAGATGTCGCGGCCCTGCGCGTCGGTGCCGAACGGGAATTCCCAGGAGGGCGGCAGCTCGGCGTTCATCAGGTTGGCGTCCATGACGGGGTCGGTGAGGGCGAGCCACGGCGCGAGCACCGCCGCGGTCAGCGCCACGGCGACCAGGCCGCCGCCCACCCAGGTGTTGGTGCCCCACTTCACCGTGCGCCCTCAGCCGTGGCGGATGCGCGGATCGATCGCCACGTAGGCGATGTCGACCAGCGTGTTGATCAGGAGGAAGAACAGAACGATCAGCAGGATGCAGCCCTGGACCGTCGGGATGTCGCGCTGGAATACCGAATCGATCAGGAGCGACCCGACGCCCGGCCAGGCGAACAGCTTCTCGACCACCACGGCCTGGCCCATCAGCGAGCCGAACTGCAGGCCGACGATGGTGACGACCAGCACCAGCGCATTGCGCAGCACGTGCCATTCGACGACTCGGCGCTCGCTCATGCCCTTGCTGCGCGCCGTCCGCACGAAATCGGCATTGAGGATCTCGAGCACGGCGGCACGCGTGGTGCGGGCGAGCAGCGCCATCGGTCCGACGCCCAGTGCCAGAGCCGGCAGAATGACGTGCGTCAGGCCGCCGTCGCCGTAGCCGAAGCTCGGCAGCCATTTCAACTGCAGGGCGAACAGGTACATCAGCATCAGGCCGAACCAGAACTGCGACAGCGACAGGCCTGAAATGGCACCGACCATCGAGGCGGTGTCGAGCAGGCTGCCGGGGCGCAGCGCGGCGAAGAAGCCCAGGGTCAGGCCGACCGAGATGGCGAAGGCCATGGCGACGAACACCAGCTTCAGCGACGGCCAGATCCGCACGCCGATCAGGCGGGTCACCGGCTCGCGCGTCCGGAAGGAGGTGCCGAGGTCGCCCACCGCGGTATGCGCGATGTATTTGACGAAGCGCTCGGCGAGGGGATCGTCGAGCCCCATTTCCTTGCGCATTCGCTCCATCACCGCCGGATCGATGGTCGTCCGGCCGTCCTCGTTCATGCCCGAGATGAAGCTGCCGGGCAGGACGCTGAACAGCACGAAGACCAGCGCGACGACCGCGATCACGGTCGGTATGATGTTGGCGAGACGACGCGCGAGGACGAGAAGCATCAGGCGGCTTTCACGCTCCTATATGCCCTCCCCCGAAGACGGGGGAGGGGGCAGGGCGCCGTCACTTGGCGGGCGACGTCGCGTCGACCCAGATGTCTTCCGGATACTGGTGCGTGATCTCGGTCGGATTGGCCTGCAGGCCGTGGACCCACGGCTGATAGGCCAGCACCGCCTTGTTGTAGTTGAAGAACCACACCGGCGCTTCCTCGTAGAGCAGGTTGTTGGCCTGGCGCAGCAGGTCGTTGCGCTTGGCCATGTCGCCCTGCTGCCCGGCGGCATCCAGCAGCTTGTCGAACTCGGGATTGCTGAAGCCGGTGTAATTGCAGGCGGTACGAGGCGTCTTCGAGTAGTAGCAGCGCAGGGTAGCGAGCGAATCGGGCCCGGTAAGGCTGGATGCGATGTAGGCCTGATGCTCGCCCTTCATCGCGATCTCGGTCAGCACCGTGACCTCGACCAGCTTGGGCTTCACCTTGATACCGACCTTGTCGAGCATCGGGATCACCGCCTCGACGATCGGCAGGCCCCAGCTTTCGTTCTGGCTGGTCGTCCATTCGAACTCGAAGCCGTTGGGATAGCCCGCCTCGGCCAAGAGCTTCCTCGCCTTGGCCGGGTCGAAGGGGTAGGGCTTCATCGTCTTGTCGAACGCCGGCGAGGAGGGCGGCAGCCAGCTGACGGCGCGATAGGCCTTGTCCTTGACCAGCCGCTTCACGATCAGGTCGGCGTCGATCGCGTAGTTGAAGGCTTGCCGCACGCGCTTGTCCTGGAACGGCTTGATGCCCTGGTGATTGAAGACGCCGGCGCGCGTGAACATTTCCGCGACTTCGAGGATGCCCTTGGCGAGTTGCGGATCGGCGCGGTAGGCGACGTATTGGGCGGGGCCGAGGATCGAGGTGTCGATCTCCTTGTTGCGGAAGGCGACGTCGCGCGCCGCCGCCTCGGCCATGATCAGCACCTCGACCTTGTCGAGGTAGGGCTTGCCGGGCTTGTAGAACTTGTCGAAGCGCTCGGCGACGACGCGCGAGCCGGGAATATGTTCCTTGAACTTGAAGGGCCCCAGTCCGACCGGTGCGGCGGCGAAGTTGCCCTTCTCGACCTCTTCCTTGGGCAGGATCGCCGTCGTGCCGCTGAAGAAGTAGTAGCCCGGGTCCACGCGGTCGGTGATGGTCATCTCGAGCGTGAAGTCGTCGATCTTCTTGAGGCCGGAGATCTCCTTGGCCGTGCCCTTCTCGACGTCGATCGCACCCTTGACGAGGCGCACGTAGCGGGCGCCGGGGAAGCCCTTGCTGCCGTCCATGAGGCGCGTGAACGACCAGATGACGTCATCGGCCGTCATCCTGCGGCCGTTGTGGAAGTAGGCGTCGTCGCGCAGCTTGTAGGTGTAGATCAGGCCGTCGTCGGAAACCGACACCGACGTCGCGAGTTCCAGCACCAGCTTCGCGTTGGCGGTGTCCCAATTGTAGAGTGTGCGATGGATCGCCTTGTTGACGATATCGTCCTGGGCGCGCGGCGTGACATGCGGGTCTAGGCTGCCGAAGCTTGCGGCATAGGGCGCCGTCATGCGGATCATGCCGCCTTTGCGAGGCGCCTGCGGCTGTTGGGCATCGGCGGCTCCCGTCCCCCAGAGCGCCAGGGCCGCCGCCAGCCAGAGCAATTTACGCATCTCGTTCCTCTCTTGAACATTCTCCCCGGCGGGCATTCCATCGTGCCCGGTCCTGCCGTGCAAGGGGAATGCCGATGAGCAAGCTGCCGAACTGTCTGCTGATCGTTACCGCCGAAGTCGATCCGGAGGTCGAGGCCGAATGGAATCGCTGGTACGACGAGGTGCACCTGCCCGACGCGCTGGCCTGTCCCGGCGTGCTGTCGGGACGCCGCTACCTGTCGTCAGGCGAGATCTCGGCGAGCGAGCGTGGCCAGGGCCGGCGCTTCCCGGCGCGCCTTTATACGACGGTCTACGAGCTCGATTCGCCGGCTGCCGTCACCACCAGGGAATTTGCCGCCATGCGCGGCTGGGCCCGCTTTGCGCCGCATGTCCGCTCGCAGACCCGCGTGGTCGGTGCGATTGAACTGCGCGCGCCTCCATCCGGACCGAACCCGCGCTAGGGCCGGAGGAACCGACAGTCAGCCCGCGCATTAGAAGATGATGCAGGTATCCGAGATCATGACGCGCGGGGTCGAAACCGTGGCCCCCGATGCTTCGCTGCAGCGGGCTGCGGCGGCCATGGAAGCGCTGGGGGTGGGATTGCTGCCCGTTTGCGACAGCCAACGGCTGGTCGGCGCCATCACCGACCGCGACATTGTGATACGCGGGGTAGCGGCCGGCATGTCGCCGGTCGAACATCAGGTGCACGAGTGCATGTCGCACGATGTGGCTTATGCCTTCGAGGACGAGGAGGCCGACGAAGTCCTGGAGCGCATGAAGGCCCTGCAGGTCCGCCGGCTGCCCATACTCGGTCGCGACAAGAGGCTGGTGGGCATCGTGGCACTGGGTGACATCGCCTCGGAGCCGCGCGCCGCAGCGCTGGGTAGTGTCGGTGCCGCCGTGGCCGGGATCTCAGAGCCGTCGCGCCCCCGCAAATAGAGGGCCAGGAGAGTGAATCAAGCCGGCACGACGTAGCCGTCGCGCCGCGGGTCGCAGCCGCCGGTCAGGACGCCGGTCGCGGGATCGATCGCCACGCCCTGCATGCCGCCCACCTTCATGGTCCAGGACGGACCCGTCGTGACCTTGTGGCCGCGGGTTCGCAGCTCGGCGTGGACGCTGGGCTCGATCCGAGACTCGAGCAAGACCTCCTGGCCGTCGGTCAGCCGGCCTCGCGGCGATTCGATCGCCTGCTGGATCGGCAGGCCGAAATCGAGGTACTGGACCAGCGCCTGCGGCTGGGTCTGCAGGATCCCGTAGCTGCCGGGCGTGCCGAGCGCCAGCACCGGCGCATCGCCTTTGGTGACGATCGATGGCGCCATGCACATCGGCAGCGGCCCACCCGGCTTCACCCGGTTCGGGCTGTCGGGATTGACGTCGGCCCAATAGAGAAAGTTGTTCAGGCAAAGCCCGGTGCCTGGCACGACGACGCCCGAGCCGAACACGCTGCCCAGGCTCTGCGTCAGGCAGACCACATTGCCCTCCCGGTCGGCGATCGAGAACGACGTGGTGTGGCTCTCGTCGAGCGGGTTTTCATCAGGCCGCGGCGTCCATTGTTCGGTCGGCCCGACGATCGGCTTGCCGTCGCGCACCCGCGCACGCAGGCCCTCGACTGGGCCGTCGGACAGGATCTCGGCCAGCTTCTGCGGGCTCGGCACGCCCGTCGCGATGCGCACGCCTGCGGCGAGACGGATGGCGCGCAGCACCGTGTCGACGTGCTCGGTCGAATTGCGCTTCACCTTGGCCAGGTCGAAGCCCTCGAGAATGCGCAGCGTTAGCAGGTACTGGTAGCCCTCGCAGGGCGGCGGCGGAACATTGACGACGTGGCCGCGGTAGGTGACCGACACCGGGTCAGTCCACTGCAGCTTGACCGCCTGGAAATCCTCCATGGTCAGGCAGCCGCCGAGCTCGTTGAGGCGGTCCAGGATCTTCTGGCCGAGCGCGCCGCCATACAGAAGCCCGGGGCCTTCGGCCGCCAGGGCTTCGAGCGTGCGCGCGAGATCGGGTTGCCTGAGCACGAAGCCCGGCGACACCGTGCCTTGGCCGGCCGTATAGACGCGCGACCATTCCGGATAGAGCGCCTGGTGACCGCCGAGCTCGGCCCCGACGCCGCCGATCTCCTCGAGATTGAACTCGATCAACTGAAAGCCGTCGCGGGCGACCGCGATCGCCGGCGCGAACAGTTCCGGCAATTTCTTGCGGCCATAGCTCTGCGCCAGCGTGCACCAGCCGGCGAGATTGCCGGGGGCGCCCACCGCAAGCGCGCCGCGCAGCAGCTGCTCGCGGCGCTCGAGCCTGTCGACCGGTAATTTTCGCGGAATCGGCGCCACGAAATCGAGCGTGCGCACGCGCCGTTCGCTCGCAATGTAGCAGGTCGCCACGCCGCGGCCCGCGAGTCCCGACATGTAGGGCTCCACCACATTGAGCGTCGCCGCCGTGGCGGCTGCCGCGTCGAACGCCGTGCCGCCGTTGCCCAGGATGCGCGCGCCGGCAGCGGCGGCGAGAGGATGCGCTGCGGCCACCATGCCGTGCCGCGATGCGATGGTCGGCCGCCTGCCGTGCTGGAGCATGTCCTGATCCCCCGAACCCGTGTCTTGGGCGGAAATAGGCACTAGACTGCCGTGATGCGCAAACTGGAATTCGGCTGGTTCCTGCCAACCGCGGGCGATACGACTGCCTACGGCCTCGCCAGCGCGCAGGTGCCGCCTTCGCTCGATCTGTTCGACAAAGTGACGGCGGCGGCGGAGACGGCGGGCTTCGAGTACATGCTGGTGCCGGTCCAGACCGCCTGCTGGGAGGCCTGGATCAGTTCGGCGATGATGGTGGCGCGCTCGAAGTCGATCCGGATGCTGGTTGCGGCGCGGCCCTCCTACATCAACCCGGTGCTGCTGGCCAAGATGATCACCGCCTTCGACCAGCTCTCCGGCGGGCGCATCTGCATCAACCTGATCGCGGGCCAGAGCGAGGCCGAGAACGCCTCTGAAGGCATCAGGTGGGGCAAGGAGCAGCGCTACGAGATCATGGAGGAGGAGGTCACGCTCCTGAAGATGCTGTGGACCCAGCCGTCGGTCACCTTCGAGGGCAAGTTCTACAAGTTGGACAAGGCGCAGGTCCGGCCACGGCCGTTCCAGACGCCGCATCCGAAGTTCTATCTGGGCGGCGGCAGCCGGCAAGCCTGGGAGATCTCGGCCAAGCACTCGGACGTGCACCTGTTCTGGGGCGATACCTACCAGCGCATCGGGGACAATATGGCGGTGATCCGCGGCATGGCGGCCCGGCACGGCCGCGCGGATGAGATTGGCTTCGGCATGCGCCTGCAGATCGTATGCCGCGAGACCGAGCAGGAGGCGTGGGAGTTCGCGCACGAACTGGTCGGCCACGCCAGCGAGGCGCAGAAGGCCTTCGTGAAGGAGCGTTTCGCCACCTCGGAGGCCAACCGCCGCGTGCGCGAGTTGGCCGCCGCCGGCGAGGTGATCGAGCGCAACATGTTCACCGGCATCACCAGAGTGCGGCCCGGCGCCGGCATTGCCGTGGTCGGCACGCCCGAGCAGTGCGCCGACACGCTGCAGGACTTCATCGACCTCGGGTGCCACTCCTTCTGCCTCTCGGGCTACCTGCACGACGAGGAGGCCGAGCGTTTTGGCAAATGGGTGATGCCGATCCTGCGCGAACGCAACCGCGAGCGGATGCTGGCGGCCTAGGAAGAATTCCGGGTGGCGTCGATCCGGCCGCCGCCTTGCGTCGTAGGAAGAAAGCGGCGCGCAACCTTCGGACGACACAGGCATGGTGATGACGACGAGAGCGATCCTCATATCCTCGGCAATGGCGATCTTCGGCGTCTGCTCCGCCTCGGCGTCGACGGTCCAGGATATTTCGGGCGACTGGTCGCGCGGCGACGGCAAGGCGCGCGTTCACATCGCGCCGTGCGGCGCACAGATGTGTGCGGTCAATACCTGGATCAGGACCCCTGGCGAATCGAGCGAGGACGTGGGTGACAGGCTTGTCATGACGCTCGCGCCCGACAGCGGCTCCCGCCTCAAGGGGGAGGCGTTCGACGCCAAGCGCGATCTCCGGTATTCGATGCGGATCGTGGTCGAGCGCGATCACATGGTAAGCGAAGGCTGCGTGCTGATGGGCGTCGTCTGCAAGAAGATGAAGTGGACACGCATTCCCTAGCCAGGGAACGGCCCGCCCAGGAAGCTGCACCTCGCGGCAAGCGCCGACTCTTAATGACCGGAATAGGTCTCGCGCTCCCGTTCGGTATAGAATGCGTGCAGGAATGTCGGCGGGTATGCGTGCTCAGTACTATTCGTAGTAGGTGATGGAAGGGTGCCCCATTATTTTTCCATTACTTTAATGGGCACGTGCGGTGCCTGCTCAATAGATGGTGATCGTCACGCCTTGCCGACGGCCAAGCGTATAGTCGCCGCTGATGTCGACACAAGATATGGCAGGTCTGAAGTGGGCCCCGTTATTTTTCCGCTATTTTAACGGACCCCGCGGCACGATACACAACAGATGCTAGCCGCCCGGTAAGTCATGCAGCTCTCGTCCAAGGTCTACGACGCCGCCGACTATTCGGCCGTACAGGAACTCTACCATTCCAACGGCTGGACCGATGGGCTGCCGATCGTGCCGCCGACCGCCGACGCGGTGCAGGCTTGCCTCGACTGGGCGATGATGCCGCCCGACCAGCTGATCGGCGTCGAGCCGGTGCGCGGGCTCGCGATCACGGCCGAGAAGCTCGCCGTCAACGCCGTGATGGCGGGCTGCCTGCCGATGCATTTCCCGGTCGTGATCACCGCCTGGACGGCGATGATGCAGGAGCCGTTCCTGATGCACGGTGCCACGGCGAGCACCGGCGGCTGTGCCGTGCTGGTGGTGCTGAACGGTCCCATCCGCCTCGAGCTCGGCGCCAGCGGCGGCTTCAATGCGCTGGGCAACAGCGACCGCGCCACCGCGGTGATCGGCCGCGCCGTCCGGCTCTGCCTGATCAACCTGATGGACGTGCGGCCGGGTGCGATCGACCGCTCGACCCTGGGCCATCCCGGCAAGTTCAGTTATTGCCTGGCCGAGGACGAGGAGGACACGACCTGGACGTCACTCTCCGAGCAGCGCGGCGTCGAGCGTGCCGCCTCGGCGGTGACGGTGATGGCGGCGGGTGCGCCGCGCCAGATCATGAACGAGTGGACGACCAGGCCGGAGGAGATCCTGGAGACCTTTGCGGCCGAGATGCGGGCCAACCTTCGGCATTATTCGATCCATCCCGGCAACTACGCGATCATCATCCCCAAGCAGCTGCGCGAGCACCTGCAGGCGGCCAAGTGGAGCAAGACGGACATCGCGGCGTTCATCCACGAGCGCGCCCGCATCCATCGCCGCGAATGGGCGGAAGTGGGCAAGGGCGCCGTGGTCCGTGACCGCGGCGACAGCGTCTATCCGGCGATGGACTCGGCCGACCAGCTGCTGGTGATCGCGGCCGGCGGGCCGGCGGGCGGCTTCGGCGCCGTGATCCCGCCCTGGCTCGGCAACAAGAGCCATGCCGTGACATTGCCGATTGGGGCCTGCGTCGACTGCGAGCCGCCAAAGAAGTAAGAGGAAGGCGCCATGACCATCCGAGTTCTCGATCCGACTGCCGGCGAGCCGCCCGCCGGCGGCAAGCTCGCGCCGCGCCTGCCGACGCTCGAAGGCAAGACGGTGGGCTTCATCTCCAACGGCAAGGAAGGCACCAAGGGCTTCTTCGCCCATCTCGAGCGCATCCTGCGGGATGAGCACGGCGTGGCCAGGGTCGTGAGCCGCACCAAGTCGAACTACAGCGCCCCGGCCGACAAGCACATCTCCGACGAGATCACGCAGTGGGATGCCGTCATCTCGGGTATCGGAGATTGAGGCAGCTGCTCATCGTGCAGTCTGCACGACGCCGTCAACGCTGAACGCCAGGGCGTCCCCGCCATCGGCGTCATGACGGAGCGCTTTGCCAGCGCCGCCGAGCTGATGAGCACCGTGCTCGGCATGCCGGGCTACGCCTTCGTCCAGATCGAGCATCCGGTGAGCAGCGCCAGCGATGCCGAGCTGGCCGCCCGTGCCCGCGCCACGATCGAGCAAGGCTGCAAGTTCCTGCTTATGGCGTAGCGCGGCCGTCGCGCCGCGCGCGGCAGAGAAGCGGGGAACCTTACCGCTCGCGTTGCGTTCACCCGTCATGAAACCCCTGATCCTCGCCGGCGTTGTGCTGGTCGCCCTCGGCGTTGTCGGCCTTGTTATTCAGGGCGTCTCGGTCACCGAACGCCGGACCGTACTCGATGTCGGTCCGGTCAAGCTGCAGGCCGACGAGCAGAGGATCATTCCCATCCCCGCGATCGCCGGCATTGCCGCGGTCGCGATAGGCCTCGGATTGATCCTCGTGGGACGCAAGCGCGCCTAGGGGGTCTCCTAGAGCGGCCAGGTGAAGCGGATGTTGTTCTTGGCGAGGCCGTCGAGAACGATCTGCACGCCGCCCGACTTCATCATCCATTCCAGGCGATGATCGCGGTACTCGCGGCGGATGGCGCCGGAAGCGAGACGCGCCGCGGCGTCGCCCATGTTCTGGCCAGCCGCCTCGAACTCCTTGAAGGTCGCGGCGACCGACGGCCGCTCGCATAGCCGCTTGTGCCAGGCCTTGAGCGCCGAGCCCTCCGCCGGCCCGAGGCCGTAGTGAACCGAGCGGTTGAGGTAAGGCGCGACGCTGAGGTCGGCCCAGCCAAAGCTGCCGCAGAACCAATCTTTGCCGCCGAGCTTGGTGGTGAGCCAGCCGAACAGCTCGCGCGTCTGCGACGCAGCCTTCGCCTTCATGTCGTCGGCCAGCCGGCCTTCGGCACGCTTGAACCAGCCGATCTCGCCCAGGCCCCAGTTGATCGCCTCGTAGAGCGTGTCGCACACATCCTCGATCATGCGCGCCTCGGCGCGCGCCCCCGGATCCTTCGGCAGCAGTGCGGGCGAGGGATGCTTGTCCTCGAGATATTCGAGGATGATCGTCGAATCGAAGATGCGGACGTCGCCGTCGACCAACGTCGGCACCTCGAGCCGCGGGCTCGCCGCGGCGAACGGGCCGGTCGAGTTGCCCGAGCCGAGCGCCGGCGGAGTCTCGAGATCGAATTTCAGGCCCTTCTCGCGCAGGGCGATCTTGACCTTCTGGGCATACGAAGACAGCGGATGTTCGTACAGCAGCATCACGGCAGCTCCAGCTTGACCTCGACCGCGGCGCTCGCGATCACCGCCGGGTCGTTGTTTTCGGCGTCGGCGATGTCGAGGCCGCCTTTCACCGCCTTGACCGTGACGATGCCATGCGGCAGCGAGGCCTTCACCTTCTCGAGGTCGACCTTGTCGGGCTGCTGCACGCCGATCGTGACGTTCACGAACATGCCGGTCTTCGGGTTGACCTTGAGCGCCCGCAGCATGGCGAGCGAGGAATGGTGCAGGGCGTCCTGCACGGCGCGCAGCGCCGCCTTGGTGTAGTCGCCGCCGTGCAGGTCGTTGCCGGTGCCGAGTTCGAGGATGACGCGCTTCTGAGCCATCGTCGCCCCCTACAGATCGAGCCGCACGATGGCGGCCGCCTGCGCGATCACCGTCCTGTCGGTGCCGGCCTCGTTCATGATCTCGAGCCCGCCCTGCATCACCTTCACCGTGCCGGTGCCGTGCGGCAGCACCTTCAGCACCTCGGCGGTATCGACCTTATCGGGCTGCGGCACGCCGATCAGCACCTCGACCTGCATGTCGTCGCTCGACTGGCCGACCGCGCCGGCGACGGTGAGGGAGTTGTGCCACAGCGCATCCTTGAGGGCGCGCACGGCGGCCTTGGTATAGTCGGCGCCGCGGATGTCGGTGCCCATGCCGATCTCCAGCGCCACGCGTTTCAGGGCCATGTTCTTCTCCCTAGCTCATTGCCGGCTCGTTGTAGCACGGCACCCCGGTCGCGGGGCCCGGCAACGCATCGACATGCGGATCGGCCGTCGAATTCCCGACGGCTCGCGAGAAGCGACGTGCGTCCGTCGCCAGGCTAGAGCGGAATGGGATGATGGAACCGCATGCGGCTCCATCTTATCCCATTCGCGCGCACACGAGATCGTGGTTACTCAGGGCATGATGGGTTCGGCTGATTCCAGCCGAACCCATCATGCTCTAGAAGAAGGGGCTGACCCGGGTTTTCCGCGCCCCTCGTCGAGCGCTGCGCTCG
>CAZHQA010000097.1:0-16762 GCA_964533955.1 uncultured Reyranella sp. | reverse complement strand
CGCGCTGCCGGGCGGGTTGGAACTTGGCCTGCCCCAGGCCCACGACCATTCGAACTTGTCGATCCGTCCGCCCGGAATCCAGCTCCGCAGTGCGCTCATCGCGTCGCTCATCTTGTCGACCTGCACCACCGGAGCCGCACGCGGCGCCAGAGAGACGGTTCCGAACAGCACCATGCCGTCGGCGCCGAACGATGCGCTGGTAAGGGCCACACTGGCCTTGTCGTCAAGCGTCCTGAGCTGCTGGGCGAGGTCTTGGGTCTTCCCCGACATGGCAGCGAGCGAGGGCCTGGCTTGATCGCAGGCAGCCTGGACCAGCGGTGGCAACGCTTTGGAAATTGCCCCTTTGACCTCGCTCGCTACCGTGTCGCTGCCGAGGCCGCTTGCTGTTGCGGTGATCTTGGCGCCGGCGGGGTTGAGCGTGAGCGTGCGACTGCCCGTATCGAAGGACACCACAACGTCCTGCACGATGCTGAAGGTGGCGCTGGCGAGGATCGATTTGGTGGTGGCACTGCCGTTCACCGAGATCCTGATCGTTGCCAAGCCGCCGCCGGGAAGCCACTGGGCGGTCGGCGGGTCGACGCCGACCTGGTAGACTGTACCGATCGTTGGCCCCCACCGCGAAAGGCTTACGCTGACCGACACGGTGTCGCTGTAACTGGCGATCGGGGCGAGCGCCGGATTGATCAGCGACATGACGTAGTCGATCGACACGGCGACGGCCATGTCGGCACCACCGATCAATACGCTGCCGACGCTGCCGATGTTGCCGGAGGGATTGCCGTTCAGTGGCAGCGCGGTAACCAAGGCGCTGCCGCCGGCGCGATTGAGCGTACGCATGGCGCCGCGCTGGAAGCCCTTCGAGACCGGGTGCGGCGTTGCGGCAAAGTTGGTCGCGAGCTGGACCGCGATCTGACGTTGGATCTTCGCGGTCGTGGCGGCCGGTGACGTCACCAGGCCAGCGATCACCGACGGCAGCATCGCATCAAGCCTGCTCGCGTCGTCGTCGGCGGTGCCGGTGAACCTGACCGACTCCTGGATCACCTTGATCCACAAGTAGTTCGCCGCCCGGCGCGACCAGCCCGCGCAGTGCGGGTCGATGTCGGCGAGCTCGTACTGGACACCGACCGTGCCGTTGATGAAGGCGGGAAAGGCGGCGGTTCCGGCATCGGGTCGGAACCAGGCACGCACGCCGACCTCGAGGCCGAATCTGGTCGTGCTGCCGTCGATCATGTCGATGCGCGGCACGCCGATCTGGACCTGCGCGAGGCCCTGTACGCCGTCGATCGGATGGCTATCGCCGATCCGCATCTGCAGGCTGTGCGGAAAGCTCGGCAGGTCGGGATTGGTGAAGGCGTTCTGGTGCAGCGTCGCCATCAGGCGATCAATGGTGCCGCCGCTGACCTGCAGGACGGCGGCGAAATCGCCGGTCAGTGCGTTGGTCATGTTCAGTACCCCCCGGTCGGGCTGTTGAGCCTATAGTGGGTGAGGATCTCGGGCCCGCTGAGCGCCCGCCGATAGAGCACCACTTCCTGGATTTCGCTGAGGATCGGTTGCGTCGGAACCACGGTTGTCGGCGTGAGCTGCGGATCTACCGGTGACGTATTGGTGACGCCGATCAACAACGGAGCGCCGAGGGGCGACGCACAGTCGACGATGGTTGCCGGCGAACGGTTCATGTCGCTCTGGGTGTTCTGGCCGTTGATCCACAGGGAGACCTCGATCAGTGCCTGCGCGTTCTTCTTCAGCGTGACGACCAGGTGGGTGGTGGCACCGAAGGTGACGAGCACGTCCGTGCTGAGAACCACCGGTAATGGGTCCGGGTGGGGCGGCGTCGGGTTCGGATAGACGTCGACCTTCCAGAGGTTGCTCTCATCGGCATAAACCCGGAGCCGGTTGTGCTGCGCGGCGAATTCGGTAGGTGATTGGTAGTGTCCACCCGTGAAGAACAGCGTGTGCTGATAGCCTTTCGTGGCCTGGCTCCATTTCACGTTGATCCAGCACTCGATGGTGAAATTGCCGGCGGCGAAACCATCGTAAAGACCGTCCTTGTAGGGCACGATCACGTAGCCGCCCTGGAACAGGCGGCACATGACCTTCTTGTCGTTCGTGGTGGCGTCGATGAGGCTGGGCTGCCCCGTGACCAGGATGCCCGGCGCAGCTTCGGAGCCACCAAGCTTGTTGGCATCGGGCATTTGCGGCGCGATCTCCGTGCCCTGTACGTAAGTGCCGTTCTGGAATCCTTTCGCGTCCACCGCCACCGGCGAACTTGGATCGTCGACCAGCCGCCAATAGCCGATGATGTCGTCCTTTGAGACCTGCGAGGCGTCTTTCAAGGGTCCGGGATTAGGTGTCACATTCATGAGGTACTTGTCATAGTCGGGCGGCGCGGTGCTGTTGGCACCAGTTGCGGGCCCGGGGGCCGCGTCCGATCCGGTAAAATTTCCGCATCCGACGAAGCGGAACAGCAGCACGATCGGCAGCACGAGAAAGGGCACGGCGACATAAGCCCAATCGATCATCGATCATTCTCCTATCGGCACGAGGCCTGACGTCACGAGGGCGAATGTCGCCAGGGCAATGGCGACAAGCGACAGGGAGATCGCCCGTTGCGCACTGAACCCGGCAATCCGATCGGGATCCTGGCGAAGCTTCTCCAGGAAGAGCCGGCCGCCGCCGTAACCGGCCATCGCATAGAGCAACAGCGCGCCGTCGAACGGCAGGCGTCGCCACAGGGCGATGGCGCCAACCAGCAGGGTCGCGCTCCAGGCCGATTCCACCAGTTGCGAAGGGATGCGCCGGCGCCAGCGGCGCTGCCCGTCGGGCAGGTACATGCTCAAGCGGCCGGCATAGGCGCGTCCGGCGCAGCATCCGCTCAGGAAGCAGCCGATGCGCCCGATCGCCATTCCGGCCAGCATCACGAACGTCGCCAGATCCCAGAAGACGCCAAATCCGATCCCGAAGACCGCGAGGACCGGAAGGGAAACCGGAACAGCGAGCAGAAGGCCGCCATAGATCGATGCGCCGCCTTCGGCGAAGTTGAGGATCCGCCCCGGTCGTCCTCTGTAGCGCGGCCAATACAAGGCAACGTAGAGAAGGCGTGAGCCCAGCAAGGCGACCGCGGCCATGATCAGCGTCGCGAGCAGGAGATCGCCGCTGTCCACTCCGATCCGGCGCGCCGCCAGAAGCTCCGTATAGATGCCAAGGACGATGCCGAGATACAGCATCACAGGGTAGCTGTAGATCGGCCGGCCAAACCAATGCACGAGCACCCGACGCATGCTCCCGGCGCCTCAGGCCAGAACGAGCATGAGCGACGCGGCGACGCCGACGGAGATCGACGCGTCGGCAATGTTGAATACTGGCCAGAAGCCCACGTCGATGAAATCGACGACGCCGCCCACCCGCAGGCGATCGATCGTGTTGCTGACCGCGCCACCCAGGGCCACACCAAGCGCGAGCGCCACCATCAGCCTGTGGGGGAGCGGACCGTAAGTCACCAGGGTGCCGATCAGAACCACCTCGAGGAGGCACAGGCCGACCAGGACGATGTTGGCGAACGGCAGTCCGGCGGCGAATCGGCGATTGGTCAGCCGCCTCAGCCGCAGCCTCCAGATCGCGATCGATTGCCCCTCGCCCAGGCGCGATACGACGAGCGCCTTGCTGACCTGGTCCATGGCAATCAGGAGCACCGCCGTGGACAGCAGCAACATGGTTGGCATGGGACACCGGCGAGAAACGACTGGAATCACTCTCATCAGTGGAGAGACAGGAGTCGAGTCCTCAGAGTGCAGTGGCTCTGAAGACCGTTGTCGCTTCGAGTGGCATACGGCTCCTCGATTCTCAGAGCAGGCCGGCGTCGGTGAGTTCCTGCTTGAAGCTGCGCACGATGGCGTCGGCGGCCTTGTCGACGACGCCCGGCAAGACGAAGACCTCGAGCAGCCATGGCAGGATGCCGTCGACATTGTCTTCGACCAGCTTGTCGACCACGGCCTTCAGGCGCCGCTTCAGCTGAGGCGTCAGCGTGTCGGGATTGTAGGCGTTCTTCGGCCAGGTTGGGACGGCGAGCGGCGGCTTGCCCGTCTTGTCGGGGAGGATGGGCAGAAAGTAGCTGTCGCGCGGCGTGCTGGCCTCGACGTCGATCCGACCGCCGTCCTTGTCCAGCGCGAAGTCCTTGCGCTGATCGAGCGTCCAGCCGTTGAACAGGGCGTTGTTGGCCTTCAGCACCAGCTCGCGCCGCAGGTAGGTCTGCATGTTCTGCCGGCCGAGCAGGAAGTCGTGCTGCCGGAAGGCCCGGCTGCACCAGCCAGCTGCGGCGAAGAGCGAGGTGCCGGCCAGCGCCGCATCGGCGGTCTTGCCCGCCTCGGGACGAAACGGCACGAGCTGGAAGCGGCTGAACACGTTGTCGTTGGCGAACAGTTCCATGTCGGCCGTGAGGTAGCGGGATTCGGCGATGAAGGTCGGCACGATGTTCTTCAGCACTGACACCAGGCTCTTGCCGACGTTGTCGATCGGCTTGGGCTGGCTGGCCAGCGGATCGATCATCAGCATGGCGCGCGTGGCCGTCGAGCCGTCGCTCGGATTGGTGCCGATGACGCCGGCCAGCGCGGCGTGCGCCAGCGCGACCGGATCGTTGTTGAAGGTGCCGCCATCGACGCTGGTGAAGGTGTGGACGCCGGTCGTCTCGGTGTCCGGCAGGCCGTCCCAGTTCGGTTCGGGCCAGATCACGCGGTGTCCCGGTGCCGCGTTCTGCGGCAGAACGTGAGGCCGGTAGTGGTAATGCTCGGCCGGCCGCCGCAGGGCGCGGGCGGCGAGCCCCAGCGGCATGGCGCCGCTCGCCGTGGCGTAGGCGACCAGCGAGTCGTAGCCGACGAAGCCGCTCGCTGCCGGGCCGGCCGCAGGATCGAGCCAGAACTCGTCCTCGCGCTTGCCGAGGGAGGTGGTGGTCGGCGTCGGCGAGACGCCGTTGGGCACGGCGAACCAGGCGAAGTCGTCGTGCTGGACGAAGGCGGCGCCGGAGAAATCCTTGACCTTGGGGATGTCGAGCACTTTGTAGGGAACGCCGCGGAGGTTGGCGAGCGTGACGGCCAGGCGGAACGGCTTGGCGAAGAAGCGCAGCGGCACCCCGGGCGACTGGCCCATGGTGGCCAGCGCGGCGCCGGCTTCGTCGATCATCCGGCAGTCGATCAGCGCGGGCACGTGCTGCACCGGCTGCACGACGGCGCCCGATCCGGCATCGGCATCCTGGCCGAGATCGTCGATCTCGAGCAGGCGCTCGATGCGGAACTTGTCGACCCAGACATCCCACAGCGGATTGCCGTTGGCGCCGGCCGGCGGCAGGGCATCGTCGATATGCGGCACCTTGCGGCACGACAGCAGGCCCAGGATCGCCGCGCACACCGCGCCGCCAGACGAGCCGGCCGCCGTCTTGAGGACGACTTGATGGGGCCGGTCGGCCTCGGCATCCCAGCCTTCGAGCGCCTCGAGGAGGTAGTCGAGCGCCCCCGCGGTGTAGGCGCCGGCCGACACGGTGCCGCCCAGGACCAATCCGAGCTCGAAGGTGCCGTCGGGCGGGGCATCGGTAACGTCGGGGAACAGCTTTTTCAGGCGTTCGCCTGGAACTGGCGGCGGAATCGGCATGACGGTTTCCCCCTGCGGTCAGTCGGTTTCGCCCCTGCCTCGCACACCGGGAGAGGACTTGTCCGTGGTGAAACACACACCGCGAGCAGGTTGACGTGCGCGTAAAGGGAACCTAGTTAACCTGCGCTGGCGGACCGGCAGCCGGGGACCCAATGTCGGCCGGAAAGACAGCGAAAAGACGAGAGGAAACAGCTTCCGTGACAGCGTTGGCCGCCCACTACACGCCCGAACACCAGATGTTCCGCGACACCTGCCGACGGTTTTTCGAGAAGGAGGTGACGCCCTTCCACATGCAGTGGGAAGAGGAGGGCATGGTGCCGCGCGCGCTGTGGCGCAAGGCGGGCGAGCAGGGCCTGTTGGGCATGACCATGCCGGAAGAATACGGCGGGGCCGGCGCGGACTTTCTCTACAGCGCCATCCTGATCGAGGAGCAGGGCCGTGCGCTGGCCTCGGGCCCGGCTTTCTCGCTGCACAACGACATCGTCGTGCCCTACCTGCTGCACTACGGCACCGAGGAGCAGAAGAAGAAGTGGATCCCCAAGGCCTGCTCGGGCGAACTGGTGACGGCCATCGCCATGACCGAGCCCGGCACCGGCTCCGACCTGCAGTCGGTCAAGACCAGCGCCGTGATGGACGGCAATCACTGGGTGATCAACGGCTCCAAGACCTTCATCTCCAACGGCCAGCTCGCCGACCTGGTGATCGTCGTCGCCAAGACCGATCCCCAGCTCGGCGCCAAGGGCACCTCGCTGATCGCCGTCGAGACGACCACGCCGGGCTTCAAGCGCGGCCGCAATCTCGAGAAGATCGGCATGAAGGCGCAGGACACCTCGGAGCTGTTCTTCGACGACGTCCGCGTGCCGGCCGACCACCTGCTGGGCGACGGCACCGGCATGGGCTTCATCCAGCTGATGCAGCAGCTGCCGCAGGAGCGGCTGGTCATCGCCATCCAGGCGATCGCCGCCATCGAGGCAGCGATGCATCACACGCTGGCCTACGTGAAGGAGCGCAAGGCGTTCGGCAAGGCCATCATCGATTTCCAGAACACCCGCTTCCGCCTGGCCGAGCTCAAGACCAAGGCGCATATCGCCCGCGTGTTCGTCGACGACTGCATCGCCCGGCATCTCGACAAGAAGCTCGATGTCGCCACCGCCGCCATGGCCAAGTACTGGACCACCGACCTGCAGTGCGAGGTCGTCGACCAGTGCCTGCAGTTCCACGGCGGCTACGGCTACATGTGGGAGTACCCGATCGCGCGGCTCTACGCCGACAGCCGCGTGCAGAAGATCTATGGCGGCACCAATGAGATCATGAAGGAATTGATAGGGCGCACGCTCTAGTAGGAGAACGACCATGACCGACGCATTTATCTACGACGCCGTCCGCACGCCGCGCGGCAAGGGCCGCAAGGATGGCTCGCTGCACGAAGTGACGCCCGTCCGGCTCGCCGTTACCGCCCTTCAGGCGATCCGCGACCGCAACAAGCTCGACACGCACCTGGTCGACGACGTGGTGCTGGGCTGCGTCATGCCGATCGGCGAGCAGGGCGCCGACATCGCCCGCACCGCCTCGGTGATGGCCGGCTTCGCCGAGACCGTGTCGGGCGTGCAGGTCAACCGCTTCTGTGCCTCGGGCCTGGAAGCCACCAACATGGCGGCGGCCCAGATCATGTCGGGCCAGAGCCAGGCCACGATCGGCGGCGGCGTCGAGAGCATGAGCCGCGTGCCGATGGGCTCCGACGGCGGCGCCTGGCCGGTCGATCCGGCGGTCGCCATGCCGATGTATTTCGTGCCGCAGGGCATCTCGGCCGACCTGATCGCCACCAAGTACGGCATGAGCCGCGACGACGTCGATGCCTACGCCGTCGAATCGCAGAAGCGCGCCAAGGCGGCGTGGGACGCCGGCTACTTCAAGAAGTCGATCGTGCCGGTGAAGGACCAGAACGGCGTCGAGCTGCTGGCGCACGACGAGCTGATGCGGCCGCAGACCACCATGCAGACCCTGGCGGCGCTCGAGCCCAGCTTCAAGATGCAGGGCGAGATGATGCCGGGCTTCGACGCGGTGGCGCAGCAGCGCTATCCCGAGGTCGAGAAGCTGAAGCACGTGCACCATGCCGGCAATTCGTCGGGCATCGTCGATGGCTCGGCCGCGATCCTGCTCGGCACCAGGGAGTTCGGCGAGAAGGCCGGCCTGAAGCCGCGCGCCAGGATCCGCTCCTTCGCCTCGATCGGCTCGGAGCCCGCCATCATGCTGACCGGCCCGGCGCCCGCCTCGGAGAAGGCGCTGAAGCGCGCCGGCATGTCGGTCAAGGACATCGACCTGTGGGAGCTGAACGAGGCCTTCGCCGCCGTCGTGCTGCGCTACATGCAGATCCTCAAGATACCGCACGACAAGATCAACGTGAACGGCGGCTCCATCGCCATGGGCCATCCGCTCGGCGCCACCGGCGCCATGATCCTGGGCACGCTGCTCGACGAACTCGAGCGACGCAACCTCGCGACCGGCCTTGCCACGCTGTGCGTGGGCGGCGGCATGGGCACCGCCACCATCATCGAGCGCGTCTGAGGCCTGGGGGCGCGCGACTCCAGTCGCGCGTCTTGCCGGGTCTGCGAATGATCGCGCCACGGGAGTGGCGCGCCCCAGCGAAGAGGATTCTGAGATGATCAACTACAATGTCGACAACGACGGCATCGCCACCATCACCTGGGACATGCCGAACCGCACGATGAACGTGCTGAACGAGGCCTCGATCACGGCCTACCAGGGCGCGCTCGAGACGGCGCTCAGGGACGACAAGGTCAAGGGCATCATCGTCACCTCCGGCAAGGCCGATTTCATCGCCGGCGCCGACCTCGAGATGCTGCTCAACGCCGACACGTCCGATGCCGCCAAGCTTACCGACCAGTTCAGCCAGCTGCAGAAGCTGTTCCGCCGCCAGGAAACCGGCGGCAAGCCTGTGGTCGCGGCGATCAACGGCACGGCGCTGGGCGGCGGCTTCGAGATCTGCCTCGCCTGCCATCATCGCATTGCCGCGGCCAATCCGCGGGCCAAGGTCGGCCAGCCCGAGGTCAAGATCGGCCTGCTGCCGGGCGGCGGCGGCACGCAGCGCATCCCGCGCCTGATCGGCGTGATGAACGCCGCGCCGATCCTGATCGAGGGCAAGGACCTCACGGTCGATGCCGCCAAGGGCCTCGGCCTGATCCACGAAGTCGTGCCGGCGGGCGAATTGCTCGCCAAGGCGAAGGCCTGGCTGACCGCGGCGCCGACCGAGCAGGTCGTGCCGGAGTACGCCGGCAAGGGCGCCAAGGCGATCGACGGCCGCGCCGTGCAGCCGTGGGACCGCAAGGGCTTCAAGACTCCGGGCTTCCCCGGCGGCCAGGTGTGGAGTCCGCCGGGCGTGCAGACCTTCATCGGCGGCAACGCCATGATCGCCGGCAAGACCAACGGCGTCTATCCCGCGCCCAAGGCGATCATGTCCTGCGTCTACGAGGGCCTCCAGCTGCCGTTCGACAGCGGCCTCAAGGTCGAGACGCGCTATTTCGTGTCGCTGCTGCGCAATCCCGTCGCCAAGAGCATGATCCGCACGCTGTTCTTCGGCCTGCAGGAGGCGAACAAGCTGGCCCGCCGGCCCAAGGGCGTGCCCAAGCAGGAATACAGGAAGATCGGCATCCTGGGGGCCGGCCTGATGGGTTCGGGCATCGCCACCGTGTCGGTGCAGGCCGGGATCGACATCGTGCTGATCGACCGCGACCAGGCCGCCGCCGACAAGGGCAAGGCGCATATCGCGGGCGAGCTCGACAAGCTGGTGAAGCGCGGTCGCCTCGACCAGGCCCGCCGCGATGCCATGTTGGCCAAGGTCTACGCCACGCCGGACTTCGGCGCGCTGAAGGATTGCGACCTCGTGGTCGAAGCGGTGTTCGAGAACCGCGAGGTCAAGGCCGAGGCGACCCGGAAGGCCGAGGCCACTCTCCCGGCCGGCGCGGTCTTCGCCTCCAACACCTCGACCCTGCCGATCACCGGCCTGGCCGAGGCCTCGTCGCGGCCCGACCACTTCATCGGCCTGCACTTCTTCTCGCCGGTCGAGAAGATGCCGCTGGTCGAGATCATCGTCGGCAAGAAGACCTCGCCCGAGACGCTCGCGCGCTCGATGGACTTCGTCCAGAAGATCCGCAAGACGCCGATCGTGGTTAACGACAGCCGCGGCTTCTTCACGTCGCGCGTCTGCGGCGCCTTCATCAGCGAGGGCCATCGCCTCCTGAAGGAAGGCGTGCCGGCGGCGATGATCGAGAACTGCGCCCGCTACGCGGGCATGCCGGTCGGCCCGCTGTCGCTCAACGACGAGGTGGCGATCGACCTCAGCTGGAAGATCATGGACCAGACCCGGCGCGACGCCGAGGCTCATGGCCAGAAATACGAGGCCTCGGGCACCGAGGACATCCTCGAGCTGATGGTCAAGAAACTTGAGCGCTTCGGCCGCAAGAACGGCAAGGGCTTCTACGACTACCCGGCCGACGGCAAGAAGCGGCTGTGGCCGGAACTGCAGAAGCATTTCCCGGCCGACCCGAGGCTGCTGTACGGCGAGGGCGAGGAGAAGCGCGCCAAGGAGACCGAGATCAAGAAGCGCCTGCTGTACGTGCAGGCGGTCGACACCGCGCGCTGCCTCGAGGCCAACGTGCTGACCGCGCCGCAGGACGGCGACGTCGGCTCGATCATGGGCCTGGGCTTCGCGCCGCAGACCGGCGGCGCCGTGAGCCTGATCGACCAGGTCGGCATCAAGCAGTTCGTCGCCGAATGCGACGAGCTCGCCAGGAAGTACGGCCCGCAGTTCGAGGTGCCCAAGCTCCTGCGCGACATGGCGGCCAAGGGCCAGAGCTTCTACGGCAAGACCGCCGCCAAGGCGGCGTGATCGAGATCATGTTCTCCTGGACCGCGCGCATCCTGCGCGCTCATGAATCATGAGGCGAGCCGGAGGCTCGCGGTCCGGAAGAGCATGAAAGAACTCGAAGCGCTCGGCATCCGCGTCCTCGGCTGGATCGGTTTGTCGGAGACGACAGCGCGGCAGCTGATCCGTTTCGTGCTGGTCGGGCTGGTCGCCGCGGCGGTCTATGTCGCCGTCATGTGGCTGGTCGTCGACAGGATGGGCGGCCGCGTGCTGTGGGGCGCCTTTTTTGCCTTCGTGGTCGCCACCTTCGTGTCCTTCCTCGGCAATGCCTGGTGGAGTTTCGAGGCGCGAGCGACGGCCGGCCGGGCGGCCTGGTTCTTCGCCGTCAACACGGCGGGGCTCGGTCTCAACATGCTGATCGCCTGGCTGCTCGAGCGGGAGGGCGTGCACTGGCTGCTGATCAGCCTCACGGTGCTGGTCGTCGTGCCGATGTTCAATTTCGTCGGACACCGCCTCATCACATTCGCCCGCTCCGGTTAGGCCTTCCTCCGAACCCACCGGCCAAGCGATTTTGTTACCAACAGGGTGCTTGACTCTCCGTTGCAAAAGAATAAATCGGTCGTCCGACCGAAATCGGTCGAGTGACCGAAATGTGGCAGGAGAGCCCTCATGAGCAACATCGACGAAACCAAACTCAACACCCTGGTGGGCAAGATGCTGGGCGACCTCGGCGGTGCCTTCAGCGTGCCGACCGTGCGCATCGGCTTTCGCCTCGGCCTGTTCGAGGCCCTTCACGCGCATGGCGCCGTCACCATTGCCGCGCTGGCGAAAAAAACCGGCCTGGCCGAGCGCTATGTCCGCGAGTGGGCCCTCGCGCAGGCCGCCAACGGCTACATCGCCTTCGATGCCGGGCAGGAACTGTGCAGCCTGACGCCCGAGCAGGCGATGGTCTTCGCCGTGAAGGAGAGCCCCGTCTACCTCGAGGGGGCGTTCGATCTGGTGGCCGAGATGCTGGCCGGCCAGTCGAAGGTCGAGGCCGCGTTCAAGACCGGTGGCGGCGTCAGCTGGGGCGAGAGCAGCGGCTGCCTGTTCTGCGCGGTCGGCGCCTTTTTCCGGCCGGGCTACGTCAACGCCATCGTGCAGTCGTGGCTGCCGGCCCTCGACGGCGTCAAGCCGAAGCTGGAACGCGGCGCCAAGGTGGCCGATGTCGGGTGCGGCGTCGGCTTCTCGACCCTGCTGATGGCCAAGGCGTTCCCCGCCAGCACCTTCGTCGGCTACGACTTCCACGGGCCCTCGATCGAGCAGGCCAATGCGCATGCCAAGGCGCACGGGCTGGCCGATCGCGTGAAGTTCGTGAAGGCGCCGGCTAAGGAGATCGTCGAGCGCGATTTCGACCTGGTGACGATGTTCGACTGCCTGCACGACATGGGCGATCCGCGCGGCTGCGCCAGGCACATGCGCAAGCTCCTCAAGGCGGAGGGCACCTGGATGCTGGTCGAGCCCATCGCGTCCGACAAGCCGGCGGACAATGTCGGCAACCCGGTCAGCCGGCTCTACTACAACGCTTCGACCATGATCTGCGTGCCGACCTCCCTGGCCCAGGAAGTCGGCGAAGGGCTCGGTGCCCAGGCGGGCGAGGCGAGGCTCACGGAGGTGATCAAGGAGGGTGGCTTCCGCCAGGTCCGGCGCGCCACCCAGGGACCCTTCAACATGATCCTCGAAGCCCGGCCGTAAGCGGTTGGTCCAAGGCCGTGGCGAGTGCCGGTCCCGGCCCGGGAACGGCACTCGTCATCGCGGCCACGATCCTGATATTGGCAATGCCTCGGGGCGCGACCACCGTGTCCGCATAGGAGAAAGAGATGGCCCGTACGGCCAGGAAGACGGACACCAGTGTCGGGCTTCTCGAAGCGGCCAGGAAAGTGCTGCGCCAGGGCGGCTATGCCAAACTGTCGACCCGCCAGGTGGCGGCGGCGGCAGGCGTGCCGTTGAGCCAGATCCATTATCACTTCGGCTCCAAGCAGGGCCTGCTGCTGGCGCTCTTCGAGTATCTCAACGCCCAGCTAATCCATCGGCAAAGCGCAATGTTCGGCGACTCGGCCCTCACGCTCTCGCAGAAATGGGTCCTTGCCTGCGACTATCTCGACGAGGACATCAGCTCCGGCTACGTCCGCATCCTGCAGGAGCTGATTGCCGCCAGCTGGTCCGACACACGGGTCGCCAAGGTCGTGCGTGCCGCGCTGATGGAATGGGTCACGCTGCTGACGGGCGCCGCGCAGCAGGCCGAGCGGCAGTTCGGACGGCTCGGCAACTTCACCCCCGAGGAGATCGGCACGCTGATCGGCGTGGCCTTCATCGGTGCGGAGAGTGCCTACCTGCTGGGCTTCGAGGCCAAGGGAGTGCCGATCCGCCAGGCCCTGCGACGGGTCGGCGATCTGATCCGGGATATCGAAACCAAACCGCCGCGAGGGTGATCCCATGCGTGCCAGGCAACCTGACCAGACCGGCCATGTCAGCCGCGACGGCGTACGCATCTACTACGAGGTCTACGGCTCCGGACCGCAGACCATGCTCTTCGTGCCACCCTGGAGCATCGTCCATTCGCGCGTCTACAAGGCGCAGCTGCCGTATTTCAGCCAGCGTTTCCGCTGCATCACCTTCGACAATCGCGGCAACGGCAAGTCGGATCGGCCGGACCGTGCCCGGGCCTATTCGCTCGAGAACTGTGTGGGCGACGCGCTGGCCGTCATGGACGAGACCGCCGCGGGCCAGGCGATCGTGGTCGGCCTGTCGTTTGGCGGCTTCGTGGCCTGCGTGCTGGCGGCCCATCATCCCGAGCGCGTCAAGGCCGCGATCCTTGCCGGCACCGCCGCCGTCATCGGCCCGACTTTTCCGCATATGAGCCACGGTCACTTCCTCGAGCGGCACGAGCGCCACGAGGGCTGGGACAAGTACAATCGCGACTACTGGCTGAAGGACTATCGCGGATTCGCCGAGCACTTCGTGCGCCACATCTTCAGCGAGCCGCACTCGACCCGGCAGATCGAGGAGGGCCTCGATTGGGCCGCGGAGACCGACGGGCCGACATTGGTGAAAACGGTCGAAGGTCGTTCCGTGATCCCGCCGTTCGACGTCTCCGAGGCGATGTACCGCAAGATCCGTTGTCCCCTGCTCGCCATCCACGGCACCGACGACCAGATCCAGTCGTACGAGCGCGGCAAGCTGGTGGCCGAGCTGAGCGGCGGCGAGCTCTTCACGATCGAAGGCGGCGGCCATAACCCGCTCGGCCGCTATCCCGCGAAATGCAACGCGCTGATCAACGATTTCCTCGGCCGCCGCCTCGAAGGTGCCCCGCCGACGCCGCCGGCGAGCAAGCCTCCCGTGAGGCGGCGCGCCAAGCCGAAGAAGGTTCTGTATCTGTCGTCGCCGATCGGTCTCGGCCATGGCCGGCGCGACATCGCCGTGGCCCGCGAGCTGCGCAAGCTGCGGCCCGGCCTGCAGGTCGATTGGCTGGCGCAGGATCCGGTCACCCGCCTGCTCGAGGCCAGCGGCGAGCGGGTGCATCCGTCGAGTGCCCGCCTGGCCAGCGAATCGCGCCACATCGAGCTCGAGGCCGGAGAGCACGATCTCAACGCCTTCCAGGCGCTGCGCCGCATGGACGAGGTGCTGATCGCCAACTTCATGACCTTCCAGGATGCGCTGGAGGAAAGCCGCTACGACCTGGTGATCGCCGACGAAGCGTGGGACGTCGACCACTTCTGGCACGAGCATCCCGAGCTCAAGAAGGCCGGCCTCGCCTGGTTCACCGACTTCGTGGGCTTCGTGCCGATGCCGGGCAACGGTCCGGCCGAGGAAGCCCTGACGAGCGACTACAACGCCGAGATGATCGGCCACGTCGAGCGCAGCCCCGGGCTGCGCGACCGCGCGATTTTCGTCGGCCAGCCCGAGGACATCGTGCCGCTGTCGTTCGGCAAGGACCTGCCGGCGATGCGCGACTGGATCCCGCGCCACTTCGACTTCTCCGGCTACATCATGGGCGAGCACCCGGGCGCCTGGGGCCGCCGCCCCGAACTGCGCGACAAGCTCGGGTATCGGCGCGACGAGAAGGTCTGCATCGTCACGGTCGGCGGATCGGCCGTCGGCGCGCCACTGATCCGCCGCATCCTCGAGGCCTCGCCGATCGTCCGGCGCCGGCTGCCGGAGCTCAGGATGATCGTGGTCGCCGGCCCGCGCATCGAGCCGCGATCGCTGGTCGTGCCGCCCGGCGTCGAGGTGCGCGCGTTCGTGCCCGATCTCGACAGGCATCTGGCGGCCTGCGATCTCGCGCTGGTGCAGGGCGGCCTCACCACCTGCATGGAGCTCGCGGCGGCAGGAACGCCGTTCCTGTTCTTTCCTCTCAGGAACCATTTCGAGCAGAATTTCCACGTCGCCCACCGGCTCGCCAACTACGGCGCCGGCCGCCGCCTCGACTACGCGACCGCGACGCCCGAGGTGATCGCCGACGCCATGGTCGACGAGCTGCAGGCGGGCAGGGCTTTCCGGCCCGTGGAATCCGACGGCGCTGCCCGCGCCGCCGCCATGCTCGCCGACCTGATCTGATCTCAGTGTCATCCCGAGCGTAGCGAGGGACCTTTATCGATCCGGCAAAGCTCCCTCGCTACGCTCGGGATGACACGAGGGACGGTCACGCTCTAGGCTCCTGCCCCTGACCGGGAGGACAGCCCATGGACGCCAAGCAGATCGACGCTCTCGCCGAACAACTCGCCGCGGGCCGCCGCTCGCGCAAGCCGATGGACATCGCGGCCGCGACGGCGGGCCTCTCGGAAGCCGACGCCTACAAGGTGCAGTTCGCCGTGCACGACAAGCTTTGCTCTGGCGGCGCCGACAGGATCGCCGGCTGGAAGGTGGCGCTCACCCTGCCGCAGCAGTACGAGCCGCTGAAGCTCTCCGGCCCGGTCTTCGCCGGCATCTACCTGAGCGGACTGCGCCAGAGCGGGGCGGCGTTCGACAAGGGTTGGCCGATCAAGTCCGGCATCGAGCCCGAGCTGGTGGCGCGCATCTCGAAGGATGCGCCGGCCGGCGGCCAGCCCTACACGGCGGACACGATTCGCAGCCATGTCGCCAACCTGTTCTGCGGCATGGAGCTGGTCGACAACCGCTATGTCGACGTGACCAAGGTGGGCGGCCCCGGACGCATCGCCGATAACGTGCTGCAGGCCGCGCTGGTGACCGGCACGGAGATCAAGGAGTGGCAGAAGCTCGATTTCCCCGCCCTCAAGGGCCGCTCGCTGCTCGACGGCAAGGAGCTCGCCAAGGGGCCCGGCAGCGCCGTGATGGGCAGCGCCATGATCTCGCTCGCCTGGCTCGCCAACACGCTCAACAAGCACGGCAAGATGCTCAAGGCGGGCGACATGATCCTGACCGGCTCGGTGCATCCGCCGGCCTTCCTGCCCGGGCCCGGCGTGGCGCGCACCGAATTCGAGGGGCTCGGCGGGACGGAAATCACGATCCGGTAGCCGGCGACCTCCGGAAACTCCGCAAACTCTTAGCCCTTCAGTCCCGGGTTAACCTGCCACCGCCGGGCCGGGCGATGGCGCGCCTTCACCACCGGCGCAGGCCGCAGGATGCCGCCGCGCTCGAGCCGCGCGATCGTCCGGTCGGCGCCCTCGGCGTCGACGGTGTAGCCGAGCGCGTCGCAGCGGATCTGTTCGCGCGACACCTGCTCGAGATCGTTGCTTTGGAGCCAGCGCACGGCGCGGCGGGCATTGCGGTCGCGGTCGGCGCGGCCGGCCTGGCTGAAGACGGCGAGGGCGTGCGGACGGAGGTGGTCGGACCACAGCGCGATCGCATCCTGCAGGGGGTCGCGATCGATCTGCGTGGGCGGCACCGCCATGTCGTCGCGCTCGGACCAGTGCAGCAGCACCAGGATGGCGGCCAGGCGTGCGATCGTGCCCGGGCCCTTGCCGAGCCAGCCGGCTTCGAGGCCGTCGACCTGCCTGGCCTGTCGATGCAACTCCTCCATGAAATGGCTGAGCAGCACCAGCGGCTCGGGATCGAACTGCAGGATGTGCGGCTGCTCGACGGTTCCGGCGACGCCGGCGATCTTCTGCAAGCGGGCCAGGGCCGCCTCGTCGTCGGCCGAGGCTCGGTCCATCAGCGAAACAAAGCCGGGCGTCTCGGGCCAGGCGTAGAGGAAACGCGCGGCCATGCCGTCGTCGCCGCCGGCGAAGGCCTCGGCGATGCGGT
>CAZHQA010000096.1:0-16799 GCA_964533955.1 uncultured Reyranella sp. | reverse complement strand
CACGCAGATCCTGACGCGCCTGCTCGAGCTGGCGCTCGGCATCGGAGGTGGCACCCTGTTCGAGTCTGAGCGCCAGATCCCACAATAGCTTCTGGGTATCGACGATGATCGGCTTGTCGCCGCTCTGCGCCAGCCGCGCCGCGCCGATGCGCAGGCCAAGCTGCACCACGGGATCGTGCCTGTAGCCCTCGGGCTGGCTGCCGATCATGCGCATGCCGTCGGCGACGTCCAGGCGCAGCGCCTTGGGATCGCGCGTCAGCTGCTTGCGCAGGATGATCAGCGCACGCGCCGTCGGATCGTTGAACACCCGCTCGGGCAGCAGAAAGGTCTCGACGGCGCTGCGGCCCTTTTGGCCCAGCGCATCGGTCGCGAACAGCATTACGCGGACCTTGAGCCCCGCCCACGGATGGCTGGTAAGGTCGCGCACGAAGGTGTCCGCCACCTTCTTGGCGCCGCCTGCCACCGGCAGATCGATGCGCATCACCTCGGGTTCCTCGTCGTCCCCCAGCATGTCTTCGCCCAGCACGCTGCCGTGCAGGCGAATCTGCAGCTGAACGCCGGTCACGCCGAAATCATCGCCGGCGATGTACTCGATCTTGGTCGACCAGCGGTCGACGCCGATCGGCCGGGCGAACTCGATGGTCGGCGGCAGGTCGGGAATGACATGCAGCTTCCAGCGCGCCTGCTCGTCGCCGCGCGCCTCGAGCACGATCTGCTTGCCGTCGGTGATCGTCAGCTCGATCTGGTACTTGCCCTTGGAGACCGTGTTGAACTCGCTCGCCTTGCCGTCGACCACCAGCTTGGGCGCATGGCGGCCGCGCACGTCGTCGACGAAGCCGGCGAGCTTGCTGCCGATCGGGACCCGCAGAACCTTGTCGTGATCGGCCATGTCGAGATAGATCGGCGGCTTGCCGGTATAGGCCGGCGGCGCGATCCAGAGATTGGCGACCACCGGCGGCGGCGGCGGAAAGGCCGGCGTCACGGCCGCCGCCATGCGGTCGGCGCTCCAGCCGCCGGCGCTGGCGATGGCCACGATCAGCACAAGGATCGGCACCAGGCGCAACGCCCAGCGGTCGAGACGGGCCAGACCGGGATGGGCCGCCTTGTTGCCGAGGCCCGCCAGGCGGGCGACTTCGCGACGACGATGGGCTTCCCACAGTGCGGTCGCCATCGAATCGCTGGCGCCTGCGGCCAGCGTATCCTGCACCGCGACCAGCGGCCGGTGCGGCACACCGGAGTCCCGTTCCAGCCGGCGGATCGCCTCCTCGCGGAGCGGCCAGTGGAAGCCGCGCAGCTGCCAGGCGGCCACGCCAAAGAACACGACGGCCAACAGGCCCAGCAGGACGGTATGGACCCACGGATCGAGGCCGGCGAACAAGTCGAGATGCGCTGCGGCGATGAACAGGGCGACCAGTGCCAGCAGCGGCACCAGCCGCGGCCACAGGCCCTCCCAGGCGAGCGCCGCCCAGGCCAGGCCGATCTTGCGCGCCAGTCCAGGGGCGGCGATCGGGGTGGCTTCAGTGGCGTCCATCGCGTCCTTTCGCTTAAGGCTTCTCCATCCAGGGCGGAAACCGCTCGGCGGAGATCATGTCGTCGATCGAGGGCCTCGGGCGGGTGACCGCAAATCGCGTGCCATCGACCAGTACCTCGGGCACGAGCGGCCGGCTGTTGTAGCTCGAGGCCATGACCGCACCGTACGCGCCAGCAGAGCGTATCATGACGAGGTCTCCGGCAGAAAGCGGCGCCAAGTCACGGTTTAGTGCCAGATAATCGCCCGATTCGCAGATAGGACCGACAATGTCACAAGGGATCGTGGCGACACCGGGGCGTACCGCATCGACCGGCAGAATATCGTGCCACGCCTCATACAGCGTTGGCCGGATCAGGTCGTTCATGGCCGCGTCGATGATCACAAAAGTCTTTGAAACACCGGGCTTCACGAGGATCACCTCGCTGACCAGGACGCCCGCCTCGCCGACCAGCCGGCGGCCCGGCTCGAAGGTGAGCTCGCAGCCCAGCCCAGACGTCTCCTTGCCGACCACCTGCATGAACTCCGCGATCGAGGGCGGCTTCTCGTCGGCATAAACAATCCCCAGGCCGCCGCCGATGTCGAACCGGTCGATGCGATGGCCGTCGCCGCGCAGCTCCTGGATCAGGCCGCGCATGCGCACGACCGCTTCGCGATAGGGATCGAGCGAGGTGAGCTGCGAGCCGATATGCATGGCCACGCCGACCACGCGCAGGTTGGGCAACCGGCCGGCCAGCGCGAACGCCTCGCGGGCCAGGTCGATGTCGATGCCGAACTTGTTCTCCTTGCGGCCTGTCGTGATCTTGGCATGCGTCTTGGCGTCGACGTCGGGATTCACGCGGATCGTGATATCGGCCATGAGGTTGAGCTGGCTCGCCACGGACTGGAGTGTCTCGAGCTCGGCCGAGCTCTCGACGTTGATCTGGCCGATCCCCGCTTCGAGGGCAGCGGCAAGCTCGCCCGGCTTCTTGCCGACGCCGGAATAGATGATCCGCTCGGCGGGAATGCCGGCGGCGAGGGCTCGACGCATCTCGCCGATCGAGACGATGTCGGCCCCGGCGCCGAGATCGCCGAACAGCTTGATGACGGCAAGGCTCGAGTTGGCCTTGAGCGCGTAGCACACCGACGCCTTCATGCCGGGCGTGCTCTTCATGGCATCCGCGAACTCCTGCCATGACGCGCGCAACGCCGCCGCCGAGTAGCAATAGAACGGCGTGCCGACCTTCGACGCGATCAGGCGCAATGCAACGCCTTCGGCATGCATCTCGCCGTCGCTGTTGTAGGCAAACGCGCTCATGATTCCCCTCCCCCGTCTTCGGGGGAGGTGGCGCGGTAACCCGCGACGAAGAGGGGCGGTGCGATTTGACCAAAGATCATGCCCCCCTCCGCCCCGCGAGCACCTCCCCCGAAGACGGGGGAGGGCGATGTCCGAGGAACCGCTTCCGCGCCTCCTTGACGGCGCGCGCGACATTGGCCGGGGCGGTGCCACCGAAGCTCTTGCGCGCGGCGACCGACGCCTCGACCGTCAGCACACGATAGACGCCCTTGGTGATGCGCGGTTCGACCGCCTGCATCTCCCGAAGGCTGAGCTTGTCGAGGTCGATGCCCTTTGCCGCAGCCTGGCCGACCAGGGCGCCGGTCGCGTGGTGAGCCTGGCGGAACGGCAGGCCGACCTCGCGCACCAGCCAGTCGGCGAGATCGGTCGCCACCGAATAGTCGGCCGACGCGACGGCCCGCATGCGCGCAGGGTTCGCCTTGAGGTCGCGCACCATGCCGGTCATCGCCGCAACACAGAGCTCGATCGAATCGGCGGCGTCGAACAGCGGCTCCTTGTCCTCCTGCATGTCCTTGCCGTAGGTGAGCGGCAGACCCTTGAGCATGGTGCAGAGCGCCACGAAGGCGCCGACGATGCGCCCGACCTTGCCGCGCGTCAGCTCGGCGGCATCGGGATTGCGCTTCTGCGGCATGATCGAGGAGCCGGTGGTGAAGGCATCCGACAGGCTGATGAACCGAAAGGGTGCCGAGCACCAGATCACGATTTCCTCGGCAAGCCGCGACAGATGCACTGCGCAGAGCGAGGCGGCAGCGAGGAATTCCACGACATAATCCCGGTCCGACACGGCATCGAGCGAGTTCGCCATCGGCGCCTCGAAGCCCAGCGCCCTGGCGGTCTTCCTGCGATCGATCGGATGGGGCGTGCCGGCAAGCGCGGCCGCCCCGAGGGGAGACTCGTTCATGCGCCTGCGGCAATCCTGCAGGCGCGTGCGGTCGCGGCCGAACATCTCGACATAGGCGAGCAGGTGATGGCCGAACGTGATGGGCTGCGCGGTCTGCAGGTGCGTGAAGCCCGGCATGATGGTGGCGGCGTGTTCCTCGGCACGATCGATCAGCGCTTCCTGCAGGTCGCGCAGCATCGCTTCCAGGCGATCGACAGTGTCGCGTGTCCACAGCCGCACGTCGAGCGCCACCTGATCGTTGCGCGAGCGCGCGGTGTGCAGGCGTCCGCCGGCCGGTCCGATCAGCGCGGTGAGCCGCGCCTCGACGTTGAAATGGATGTCTTCGAGTTTGGTCGAGAACTTGAACTTGCCGCTCTCGATCTCGGCACGGACCTTGTGCAAGCCCTGCCTGATGGCACGCCCGTCGGCCGCGGTCAGGATGCCCTGGGCGACCAGCATGTCGGCATGCGCCAGCGAACCCGCGATGTCCTGGGCGTAGAGCTTGCGATCGAAGCCGATGGAGGCGTTGATCTTCTCCATGATCTCGGCGGGCCCAAGCGTGTAGCGACCTCCCCACATCGTGTTGGGGTTCGCCTTCTTCTTTGCATTCTTCCGTGCCATGAATCGGGCTTATGGCATATCCCGCTCGATATTTCCTCTGTCGCCGGAGCCTCGTGACCGGCGCGCTCGCCCTGCTCGCCAGCCCTGCATTGGCTAATGTCGGACCTGAGCTGGCCAAGGGCACGCTCGAGAAACTCCAGCTCGTCAAGGCGCCCAAGCCGCTGCCCGACCTCGCCTTCAACGATGCCGACGACAAGCCGCTCAAGCTTGCCGACTACAAGGGCAAGATCGTGCTCCTGAACTTCTGGGCGACCTGGTGCGCACCCTGCGTGAAGGAGATGCCGAGCCTCGACAGGCTGCAGGCCGAGATGGGCAAGGACAAGTTCGTCATCCTGCCGCTCTCGCTCGACGGCCCGACCAAACCCAAGGTGGCGCCCTTCTACCAGGACAAGAAGCTCGGCAATCTCGGCGTCTATTTCGACAAGGGGCGCAAGGCCATGCAGGCGCTCGATGTGTCGATCCTGCCGACCTCCATCCTGGTCGACGCCGAAGGCCGCGAGCTCGGCCGCCTTGAGGGCGAGGCCGACTGGGACAAGCCCGAGGCACTGGCGTTGATGAAGGCCGCGGTCGGCTGATGGCCGGACCATTGGTGGTCATTACCGGCGCAAGCTCCGGAATTGGGCTCGCTCTTGCTCAGACATTCGCGAAGGGAGGCAACGCCCTCCTCCAGATCGCCCGCCACATGGCGATGCCGGCGGGATTGCGGGTCGAGCGCACGATCTGTGGCGAGACCGACGTCGCGGATTATGACGCGCTGGAGAAGACGATCCGCGACGCCGAATTGATGTTCGGCAAGACCGCCTGCCTGATCAACAGCGCCGGCATGGCCGATGCGCGCGAGTTCAAGGCCGTCGAGCCGGCGGCCTACGCGCACGAAATCGACGTCAACCTGAAGGGCGTGCTGAACGGCACAAAGGCGGTGCTGGCCGACATGTCGGCGCGCGGCGCCGGCACCTTCATCAACATCAGCTCCGTCAGCGATCGCAAGACCTCGCCGGTAGCCGTCACCTACAGCGCGACGAAGTACGGCGTACGGGCATTCAGCGAATCCCTGCAGCAGGCCGAGGGCAGGAACGGCGTGCGGGTCATCAACATCGCGCCGGGCTATGTGCGAACCAACATCCATGCCGGGATGGGCGTCAGCTTCGAGGAGTACAAGCGCATCCTCGGCGATCCCGACTTCCTGTCGGCCGAGGAACTCGCCGAGATCGTGCTTTATTGCTGGAAACTCCCGGCGCATATCTGCGTTCGAGACATTGTCGTGACGCCGACCAGGACGACCTTCTAGGGACAGGACATCTCATGGCCAATCAGATGCAGCATCTCGTGTCGGCACTTGCCGATTCGCTGAAACAGATCGAGGCGGCCTATGGCGAGGAGGCGCGCGAGATCCGCGCCAAGCTCGCCGAGGCCCACGCGGAGGCGGCCAAGCACGAGCCGAACGGCACCAAGCTCAAGGCGATCCTCGGCGACCTCAACGAGGCGGTGAAGAGCTTTGCCGCCCTCGATCCTGCCTGGCAGGCGGTGCAGCGGGTTGCCCGGCTGGTCGGGCTCGACTGAGCATGCGCGACTATCTTGCCTGGCGGCTGGCGTTCGGCGTGGCGACGCCGTCGACCAACACGGTGGTGCAACCCGAATACGACGACATGCGCCCGCCCGGCGTGACCAACCATCTCGCCCGCATGGCGATCGACGACATCCCGGTGCGCAGCGACGCGGATTTCGAGGAACTGCTGCGGCTGATCGACCTGTCGCTCGAGGAGGCCGTGGCCCGGGCGATGGACGCCAAGCCCAACGCCTTCATCCTCGGCATCTCGGCGCTCTCGGTGTGGGGCGGCACGCCACAATGGGGCGAGGATCTCAAGAAGCGCATCCGCGCCGTCGCCAGGAGCGACATCCCGGTGTCGATCGCCTGCGATGCCGTGGTCGAGGCGCTGAAGCGCCATGGCGTGAAGAAGAAGATCGCGGTGATGGAGCCCTACTATCCGACCATCGAGCCGCGCCTCAAGGGCGTGCTGGGGCCGCATGGCTACGAGATCGTCCGCTTCAACCACATGCGCGGCAAGAACCCCACCTCCTATTCGGTGCTGACCGCCCGCGACATGATCCAGGCGATGAAGTCGATCGACGGGCCCGACGTCGAGGCGATCGTGCAGTTCGGCGCCAACCTGCCGATGGCCAGGCTCGCCGACGAGGCCGAACGCTGGCTCGACAAGCCGGTGATCAGCATCAATGTCGCAACCTACTGGCACGCCTGCCGCATGATGGGCATCGACGACAAGCTCTACGGCTTCACCCAGCTGTTCTCGCGCTTCTGATGGGCCGCCGGAACCTCGAGGGCGATGGACGGCGCGCCCGGCTCGGCATCATCGTGCCGAGCGTCAACACCGTCATGGAACCGTGGGCTCAGCGCACCGTGCCCGAGGGCGTGAGCGTGCTTGCCGCCCGCATGTTCATTCCACCGGCGACCACGCCCGAGGCCCTCATCGAGATGGATCGCAGCGAGGGCAGGACCGCAATCCGCCAGCTCTCCAGCGTGTTCCCCGATGTCATCGCCTACGGCTGCACGGCCTCGTCGATCGTCCAGGGACTCGAGTACGACTCGCACCTGCGCGCCGAGATCAGCGACACCTACAAGGTGCCCTCGACCACGGCCGCGCATGCCATCCTGAGCGCCGCGGATGCATTGGCAGCGCGCAAGGTCAGCATCGTGTCGCCCTACACCAGGGAGGTCGACGAAGCCGAACACCGCTACTTCGAGAGCGCGGGCCTGGAAGTATTGGGCGGTGCCTGCCTCGGCATCGTCGACGGCTTCCGACTGGCCGAGCCCGAGCCCGACGCGCTGTTCGAGCTCGGCTGCAAGGGCTTCGATGCGCGCTCGGATGCGCTGATCATGAGCTGCCTCAACACGCGTTCACACACCGTCATCGACCGGCTGGAAAAGGCATTGAACAAGCCGGTGATCACCTCGACCCAGGCCACGCTCTGGCATGCCCTGCGGCTGGCCGGCATCAACGACCAGATAAAGGGCTTCGGCCGGCTGCTCGAAATTCATTGAGGCGAGGCGGGGACGCGCCTGCGGTTCAGGACGCCGGTACGGCCCGCCTCATGCGCGGTTGCTGGCGCGGCAGCGGCATTTGTCGAACTGGTGCAGCTCGACCATGTTGCCGCAAGGATCGTTCATGAAGACCTGGGTGGAGTCGGGGCTGGTGAGCCCTTCGATCACCCAGTACTTGACGCCCATGCGATCGAGCTCCTGGCGGGTCGCCACGATGTCCTTCACGGCGAATGCGATGTGCGGCCGGGTCGGATCTTCGCCGGGGCCCTTGGCGACCGGCGAGGGCTGCTCGCCGCCGATCAGATGGATCTGGCCCACGTCGCCGACATTGATCCAGGCCCCGGGGATGCCGGGGATGGTCGGCCGCTTCTCGTCGCGGTGCAGGCCCAGCACGTCCTTGTAGAACGTCTCGGTGTCCGAAAGCTTCCGGGCGCCGGTGTCGATGCGCACGCCGGTGTGATGGATCTCCAGGATCTCGATCGCCATGCCTATCCTCCCAAATCCGTTGGGCGTATGGTTGCTTGCACAAAGCCCCTGCACAAGGGCCAAAGGGCAAGACATGACCTCGGCGAGCGAAGGCGCGGAACTGACACGCGTTGGCCCCGGCACGGTGATGGGCCAGCTGATGCGCGAGTACTGGATGCCCGCGCTGAAATCCTCGGAACTCGAGCGCGACGGCGCGCCGATCCGCTTCATGCTGCTGGGCGAAAAGCTGATCGCCTTCCGCAACAGCGCGGGCCGTGTCGGTGTCATGGACCATCGCTGCCCGCATCGCTGCGCCTCGCTGTTCCTCGGCCGCAACGAGGAGGGCGGACTCCGCTGCCTCTATCACGGCTGGAAGTTTGACGTGACAGGACAGTGCGTCGACATGCCGAGCGTGCCGAGCGAGCAGGATTTCAAGCACAAGGTGAAGGCGCGCGCGTTCGCGACACAGGAGCGCGCGGGCCTGGTATGGGTCTATATGGGTGCGCGCGCCGAGCCGCCCGCCCTGCCGGCGTTGCAGATCCTCGACGCGCCCGACAGCGAGATCAACGTCGGCATGATCCAGCGCGATTGCAATTATCTGCAGGCGATCGAGGGCGAGATCGACACGGCGCACTTCGGCTACCTGCACGGCGGGCATGCAGATCCGGCGCGGCTCGATGAGAGCGAGCCGTTCTACTACACGGTCACCAACCGTGCGCCGCTCTACCACGTGACCGACGCGTCGTGGGGCACGCAATACGGCGCGCACCGACCGGCCGGGCCCGGACGCACCTACTGGCGCTTCGCCAATTTCCTCTTCCCGTTCTGGACGCAGGCGCCGAACGGCGAGTTCGACAGCCACGCGCATGGCCGCGCCTGGGTCCCGATCGACGATCACAACACGATGTACGTCTACATCTGGTGGAAGAACTCACGCAACGCGATGAACATGCCGCAACCCGCCTACAGCGACGGCGCGCCGATCGGCGGCACGGGCCGCGGCAACCGGCTGCTGCCCAACACGACCGGCTGGATGGGCCGCTGGCGCATGGCCGAGAACGAGGGCAACGACTGGGGCATGGACCGCGAGGCCCAGCGCACGAACCGGATCTACAGCGGCATCGACGGCATCCACCTGCAGGACCAGGCGATCACGGAGAGCATGGGACCGATCGTCGACCATACCTTCGAGCACCTGGGACCGTCGGACCAGATGATCACCCGCACCCGCCGGCGCCTGCTGATGGCGGCGCGTGCCCTGCGCGACAACGGAACCCTGCCGCCCGGCGTCGAGGACGCCGGCGTCTATCGTGCGGCGCGCAGCGGCTACTTCGTCAGCGACGACCAGGGGCCGTGGCAGGAAGTCTACGAGCGCCGGCTGGCGGCGGCCAAGCACCCGGCGCGGGCGCCCTTGCGCGCGGCCGAATGAGGCTCAGGGAAAGCTGACGTCGCCGTAGGGATAGAAGTTCCGGACGTCGACGTTCCGGTAAGGCAAGGCGTCGAGTCGCACCGTGCCAAGGAACGGCTCGACTGGCTCGACCACAAGGATGGTCCTGGCGAAGCCGCTGTCGTCGAAGCCGCGCCGGAAATGCACGCGCGATTTGATGGCGAAGGCCTTGAAATGGGCGATCGGAAAATTGAGATCCGCCGGATCCATGATCTGCGTCAGGTACTCGCTCAGCAACAGGACATTGCCGCGACCGAAGGCGACGCCGACCCAGAACCTGCCCGCGGCATGTGCCACGCCCGCGATCGTTCCGGTGATGCGCACCGGTGCACCCGCCGATTCGTCGGCGCGGCCGCCCACCTCCATGTCGAACGGGTCGCCGGCCTTCAGTCCCCTGGCCTTGACCGCCTCGGTCGCCTGGCGGTCGGCGATAGTGGCGAACAGCACGCCTTCGAGGTCCTGCCTGATCGCTTCCTGCAGCAGCCAGGTGGCCGAGCCCGAGCGGTCGCTATGGTCGGCCAGAACGACCGGCGTGGCGCCCGTGGCGATCGCCTCCTGGGCGAGCCGAACCCCCTCGGGAATCAGGTGGACCTTGCCGGCGCTCACGAGTTGCTCCCGCCGCCGCCAGGCCCACACCGCCATGTCGTCGGCCGCCTTGCGCGCCAGTTCAGGCTTGGCGTTGCTCATCGCCTGGATGGTCATGCCGACATCGGGCACGTCGGCAAAGGCGAAGCTGAAGAAGACGTTGACGTAGAGGTCGGGCTCGCGCGCTTCCCAGGTCAGCGCCCGCTGCACCAGGTCCATCCACGGCGACGCGCCGGTCCACTGCACGACGCTCGGCACCAGGATCGGCACCTTCACCGTCACCGTCGCGGGCCTGTAGTCGCCACGGACGGCGCGGACCAGCATGCGCGCCGCGCGCTCGCCCTGCAGATGGGCGTCGTAGTGCGGAAAGTACTTCACGCAAAAGGCCATGTCGGCCTGCTTCAGAAACTCCGCGTCCTCGTTGCCGTGCGGATCGAAGGTGCCGACGATGAAGGCCTCGCGGCCGACCACCGCCCTGACCCGCCGGGCGATGTCAGCCTCGGGTTTGGGCACGCCGCGCACCCCCATGGCGCCGTGCAGCGCGAGATAGACGCCGTCCCATTTGCCGCCGGCCTTCAACTCGGCGATCTGGCGGCCAAGGAAGTGTTCGTAGGCATCCTCGGTGATCCAGCCCGAACCGGTTCCAGTCCTGGGCCACAGGGGCGATTCAATGCCGACCAGCTCGACGCCTTCGTGCTCGCGCGCGACCTTCACGAAGCCGCCCATGTAGGAACGCGCATCCCAACCGAGCAGCGCTTCACCCCTGGCCGGCGAGCCCGGGTAGATGAAATCCTCGCGGGTAGTATCGTTCGGCAGGAACGTCACCGTCTCGTGGGCGAAATTCAGGACGGCAATTCGAATCGGCTTGCTCATGGGATCGTTCTACTCGGGAGGAACCGGATGGCAAACCGTGTCATCGACGCAGACGGCCACATTTGCGAGCCGCCGGCGGTCTGGAACGACTATGTCGAGAAGCGCTTCCGCGACCGCACCATCCGCGTCGAGCGCGACGCCGACGGGCGCGACTGGATCTCGATCAACGGCCAGATCCGCCGCAATCTGCGGCCTGCCGCGGCATGCGTGCCGTGGGGCATGGACGATCCCAACCATGTGCCGTCCTGGGACGACATCCTGCCCGGTTCCTACGACGGCGGCGCGCGCGCGAAGGTGCTCGAGGAGGAAGGCATCGAGCATTCCCTGCTCTATCCTTCGCTCCATCTGATCCAGGGCGACGTCGAGGATCCCGAGGTCGCTGCCGCAACTTGCCGCGCCTACAACGAATGGATCGCCGACATGTGCCGCGACGGCCGCGGCAAGCTCTCGGCCGTCGGCATCGTGCCCCTGCAGAACGCCGAGGCCGCCGCGAGCGAGGTCGAGCACATCGCCAGGCTCGGCCTGAAGGGCGCCTGCTTCCGCCCCGAGCGCTACAACGGGCTGGCGCTCTATGACGATTCGCTGAAGCCGTTCTGGGAGCGCATCGCCGGCAACGGCCTGTTCGCCGCCGTGCACGGCAGCTTCGGCGCGCGGATGCCCTCCTTCGCCACCGGCCGCTATGACAACCTCTTCTTCAGCCACATGATCTGCCATCCCTTCGAGCAGATGGCGGCGGTGCTCGACATCGTGGCGGGTGGCGTGCTGGAGCGTCACCCCAATCTGCGCGTGGCGTTCCTCGAATCGGGTCTGGGCTGGCTCGAGTACTGGCTCGAGCGGCTCGACGGCCATTTCGAATCGATGCACCAGCACGTGCCCTGGATGAAGCGCAAGCCGAGCGAGCTGTTCCGCGAGCAGTGCTACATCTCGATCGAGTCCGACGAGGCGCACATGCTGCCGCGACTGAAGGAGATGGGCGTCGATGGCTGTGTGTTCTGGGGCGCCGACTATCCCCACTACGATTGCACCTTCCCGGGGGCGGTGAAGGAGCTCGAGGAAAACCTGGCGCCCATCGACAAGGCGCTGGCCGAGGGCGTGCGCTGGCGGACGGCGGAGCGGTTTCTCGGCCTCGGGCGCTGATCGACGCCACGGTCTCCCAACCGCTTTAGCGCGCCAGTTCGCAGCTCTTATTGAATTCGGCGCAGACGCGCATGATCGCCTGCACGACGCGCGAGGAGGTGGAATCCTCGCCCGGTGCGGCCGTGCCGGCGATATAGAGCTCCGATACGTCGTCGCTCAGCGGGACCACGTCCAGCGTGGCCGTGCGATTGCCGTCGGCGACCCGCAGGCGCCGGCCGGCCTGGTCGACCATGGTGACCTGCACCTCGATGTTCTTGCGCGCGTGATCGAGCGCCACGGCGAACACCTTGTCGGCCGGCGCCTCGAGGATCACGGACGCGAAATCGTAGCCGGGGCTGCCCTGACGGGCCTCGCGCATGTGGTGAATGCGGTGGGCGGCGGTGCGGCCGATCAGGACCCACGGGGTCTGGGCCTCGACGGCGGCGAACGGCAGCAGCGTCAGGAGCGCGATGCCGGCGAGACCGGACTTCGCCTTGAGCCTCATCGCGTGGGGACTGGACGCTCGCCCGAGTAATCGTAGAAGCCGCGCTTGACCTTGCGGCCGACCCAACCGGCTTCGACGTATTTCACCAGCAACGGGCACGGCCGGTACTTGGAATCGGCCAGCCCCTCGTGCAGCACCTGCATCACCGACAGGCAGGTATCGAGGCCGATGAAATCGGCCAGTTCGAGCGGGCCCATCGGGTGGTTCGCGCCGAGCTTCATGCCGGTGTCGATCGCCTCGACATTGCCCACGCCCTCGTAGAGCGCGTAGACCGCCTCGTTGATCATCGGCAGCAGGATGCGGTTGACGATGAAGGCGGGAAAGTCCTCGGCATTGACCGGCTTCTTGTCGAGCTTGACCACCACCTCGCGCACCGTGCGGAAGGTCTCCTCCTCCGTGGCGATGCCGCGGATCAGCTCAACCAGGCCCATCAGCGGCACCGGGTTCATGAAGTGCATGCCCATGAACTTGCCGGGCCGATCGGTCACCGAAGCCAGGCGCGTGACCGAGATCGACGAGGTGTTGGTGGCGAGCAGCACGTTGGGCGGCAGGCCCTCGCACAGCTTCTTGAAGATGTCGCGCTTGACCACTTCGTTCTCGGTTGCCGCCTCGACGATCAGGTCGCAGTCGCCGAATTGCTTGTAGTCGGTGCTCGTGGTGATGCGCTTCAGCGCCGAGTCCTTGTCCTCCGGCCGGATCATGCCGCGGCCGATCTGGCGGTCCATGTTGCGGCCGATATTGTCGATGCCGGAGTTGATGTGCGGCTGGTCGACGTCCATCAGACGGATGTCGAAGCCTTTCAGCGCGCAAACATGCGCAATGCCGCTGCCCATCTGGCCGGCACCGATGACTCCGATGCGCTTGATCATGACGCGATACTCCGCGCTATTTCTTTGCGATTGCAGCAGTCAATTCGGGAACGATTTGGAACAGATCGCCCACGATGCCGTAATCGGCCACCTGGAAGATCGGCGCTTCCTCGTCCTTGTTGATCGCCACGATGGTCTTGCTGTCCTTCATGCCGGCGAGATGCTGGATCGCGCCGGAAATGCCGATGGCTATATAGAGGTCGGGCGCCACCACCTTGCCGGTCTGGCCGACCTGATAGTCGTTCGGCACGTAGCCGGCATCGACGGCGGCGCGACTGGCACCGAGGCCCGCGCCGAGCGTGTCGGCGAGCTTCTCGAGGATCTTGAAGTTCTCGCCGCTCGCGAGCCCGCGGCCGCCCGACACGACGATCTTCGCCGAGGTGAGCTCGGGCCGCTCGCTCTTGGAAAGCTCGGCGCCGACGTAGGAAGAAAGACCCTTGCTGCCCTCGCCGCCGACCTGCTCGATCGCGGCCGAGCCGCCGCCGGCAGCGGCCGCCTTGAAGTTGGTCGGCCGTATCGTCACGACCTTGATCTTGTCGGCGGTCTGCACGGTGGCCATGGCGTTGCCGGCATAGATCGGCCGCACGAAGGTGTCGGGCGACACCACCTTGATGGCCTCGGACACTTGGCCGACGTCGAGCAGCGCGGCGACTCGCGGGGCGATGTTCTTGCCGACCGAGTCGGCGGCCATCACGACATGGCTGTAGTTCGGGGCAAGCTTGACGACCAGGGGAGCGATGTCCTCGGCCATCCAGTTGGCGTAGGCCGCATCCTCGGCCTGCAGCACCTTGGCCACGCCCGGGATGGCGGCGGCCGACTTGGCGGCCTCGCCGCAATTGCTGCCGGCCACCAGGACGGCGACGTCGGAGCCCATCTGGCCCGCGGCGGCGACCGCGTTGGCGACGTTGGCACGGACGGTCTTGTTGTCGTGCGCGGCGACCACGAGAATGGCCATGTTCAGATCACTCCCGCTTCGTTCTTCAGCTTGTCGACCAGCTCGGCCACGGTCTTCACCTTGATGCCGGCCTTGCGCTTGGGCGGCTCCTCGACCTTCAGCACCTTGAGCCGCGGCGCCACGTCGACGCCCAGCGCATCCGGCGCCAGCACCTCGATGGGCTTCTTCTTGGCCTTCATGATGTTGGGCAGCGAGGCATAGCGCGGCTCGTTGAGCCGCAGGTCGGTCGTGATCACCGCCGGCATCTTGATCTTGATGTTCTCGAGGCCGCCGTCGACCTCGCGCTTCACCTCGATCGAGCCGTCGGCGACGTTGAGCTTGTTGGCGAAGGTGCCCTGCGACCAGCCGAGCAGCGCGGACAGCATCTGGCCGGTCTGGTTGGAATCGTCGTCGATCGCCTGCTTGCCGACGATCACCAGGCCAGGCTGCTCCTTGTCGACCACGGCCTTCAGGAGCTTGGCGACGGCCAGCGGCTGAAGCTCGGCGTCGGTCTGCACCAGCACGCCGCGGTCGGCGCCCATGGCGAGCGCGGTGCGGATCGTCTCCTGGCACTGCGCCGGGCCGGCGGAAAAGGCGATGATCTCGGTCGCGGCCCCCTTCTCTCGCATCCGGATCGCCTCTTCCACGGCGATCTCATCGAAGGGATTCATCGACATCTTGACGTTGGCCGTCTCGACGCCTGTGTTGTCGGCCTTGACGCGAATCTTGACGTTGTAGTCGATGACCCGCTTGACCGCGACCAGCACTTTCATCGCGTTTTGCCTATAGATGTTGCGGCCGGACGTTTCGTCCGGCGAAGGGCAATTCGTGTAGGGGCGTTCAGCCAACCATGTCAAGGCTATGACGCGCCGCACAAAATCGCAGCGCGAAAGCTTTTTGTGAACTTTTTCAAAAGCTTAGAGTTGTCAGGCTGGTTCTGAAGGATTGCCGAGATCGGCCTCCGGTGGCTCACTGTCGGTCGGGCGCTGGGGTGGCCTCACATCGATTGCATATGTGCAGGCAATACCGCCGGCCTGGGCATCGCCCAGCGCCGCCAACGCCCGGTCCCTCTCCGCCTCGCTCGCCACGACCCCGGTCACGCGTACCTTCCCGGCCATTTCTTCGACGGCAAGCCGATCGATGTTCACGTCCGCCGCGACCAGCCGATCGACGATCATCCGTGCCGGGGATTTCTGTTCCGCCATGACGATGTAACGCCGCCGAATGGATCACGTTCCGCGGTGGAACTTGCGCCTAGCGCGAGCCCCCCGGCACCCAAAGCACGTCTGCTGCACCATTGTCGTTGAGCCGCCGGGCCAGCACGAACAGATGGTCGGAGAGGCGATTGATGTACTTGATCGCCTCCGGGTTGACGGCCTGTTTGACGGCAAGCTGCGTCACCCGCCGCTCGGCGCGGCGCGATACGGTGCGGCCGAGATGGAGCCACGCCGAGGCCTCCGTGCCGCCGGGCAGGATGAACGAGGTGAGCGGACCGAGTTCTCCATTCATCGCGTCGATCTCGCGCTCCAGCCGCTCGACCTGGGCCGGCGTGATGCGCAGCACCGCTTCGCCGCGCTTGGCCTTGACGGTGCAGAGATCGGCGCCGAGATCGAACAGGTCGTTCTGGATGCGCGCCAGCATGTCGTCGACGTGGCGGCGATGCGCATCGTTCTTGAGCGCGCGCGCGATCGCCGCCCGGGCGAGGCCGAGCACCGAATTGGTCTCGTCGACGGTGCCGTAGGCCTCGACACGCGGATCGTGCTTGGCCACGCGCTCGCCGCGACCGAGCGACGTCTGCCCCTTGTCCCCGCCCCTGGTGTAGATGCGTGTCAGCTTTACCATCAGGCCTCAGTTTCCCCGGGTCATCCACCACAGCAGGATCAGGATGATGGTCAGGAACTGCAGCCGCACGCGCCACCACATGAGCTTGTTGCTGCCGCGTGCCCGCTCGATGCTGTCGGTCGGCCCCCGGGCCATGTTGATCAGGCCGGCGAACAGCATGCCGAGCGTAGCCAGGCCGGACACGATCACGAGCACGAAGAAGATGCTGTTGGCGGTATGCATGACCGCTACCTTCTATCACCCATTGTGGCGGCCGGCACCCAGCCGGGCGCCAGCCCACGGACGTTGCCCGCGCGTCGCCCGGCTGCCGGTCGCGCGGGCGAAGATCGCCTCGGCGCTCTGCTCGCCCGACCAGAGGGCGGCATGCACCGTGCCGTATTCGACCGGCTCGGTCGCCTCGCCGGCGAAGAACACGCGGTCGCCGAGCGGACGGGCATGGACTTCGCGGTCCTCGGGCGCACTGCCGACCCCGGGATAGGAATAGCCGCCGCGGCTCCACGGATCGCTGAGCCAGCGCGGGTAGACCATGGCCTCGGGCGCCATGACCTGGTTAGGGAACATCTTGCGCAGCGATTCGAGCGCCACCTGTGTCACTTCCTCGTCGCTGGCCTCGCGGTCGAGGCGAACGGCAGTCTGGCCATTGCAGAAGCTCAGCAGGATCGGCTGTCCCGTCTCGCCTTCGTGACTCACCCAGGTGTTGAACGTACCGCGCCGGTCGGGCGAATCCGGCAAGCGGCCGA
>CAZHQA010000095.1:0-16820 GCA_964533955.1 uncultured Reyranella sp. | reverse complement strand
GTTCAGGCCCGCCGCATCACGACCTCGAGACGGCCGACCGGTATGCCCCACTTGGTGACGCGCGCGGTATCGATCACGCTGCCATCGTCGCAGAGCTTCATCGTCTCGTCGAAGCCGAGCGCAATGCCCGCGAGCCGCAGCTTGTACTTCAAGCGCACCATCGCGTCCTCGGACCAGATGTTCGCAGGTCCGATCGTGTTGTCGTACGTGCCGGTGAAACGGCCCGGCATGGTCTGCTCCAGGCGCCAGCTCTTTCGCTCGCGCAGGCCGTTGTCGTAGTCATAGGTTTCCGACAGTGCGAGCACGCGACCGTCCCACGTGCCGTCGATCACGACGTGGAAGCGCCGTTCACTCCTCGTCCAGCTGTTGACGAACCTCCCGTCGTCTATCGTTCGGCCTGCAAAAAACGATTCCAGGACCAGCATATAACGTCTACGCAACCGGCCCGAATTGGATCAAAGTCGCGCCGACCAAACCGGAGGAAATCGTGTCGCTCTCCCGCCGTCGTGCCGTAGCGGGCCTGGCTGCCGCGCCGTTCGTCGGCACGCGCGCGCTGGCGCAACCGGCCTTCCCGGGCAGGCCGATGACGCTCGTTATCCCTTTCCCGGCGGGTGGGCCTTCCGATGTGTTTGGCCGCTACCTGGCGCAAGGCCTGTCGCCACGTCTCGGTCAGTCGGTTGTCGTGGAGAACAAGAGTGGCGCCGCCGGCGTGACCGGCGTCGATTTCGTCGCCAAGGCGGGCAGCGATGCGCATGTCATGGGCATGATGAGCGCCTCGGCCGGCGCAATCATGCAGCACCTGATGCCCAAGATGCCCTTCGACCTCAGGAAGGACATCGCGCCGCTCACCCTGATGGTGCGCGTGCAGGAGATCTTGGTGGTGAACAGCAAGCTCGGCATCAACAGCTTCAAGGACTTCATGGATGCCGCCAAGGCCAAGCCTGGCAAGATCACCTGCGGCTCGGCCGGCACCGGCGGCATCACGCATCTCGCCATCGAGCTTCTGAAACACGAAGCCGGCATCGACATCCTGCACGTGCCCTATCGGGGCGCCGCGCCTGCCACCAACGATCTGGTCGCCGGCACGGTCGATTCGACCCTGCTCGACATCTCGGTGTCTCTGGCCCACATCCGCGCCGGCACTGTCAAGGCCCTGGCCGTCACCTCCGACACGCGCTGCCTGCTCTTGCCCGACGTGCCAACCATGCGCGAGCTCGGCCTGCCGAAGGTCAACTCCGACAACTGGTATGCGCTGATCTCGCCTGGAGACGCACCGGCAGCCGCTCGCCAGAAGATTTTCGCCGCTGCCGTCGAGACGTTGCGCAGCAAGGAGGTGGCCGACGCCTATGCCGCGGTCGGCGGCCTCGCGGTTGGAAGCACGACCGAGGAATTGACGACGTTCCTCGCCGCCGAGAGCGTCAAATGGGCGGAGGTGATCCGCTTCGCCAAAGTCAAGCTGGAGTAGCCATGACGCAACTGATCGATCGAGGGCTGGCCAAGACCTTCGCCGGGCACATTCACTGGCGGGCGTGCGGACAGGGTCCCGCCGTAATGATCAGCCACATCAACCAGCAGAGTTCGGCGCTGATGATCGAGTTGTTGCAGGCGCTGGCGCCCGACTTCCGCGCGATCGCCATCGACTATCCGAGTCATGGCCACTCCGACCACGTCACGCAGCAGCCAAGCATCGAGGACTACGCACGCTGCGTGATCGAAGTGATGGACTCGCTCAAGATCGAGCGCGCCTTCGCTTTGGGCGAGGCCGTCGGCGCCGGCGTGTCCTACGCGCTCGGTGCCCGCCACAAGCAGCGCATCGACAAGGTGATCGCGATCAACACGCCCTACTTCGAGAAGGGCGGCCAGCAGGATATCGCCGATATCGCCAAGGTGCGGCCGTCCGACCCTTCGGGATTTCCCGCGCCGCGCACTCTCGAGTTCGTGCTGGCCAACGATCCCGACCACGCGCCGATCAAGCCGACGCAGTCGTGGATGGATCGCATCAATACCGCGCAGCTGGAAGTCGGCCGAGATCGCTGGCAGGCCGTTCAGGCATTTGCAGGCTTCGATCTGCTCGGCACGCTGGGCATGATCGACTGCCCGGTGCTGATGCTCTACGGTCAGAAATTCATCTACAGCAAATACCGGCGGCAGGTTCACGACGCCTGCCCGCACGCCGAGCTGGAAATCGTTCACGGCGGGCGCTTCTGCATGACATGGGAGCGTGCTACCGACATCGCCCGGCATGCAAAAGCTTTTCTCGCTTGAGCGATTTCAGCGCCTAGGACTGGCCCATCTGCCGACTCCGTTCGAGCCGATGCCGCGGCTCAGCGAGCATCTCGGCGGGCCACGGCTCTGGGTGAAGCGCGACGATTGCACGGGGGTAGGCCTCGGCGGCAACAAGCTGCGCAAGCTCGACTACGTATTGAAAAAGGCGCTCACCGAAGGCTGCGACACGCTGGTGTCAGGCGGCGTCGTGCAATCGAACAGCCAGCGTCAGGTCGCAGCGGCAGCGGCCAAGCTCGGCCTCGCCTGCCATCTTGCGGTCTATCATGGCCGGCTCGCGCCGCCGTCGGCTGAATACGAGAAGACCGGCAACGCGCTGCTCAACCGGTTGTTCGGCGCCACCCTGCACGACGTGCCGTGGAACGGCGATCGTAATGGTGCGATACGGGCGTTGGCCGATCGACTGCGCAGCGAGGGGCGCAAACCGTTCGTTGTGCCTTATGGCGTCTCCGATGGCCTGGGCGCCGTCGGCTATGCCTCGACCGCGGTGGAGCTTGCCGACCAGTGCAGCGCGGCCGGCATTTCGCCCGCCGCGATCGTGCATTGCTCCGGCAGCGGCGGCACGCAGGCCGGACTGATGGTGGGCGCCACGCGCTGTTTGCCCAAAACACGCGTCGTCGGCATCGACATCGACGCCGAGCCCGAACGTGTGCGCGCCGACGTCATGGCTTGTGCCGAGGCCGCAGCCGCCCTGCTCGGCCAGCCGTTCGATGCCATGGACGTGGAGGTCGTCGCAGGTCATGCCGGCCCGGCCTACGGCATTGCCCATGCGGCGACGGTCAAGGCCATCCAACTCGGCTCCCGTCTCGAGGGCCTGGTGCTCGATCCGGTGTATTCCGGCAAGGGTCTGGCCGGGTTGATATCGCTGATCCGCGGCGGACGGTGGACAAAGGGCGACGACATCGTCTTCATCCATACCGGCGGTGCGCCGGCGCTGTTCGCCTACCGCCACTTGTTCGACCGAGGAGAGTGACCACGATGCTCGACCAGGAAGCCCGCATGCTCCTCGACCTGATGGACAAGGCCGTCGCCGAGGGCCGGCCCAAGCTGCACACCTTGCCGTACAAGATGGGGCGCGCCGCCGTCGACAAGATGAGCGAGGACAGCGAAGCGGAGCCGCTCGACGTCGCGGAAGTGAAGGATGGTGCCTTCACCGGGCCGGGCAGCCAGATCGCCTTCCGCCGCTACCGGCCTCTTGGCAGCGCGGCAGGGCCCCTGCCGACGCTGGTCTACTACCATGGCGGCGGCTTCGTGATCGGCAACATCGAGACCCACGATTCGACGTGCCGGCGCCTGGCCAACAGGAGTCGCTGCCAGGTGATCTCGATCGACTATCGCTTGTCACCCGAGCATCCCTTCCCGGCACCGATCGACGACGGCGTCGCGGCCTTCCGGCATATTCGCGACAACGCGGCCTCGTTCGGTGCGGATTCGACACGCATTGCCGTCGGCGGCGATTCGGCAGGGGGCGCCATTTCCGCCGTGGTCTGCCAAGCCGTTCGCCAACTCGGCGAGCCGATGCCCGCCTTCCAGATGCTGATCTACCCCGCCACCGATTCAAGCCGGCAGAGCGCCTCGCGCCTCGCCTTCGCCGACGGATATTTCCTGACCAAGGACCTGATCGACTGGTTCTGGAAGGCCTACGTTCCGGGCGGCACCGATCTCGCCGACCGGCGCCTGTCGCCGCTGCTGGCCAGGGATTTTGCCGGCCTGCCGCCGGCATTCGTGCTGACAGCGGGCTACGACCCGCTGCGCGACGAGGGTCGGGCCCACGCCGAGCGGTTGATCGACGCCGGCGTCAAGACGACCTACGCCAACTACCCCGGCACCATCCACGGCTTTTTCTCGCTCACCCGCTTCCTGCAGCAGGGACTGAGGGCAAACGACGAAGCGGCCGCCGTTCTGGCCGCGCATTTCGGCACCTGACTCCTAGTGAGCCGCGTCAGGGCAGGACGCGGACGAAGGCAATCGGCTGGGCGAACCCCTTCAGCGTCACGCTCTCCTCACGGCTGTCGACCTTGGCCAGCAGGGGTATCACCGCCGGATCGGCGGCGATGGTGCGCGAGATCACGATATCGCCCCCTTCGCTCTGCCCCTGCAGGCGGGCCGCCATGTTCACCGTCGAGCCGAAATAGTCGAGCCGGTCGTTGAGATTGACGACCACGCTCGGTCCGGCATGCACGCCGAGCTTCAACACGAGGTCGTGGCTCTTGATCCCTGTCTGCATGGCGAGCGCGGCCTTCACCGCATCGGCCGGATCGCCGAAGCAGGCCATCACCGCATCGCCGATCGTCTTCACCACTGCGCCGTCATGGTCGCGAACGATCGAGCCGAGCAGGGCGAAGTGCTCGCGCACCATGTTGAAGGCGCGCGCATCGCCCACCCGCTCATAGAGTGCCGTCGAGCCGCGCAGGTCGGAGAACAGCAGCGCCACCTGGCTGACGCCCGCATCGTCGCCCGGCCGCAAGGTGGCGGCGGCAAACAGATCGCGGAAGGCCTGGAGCGAGATCACCTCCGGTGCGGTCAGCGCTTCGCGCGTCCAGGTGCGGTCCTCGATCAGCAGCGCCAGCTCGAAGCCCGCATCGTTGACGAACGCGATCTTGCCGGGCTTGCCCGGCAGCGCCTCGATACCCTTGGCCGTCGCCCGCAGGCCGGGAAAAGCGCCGCCTTCGTGATCGACGTCGACGTAGACGCCGGGATGCAGCGTGCGCAGGCGATAGGCCCCGGCCGGAAGGTCGAGGGCGAGCTCGCGTTTCTCGCCCGGCGCGAGCAGCTGCTGTACCAGCACATGCGGCGTGGACATTGGACCGCTGAGGCAAAAACCGCCTTCGGCCAGCGGCCTGAGGGCCGGCGCGGGCGCATAGGAAAGCTCGATGTTGCGCTCGAAATCGCGGTCGTAATCGATGTTGCAGGACGGACAATGCGCGCCCGTCGGCAACTCCGACAGCGCCGCCACACTCAGCTTGGCGCCGCGGCAGTTGGTGCAGAGCAGATCCCATTTCATGGTGAGCAGGCCTGCTCGCACGCCGGCCAGACAGGCCTCGACGGCCGGCCGTTCGGCGACGCCGAACTGACGGGCAAGCCGCTTGGGCTTGATGCGCATCACGTCAGTGGCCATGCCATCGAGCACGAAATCGGCAAGTTTGTGACCGAGCCCATTGCCATAGGGCGTCCGATCGACCAGGTCGGCCAAGGCCTTGGCCCGCGCCCGCGCGCCGTCAGGCAACTTGGGCGGGGCGATGTCAAAATAGGTTTGACGCTCGCCCTTGGCGAAGGCCACCGCTTCCAGCACGCGCTTCTCGACCACGGCACCTGCCTGTGCCGCGAGCTTCTTGCCGAACAACCGGCCGACGAACGTCAGCGGCTCCCATTCCAGGGCGTAGGAGACCCTGCTGCCGCCGCCCTGCGGCTCGATGTCGAACACCGGCCCGAAGCGGCGGAACGGCCCCTTGGTGAAGACGCGCGCCTGGCGAAAGTGGCGGCCGTGGATCCACTCGTAAGGCTTTTCCTCCCACTCCAGCGCGAAGCCTGCCGCCTTGCCTTTGCCGGTCCGCAGGATCGTGCCGTTGGGCTGCGGCGTTTCCTGCAATACGTAGGCCGGCAGGCCCATCGCCTCGTTGAAGCGATTGGTGTCGGCCAGCACCGGCCACAACCGCTCGGGCGGAAGCTCGAAGTGCCAGGTCCAGGTCTGCCGCATGGTGACCCAGATACTCTAGCGCGTGGCCGGCAGATGTCTCGCGCGGCTTCACAGGTCGGTGAGCGACCGGACCGGGAGCATGCCCCCGGCCCGGCTCGTTCGCTCAAGCCGCTCGGATGAGACCGAGTTGCGTCAGCGCCGTCACGCCGTCGTCCAGGCCGATCTCCTCGGCCACCCGGCCGTTCTCGACGCGCAGCACGGTCGTGCCGGCGAACCGCATCTTGCGGCCGCTCTTCGCCGGCAGCGCACCTGCCAGAAAGTCGCCGAAGGCGGGCCCGGTATGCGTGCCGCCGCCAATCCATCGGCCGACGACATAATCGCCCTCGGCGATGAGATCGCCGGCGCCGCCAAATTCCAGGTCCGGGAAGGCGGCGCGGAAATCCGTCATGAAGTCCTTCACGTCATCGCGGCCGCGGCGGGGCGCATGCAGCGAGTACTGCAGCAACATGTCGGGCGCGGCGAGTTCGTCGATCACCTTGGGGTTCCAGGGGTTACCCCAGAACTCGGTGAACCAGCGGCCAACGATGGCCTTGTTTTCCTGTTCCTTGGACATGGTGCACGTTCCTTGCTGTTGGCGACAGCCAGAAGCTAGGACAACCGAACATGAGGAGTTATCCGCGAGACGCCGCCAATTGCAGCCGGCCTACTCGAGCACTTTGGGCACGCGATAGAGCGGAAAGCCGTTATACGGCTTCGACTTGTCGTGATCGGGCACGGTGTAGAATGAAGAACGCGCGTTATTGTGCAAACCGCCATCGACCCTCAGCGAGATGCCGGTGACATAGGAGGCCGCCTCGCTCAGGAGATAGACGATGGCGCCGGCAATCTCCGATTCCGTGCCGTGGCGCTTCAACGGCACCCGGCCCTTCACGCCACGCAGCACATCGTGCGCCCGCTCGGGGTATCGGTCGAGCCCGGACGAGGCGATGAATCCCGGTATGACCGAATTCACACGCACGCCCGAATGCGCCCATTCGACTGAAGCCGTGTAGGTAAGGTTGGTCTGTCCCGCACGGGCGGCGCCGTTGTGCCCCATGCCCGGCATGCCGAGCTCGAAGTCGGCGCCTACATTGACGATCGAGCCGCCATTCGCCTCCATCGAACGCAGGTAGACCTCTTTCGACATCAGGAACGTCGCGGTGAGATTATTGCGCACCACCGCGTTCCAGCCGTTGAGCGAGATTTCCTTCAGCGGCGCAGGGAACTGGCCGCCGGCATTGTTGACCAAACCATCGATGCGGCCACCCCACGCGAGTACGGCCTCGACCGCCCGCTTGACCTGGTCTTCATCTCGCAGGTCCGCGGCATAGGTGAAGGCCTCGGGTGCACCTAGCTCCTGCTTGACCTGTTCGAGCTTCTCGGCAGTGCGCCCGAGCAGGGCGAGGCGGGCCCCCAGAAAATGCAGTTCGTGCGCCGTGCAACGCCCGATGCCGGAGCCCCCACCGGTCACGATGATGGTCTGTCCCTCGAACAGGCCGGGGCGGAAATTCGATCGGTAGTTGCTCATGAACTGGCCTGTCGACGCGTCATGCGAGCGCCAAGTGTCCGTTGCAGCCGACGGACGAAGGCGGAACCGAGCTGCAGGGGAACGCCGAACATCGCGATGCCGACGGCGAACAGCAGCAGCCGGTCACCGAGCGTGGGCAGGAGCTCGGCCTGGCGCAGGATGACGGAGATGCCTTCCGTAACACCGATCGCCGCCGCCGCGCCCGATGACATCACCACGACGAAGAAGGCGCGCGTCATATTGGGCAGGAACAGAAGCGCCCCGAGATGCGAACCACGGCGCCATTGCTGCAGCGCCTCGACGCCCGAATCGGCGACGTAGGCGGCCGAATAGGGAACCAGCGAAACCGCCACGGTCATGACGCCCGACAGGGCAAGCGGAATGCCGAACAATTCCGCATCGCGCGGAACGACGTTCAACAGGAAGAACATCACCACGAAGGTGGGAGCAGCCCGCATCAGGCCGACGAGCGTGAGCGCCAGACCGATGGCCGCACGGCTCGCGGAGGCGCGGGCGTAGGCGAGCGGCAGGCCGACCAGCAGGCCGATGACGACGGCCATCGCGGCGATCTCGAAATTGACCGCCATGCCGGCGAGGAAAGTCGGCAGGAAATCACCGCCCAGGCGCTGCATCAGCGGGCTCATGCCGTGGCCGCGTTGTGCTCGAGGAAGGCGCGCAGCCTGTTGCACAGCCATACCACGCCCATCACCACCACGGTGTAGAAGACCAGCAACAGGCAGTAGGTCGTGACCCGGCCGCTGGAGAACGATGTGATGTCGGTCAGCGCACTCAAGAGCTCGGGTGCACCGATGAAGCTCGCAATCGGCGTTCCCTTGGCGGCGTTGACCAGAAACGACACGATCTGGGTGGCAGAACGGCCAAGCGAATGAAGGAAAAGATTGAAACCGCTCAGTTTTCGCTCGCTGCGCAGGCTTGTCATCGCCTCGGAGATCGCCTGGCCAGCGTTGCTGCCGTTCATGAGACCAAGCGCCAGGATCGAGGCGCCGAGCGCCACCGACGACGAGTAGGGGAGGATCGCGTGAGCGATCGCCGCGGCAATCACCAGGGTGAGCACGATCGGCGAGGATTGCAGGGTGACGGTGATGGCGCGCGCCGACCAGCGCAGCACTCTCGAGGGTGAGCCGAGCGCGCCGCCGAAGGCCAAGGCGAAGGCCGAGGTCGCCACCAGGGCGCCCGCTATCAGGATCAGCGAATTGACGACGCCATCCAGGAACAGCGTGAAGGCCGGCGCGATCGTGAGCATCGGCAAGGTGACGTCGAGACCAAGGCGCTTCTCGATCCATTCCTCGAACGCCAGCACGCTTGGGGCGAAGGGCGTGGGCCTGAGCTCGGCGTTGAATGCGGGCAGGACGCAGGCAGGATTGGCGCTGCCGGTGTCGGTATTGCACTCCGGCCTTTTCCAGATCCCGTTCTGCTTCTCGAGAAAGGTCGTGCCGATGCGCTGCTTCCGCGCGAGGTCGAGGAACACGCCGTCGCGGTGGAAGATCTGACTCATCAGGTCGAGTGCGCGCGCCAGCTTGTCGCTGCCGGTGCGCGCCACGCCCATGCCCCACGGCACCTGGGCAAAGCCGAATTTCTGCTCGAACGCGCGGGCGAAGGCTGGATCGGTGAAGTACTCGGCGAAGAAGCTGTCGTCCTGTGCCGCCAGAACACAGGTTTCGTCACGCAGCCGTTCGGGCAGCACGCCGGCTTCGTCGAACAGCATCAAGCGCACGTTTTGCGAGACGATCTCGGCGTTGGAGCCGTTGCCGACGGTGACGCAGATGGTGCGGCCGGTGACGTCCTTCCATCCTGAGACGGGCAGGGCTTTCGGGCCGACCAAGGTCGTTTCCGACTGGTAGTAGTGCGGCCGGATGAAGCGCACCTGGCTGTCGCGCTGGGTGTTGTGGCCCATGGTGGCGATGGCGAGGTCAATGCGGTCCTCGCCAATCGACGGAATGCGGGTGGCGGCGTTGACTCGCGTGAACTGCGGTTCGACGCCAAGCCGACCGGCGATGGCGCGGGCGACATCGACTTCATAGCCCGATCGGACGTCCCCCTCGCGGGTTCCGAACAAGGGATAGAATTCGCGCACGCCGACCCGAATGCGACCGCCGCACAGGATCCGCGACAGTCGGTCAGTCGGCTGAGCGCAGTGGGTGCGCGCCTCTTTCAGTACCTCCTCGAGCGCTGCGTCCGGCGACATCCTGTCCTGGGCCCGGACCGGCGCCATCGCCATGAGCGCCAGGGTCAGCCCGACGGCGAGCGTTCGCAACGACATGTCAGCGGGAGGAACGGGTCAGCTCGACGACGTGCAAGTCGCCGAACATGTAAGGCCCAAGGCGATGCAGCGACCGGCCCTGCTCGGCACGCAGCACGCCCTGGGTCATGCGCCGGACCTTGTCGCCTGGAATATAAATGAGGGCAGTGAGCACCACGCGAAGCTCGAGCCCGTGCCGCTCGGCGATCTCGCGCGAGCGCTCGAGGCCGACGAAGGCATTGTGGGTCATCACGGACCGCCCGCCTGGCGCGAGATGAACCGGCAGCCCTTCGAGGAAGGCGTCGAGCAGCCAGCGGCCGTCGTTGCCGCCCGAGCTCCAGGTCGGCAATCGCCCGGCAACCTCGACCGGCGCCATGGGGAAGTGCGGAAGATTGGCCACGATCAGATCGAAGCGCCGTCCGGCCACCGGCAGCCACATGTCGCCCTGGTGCAGCTCCGCGCCGGCATGCCCCAATTGGTCGAGCAGCAGCCCGCCCGCTTCGACCGCGTCGTGCTCGATGTCGACTCCACACAGCGAGGCCGCGCCGAGCGCGCCGAGCGCCGCCAGGACCACCGCGCTACCCGAGCCGATCTCGAGCACATGGGCACCGCGCACCTTTTCTGGCTCCGCCCGCAGGACCTGGATCAGCGCGGCAGTGTACTCGCTGGGGCGCAGGGCCGGCACAGTGGGCGACGGAAGGCGCAGCGAATCGTTCATGCCGCCAACTGCCGAACCAGCGCCTGGCAAACGCCGTCGCCCGGGAACTCGCACAGCGCCTTTCCATAGAGCTCCAGCGCCGCGACCTTGTCGCCCCGGATCAGGGCGGAATGGGCGGCCTTCGTGAGCTCGGCAAGCCGCAGCTGCTTGGGACCGGGTTCGAGTTCGGTGCCCGCACCGAAGGCGCCCAGCACTTCGTAAATAGTAACGGTCGAGCGGCGGCCCTTGACCGTCACTTCGTCGATCGGCCGCACGCACAGCCGCTCGCCTGCCTCCTTGAACACGGCGTGGCTGATGCAGATGCGGGTGCGGAAGTCCTTGTTCACGCCTTCAAGCCGCGACGCGATGTTCACGCCGTCACCCATCACAGTGTAGCTCATGCGCTCCTTGGAGCCGACGTTGCCGACGAGCACCGCATCGGAATGGATGCCGATGCGCACGTTCAGCGGCCGCAGACCTTCCGCCGCCCAGCGTGCGTTGAGCGCGTCCATGCCCTGCTGAATGCGCAGCGCGGCCACGCAGGCGCGCCAGGCATGGTCCTCGAGCAGCCCCGGCGCGCCCCAAAAGGCCATGACGCCATCGCCGACGAACTTGTCGATGGTGCCATGCTCGTCGTTTACCGCCTTGGTCAGTACCGCGAAGTGCGCCGACACGCGCAGCAGCAACTCCTGGGTCGGTACCTCTTCCGACAAGGTCGAGAAGGCCTCGATGTCGGTGAAGAAGATAGTGAGGAACCGACTATGCCCACCGAGCTGCAACTTCTGGTCGGAGGCGAGCAGCTCCTGGACCAGCCCGACCGGCACGAACGCAGCGAAGGACTTGACGGTGGCGTCGAGCCGATCGACCGCGCGCGACAGCAGAGCGATCTCGCGCACCGGCGATACCACGCTCGGCAGGCGGTCGTGGCCCCACTTCTCGATCTCCCCGACGTTCTTCGCCAGCCTTTCGAGCGGAGCGGAGATCACGCCCGAAAGGAAAAGGATGATGAGGATCTGTATCGCCGTCGCAACGAGGCCGAAGATGAGCAGGCGCGTATTGTTTTGCTGAAACTCACCGGTGAAATCGGCGATCGGCGTGATGATGAAGAACTGCCATTCCTTGCCGAAGGCGGCCGGCATGGTCGAGAGGCTGGCGAAGTACTCCTTGCCTGCGTGGCTGAAGGAATAGAGCCGATCGGCCGCGGCCTGGCGCGGACGAGCGCCGAAGGCGATCGCCGGCAGGTCGTTGTCGAGCGAAGAGATGTGCGTGAGCTCCACGCGCCCGTTCTTGCTGGTGTAGGTCTTCGACAGATCGGAGGCGGCGATCACGCGGCCCTGCTGGTCGAGGATGTAGCTCACGGTGCCCGGGCTGATCTTGCGTTCCGCCAAGTAGGACGAGAGTCCGTCGAGCGTGAAGTCGATGGCGAACACGCCCTTGACCTCGCCTTCCGCCGAGAAGGGCGCCGCAACCGTGAAGCCAATCAGCCCCAGTGCGGCGAAGACGTCGGGATCGGTGATGAAGGTCGTGCCGGCCGCCACGGTATTGCGGTACCAGGCGCGCGTTCTTGGATCGTAGGTCGTCAGCTGCTGGGAGGTCCCCAGGCTCTCGCCGTCGGCGCCGAGGAAGACATAGTGATCGATCGAGCCCTCGCCTTCCTTGAGGTCGATCCAGCGATAGGCGAACTTGGTGCCCTTGGGCGGCAGCTTGCCGTCGATCTCGGCCGCGGGATCGATCCGCCGGGCCTGGCGAAATTCGCCGTCACTCAAGCCGGCATAGACGCTGACCATCTTCTCGTTGTGCAGGAGCACGCTGTAGAAGTACTTGATGGAGCGGTTGCTGAGGTAGAAATCAGGTTGCTGGTCGCCCAGCGTCACCGCCGACCGCACCAGCGACTTGATGGGCTCGAAGATCGCCTGAACGTTTTCGATCCCGTCGACGCGAAAACGCTCGACCAGTTCTCCGGCGTCGGTCCGCGCAATCTGCTCGTTCGAGATATAAGTGACAGCGATAATTGTCGCGAAAACCGGCAACGTGAGAAGCAGGAACGACGTCAGAATGCTGGGCTTCAGTCGCAGATCGTGCCGGAACGGAATTCTCATGCGGCCAGCATCGTGACAAAAAAGTGATCGTACAGGAAAGACGATTCAGGGTCCATGAATCGCACCTGCGGCACGGTCAGTTGGACGGACGCTACAGGGGCGGCCGTTTGAGGTGCCAGTCGGTCTGCCGTTGATAGGCGTGGCCGGCGGCGAGGATGCCGGCCTCGTCGAAGGCGCGGCCGACGATCTGGAAGCCCGTTGGCACACCGTCTTTGGTCATTCCGCCCGGCAGCGTGAGCGTTGGATGGCCGCTCAAGTCGAACGGCGCGGTATAGCGAAGCCTCTCGGCCACGGAATCCACATCACGGCCGGCCCTGGCCAGATGATCGAGCGTCCAGGCAGCGCGGCCCATGACCGGCATCAACAGCAGGTCGAGCGAGGCCAGCAACCTGCTGAGTTCGCCCGCGAGCGCGGCGCGGCGCTGCTGGAGGCGCACCAGTTCCATCGCATCGAGCTTGCGGCCGCTGTCGATCAGCCCCGCCAGCACCGAACCATACTCGCCGGCGCGCGACGGATAGGTCGCCTCGTGGGCGACTGCGCATTCGACGGCACAGAGCGGCTGCCAGTCGCGCGCGCCCTGCTCGAAGCCGGCCGGCAAGGTCACTTCGACCATCTCGGCGCCTGCCATCTTGAACGCCGCTACGGCATCAGCGAGGGCATGACGCGAATCGTCGTCCAGGTCGCGCAATGCCCCCGGCAGGCCGATACGCTTGCCCACGACACCGTTGGCGGTCGCTGCGGCATAGTCCGGCACCGCTCCGGAGACGGCGGTCGGGTCGTCGTCGTCGGCACCGGCGATGACGCCCAGCACGATCGCGCAGTCGAGCGCGCTCCGCGTCATCGGCCCGATATGGTCAAGCGACTCGGCAAGCGGAAAGACTCCGGCGCGACTGACGCGGCCCCAGGTCGGCTTCAGCCCCGTGATGCCGTTCATGGTTGCCGGGAAGCGAATCGATCCGCCGGTGTCGGAGCCGAGCGAGGCGAAGCACAGGCCGGCGGCCGTGGCAGCGCCCGAGCCGGAGGACGAGGAGCCCGTCCAGTAGCTTGCGTTCCAGGGATTGAGCGGCGCCGGAATGGTCGGGTGATGCGCGCCAAAGGCGCCTTCGGTCATCTGCAGCTTGCCGAGCAGCACGGCACCCGCCGCCTTGAGGCGGACTACCACAGTGGCATCCTTGGCCGGCACGTGGCCGCGATGGATGGCCATGCCTGCTGCCGTCGCTGTGCCGGCAGTGTTGCAGAGATCCTTGACCGCGATCGGTACGCCATGGAGCGGACCGCGCGACTTGCCGGCGGCGGTTTCGGCATCGCGCTCCGCCGCATCGACCAGCGCGCGCTCGGGTGTCAGCGTGGCATAGGTCTTCAGCCTGGGATCGTGCTTGGCGATGCGATCGAGCATCGCCCGAGTCGCCTCGACCGACGACAGCTTGCGTGCCTTGAGCCGCCGCGCGACCTCGTCGAGCGACAGGTAGTGCAAGTCGGCCGGCATCGAATCCCCCAAGGCGGCGACGCGCCGCTTCTCCGGGGCATGTTGGCGCAATTCCAGTCAAAAAAGAACGGCGGCGGTGCCAATGCACCGCCGCCGTTCCTGGGCTCCGGCAGCCTATTCAGCTCCCTTGAGATTGACGGCCGCCGAGCGGCCACGCTCGGTGGCGATCTCATAGTTGATCTTCTGGCCTTCGTTCAGGCCGTTGAGGCCCGAACGCTCGACGGCGCTGATATGGACGAACACGTCCTTGCCGCCGTCGGACGGCTGGATGAAACCAAAACCCTTGGTGGCATTGAACCATTTCACGGTACCTGTGGGCATCACTCTGTCTCCTTAGTCTAGCGAGCAAGCATAGCTACGCGCAGATGATGCGCTCGCGGCACCGGTCTGCGACAACTCGAAGAATTTGGTGGATAGCTCGTGGGTAGGGTCCGTGCCGCTGTGGGCTAGGCCGCCAAGGCAAGGCCAAGTTCGTAAGTCGTAGCGCCGCATATGATGACGTAACGCCGCGAAGTCAAGTTAGTTGCCTTCAGGAAGGCGTGAAGGTGAGCTTCATCACATTGTTGCTCCGATTTTCCACGGCTCGAACTCGTCATCGCCGATACCAAGCAGTTCGGACTTGGTCTTTTGTCCGGACGCTGTTTTCACAATCAGTTCAAATATCTTCTTTCCGTTCTCCTGAATATTTTCCTCGCCGTCGACGATCGTTCCGCAATTGATATCCATGTCGTCCGTCATGCGCCGATAGAGCGAGCTATTCGTTGCCAGCTTGAGTGACGGCGTGGGCTTGCAGCCGAAGACGCTGCCGCGCCCCGTGGTGAAGCACAGGACATTGGCACCGCCTGCGACCTGCCCGGTCGCGGACACGGGATCGTAACCCGGCGAATCCATGTAGACGAAGCCCTTGGCGGTAATGGGTTGAGCGTATTCGTAGACATCTACCAGGTTGGTCGTGCCGCCCTTGGCGACGGCACCCAAGGACTTCTCGAGAATGGTCGTGAGACCGCCCGCCTTGTTGCCGGGCGACGGATTGTTGTTCATCTCCCCGCCCGTCCGCGCGCAATGGTCTTCCCACCACTTGATGCGCTTGACGATCTTCTCGCCGACCTCGCGCGACACGGCGCGTCGCGTCAGGAGATGTTCCGCACCGTAGATCTCCGGGGTCTCCGACAGCACGGCCGTGCCGCCGTGGCGCACTAGCAGGTCGACCGCGGCGCCGAGCGCGGGATTGGCCGAAATGCCCGAATAGCCGTCGGAGCCGCCGCATTGCAACGCCAGGATCAAGTCGCTCACCGGAATCGGCTCGCGCTTGACGTCGTTGGCCTCGGGCAGAAGCTCCTTCAGGAATCCGACCGCCCGCATCACCGTCCTGGCGACGCCGCCTTCGTCCTGGATCGCCATCGGGATGAGCTTGGGGCCTTCCTTGAGACCCTCGGCAGTCATCAATCCGGAGATCTGGTTGGTCTCGCAGCCCAGCCCCAGCACGACGACAGCCGCCATGTTGGGGTGACGCGTATAGCCGGCCAGCGTGCGGCGCAGCACGTCCATCTCCAGACCCGACGCCGCCATGCCGCAGCCGCCGCCGTGGGTGAGCGGCACCACGCCGTCGATGTTGGGGAACTGGGCGAGCAGCGGCTCGACATGCTTGGCGATCATGCGGCTGGTCGCGGCCGAGCAGTTCACCGTGGTCACGATGCCGATGTAGTTGCGCGTCGCGCTGCGGCCGTCGGCGCGACGATAGCCCATGAAAGTCGCCGGCGGAGTGACGTAATCGGTCGGATGGGCGTCGGCGCAGAAAGCATAGTCGCGCTCGAAATCGCCCATGACGCAATTGTGGGTGTGGATGTGCGTACCCGGCGCCATGTCCTCGGTGGCAAATCCGATGATCTGATTGTACTTGCGCAGCGCTTCGCCCTGCTTGACGGCCCGGGTCAGGATCTTGTGACCCGGCGGCACGCGCGTCGCGGCCGCGACCTCGCCTTCGACCCTGGTGTTGGGCAGGATGTCCATGCGGGCCACGACGACGTTGTCGTTGGGATGCAGTCTGATGGCGATGGGTGCTGGCATTTCTGTGCTCCTAGGCGGCCTGCTTGGCGCGCACGGCGTCGACGGCGGCGAAGATCTTGCGGCATTCGGCTTCGTTCAGGGAACGCAAGGGCGCGCGCATGCGGCTCCATGCGACGGCATCGTTGCGGCGCTGGCCGACCAGCGCCTTCACGGCCGCGGTGAAGCCATACGGCGCCAGGATGTCGACCAGCGCATCGATTCGCGGTTCCTCGATGCCGTTTACCGGCGCCTGCATGAAGTCGGGCGCAATGTTTGCGAGGCCGCAGATCGTGCCCGACGCACCGAAGTTCATCGCCCGGGCCAACAGGCGTTCGTCGCCGACCAGGATGTGCAGGTCGCCGTGCCGTTTGAGCAGGGCCTGCGCGTTCTCCCAGTTGCCCGACGAATCCTTCACGCCCGCGACTTGCGCGGGGAATGCCTTTTTCAATCGGTCGATCATGTCGACCGACAGGCCGACCGAGGTCACCTGCGGGATGTGATAGAGGATGACATGGCTTGCCCGCGGGCCAAGCCCGATCAGGACGGCGGAAAACCAATCGAACAGGCCCTCGTCCCACGGGTTCTTGAAATAGAACGGCGGCGCCAGAAGAAAACTCCGGCAACCCAGCATCAAGCCGGCGCGGCCCTGGGCAATCGCCTCCTCGACGGACGCCGCCGCGATGCCGACCACCAGCTCGGTCCCCGGATCGACGCCGGCGCCGACCAGCGCGCCGAGCGCCCGATT
>CAZHQA010000094.1:0-16862 GCA_964533955.1 uncultured Reyranella sp. | reverse complement strand
CCTTTTCGGTGACCGTCGGCTTTGCGGGCGCCGGCGGCATGCCGGGACGCTCCGCGGTGGGTGGCGGCGCTGGCTGGGGTGAAGGCGGGGTCTGAGCGGCCGGTGGGGCAGGCGGCGGCTGGGGCGGCGCCTCGGTCTTTGGCTGCGGCTCGGCCTTCGGCGGCTCCGGCTCGGCTTTGGCCGGCGGCTCCTCCATCGTCACTTCGACCGGCTCCTCCGGAACCTCGAAGTTCTTGAGGGAGGTGCCCCACAACAGGAAGGCCGCCGCCAGAACATGCAGCATCGCCGCCATGCCGGCCGCGGTCGGCGACATGTACTCGAAGCGATGGGTGGTTGCGTTGATGGCGTGGGCCACAGTGACCCCGTTCTACGGCGCGGCCGCCGTTGCCGCTAGTTTATGGGCTCGGACTTATAGACGCCCCAAAAGGCGGTCCGTTCCAGCCAGCCACTGACCCCACTCGACACCCGGACCCGACACCAATCGCCCGTGCAGGAGCGGATTTCGCCCATGACCTCGGGTTCGAGCTTGGCGACAACTTCGGCCGCTGTTGCGGGCGTCTTGTGCAGGCTGGCCGGCTTGGCCGGGATGATGAAGCTGCGCTTGCCGGTCAGCAGGCTCTGGTGGACCCACCCGCTGGCGCCCTGCCAATCCCTGATTTTGCGCCAGTTTTCGTACTCCGCGACGATTTCGACCGGCATGGACTTGCGCTTGAACACCCAATCGACCGGATAGCGGGTTCCCGGGCCGGTCCGTACGTTGACCTCATCCGACCGCAGCGACGCGAAGCGGGGCAGTGGCAGGCCCGAGCCCTTACGTTGGCTGTTGGACGGTGGATCCGCGGCAAAGGCGCCGCTGGCCGGGGCCAGGACTGAGAGGCTGAACGTCACCAGAGCAACTAAGGCCGCCCAGAGGGGAGCGGACGGTCGAATTCGCATTGGATGCGTTTATACAATATTTCCGAGCGACAGACGACAACCACTTGAAAAGGCGCGCCTTTCTCAATCCATGCCCGATTGGTGTGCCTGCTGGACAAGCAACGAGCGGAATTGCTAATCGGGCATGCATGCCGCCTGGTCCGAAGAAAAAGCCGCTGGTGATCGTCACCCGGACGCTGCCTGACGCGATCGAAACCCGGCTGATGGAGCTGTTCGATACCAGGCTGAACGCCGACGACAAGCCGATGACGAGCGCCCAGCTCGTCGAGGCGGTCAAGGCGGCCGACGTGCTGGTGCCGACCGTCACCGATCGCATCGACAGCCGCGTCCTGAGCCAGGCCGGTCCGCAGCTCAAGCTGATCGCCTCGTTCGGCACCGGCGTCGATCACATCGACCTCGACACCGCGCGCCATCGCGGCATCACCGTCACCAATACGCCGGGCGTTCTGACGGAGGACACCGCCGACATGTCGATGGCACTTGTGCTGGCCACGGCCCGCCGCATGGGCGCCGGCGAGCGCCTGGTGCGGGCCAACAAGTGGAGCGGCTGGAGCCCGACGTCCATGCTGGGTGCGCGCCTGTTGGGCAAGCGCATGGGCATTGTCGGCATGGGCCGCATCGGCCAGGCTCTCGCCAGGCGCGCGCGGGGCTTCGGGCTCGCCATTCACTACCACAATCGCAAGCGGCTGCATGGTGAGATCGAGCGAGAGCTCGACGCCACCTACTGGGAGAGCCTCGACCAGATGCTGGCGCGCATGGACATCGTCTCGGTCAACTGTCCGCACACGCCGGCGACCTATCATCTGCTCTCGGCACGGCGACTCAAGCTGATGAAGCCCAGCGCCATCATCGTCAACACCGCGCGGGGCGAGGTGATCGACGAGAATGCGCTGGTGCGCATGCTCAAGGCGGCCGAGCTCGCCGGCGCCGGCCTCGACGTCTACGAGCACGAACCGCAGGTCAATCCCAAGCTGCTCGAGCTCGACAATGTCGTGTTGCTGCCGCACATGGGCTCAGCCACGCTCGAGGGTCGCATCGAGATGGGCGAAAAGGTGCTGATCAACATCAAGACCTTCGCCGACGGTCACAAGCCGCCCGACCGCGTTCTCGCGACGATGTTCTGAACGCCCGGGCGCTCGGCTCTAACGACGACCGGCGGCGTTTGCCTTGGCCGACTCGAGCCCGGCTTCGTCGGCCTCGAACACGTCTCGCGTGGCCCGGCCCACCTGGGCGCCGACCAGGATGATGAGCGCGGTCCAGTACATCCACACCATGATGGCGGCGAAGCCCGCGGTGGCGCCGAACGCCGAGGTGAGCTTGGTGACCTCGAAATAGTAGACCAGCGCGCGATTGCCGATCGCGAACAGCAGGGAGTTCACCGCGCCGCTGACCAGCGCGAAGCGCCACGGCACGCCACCGGTCGGCAGCCACTTGTAGAGGAGGACGAAGAAGATGGTGAGGATGCCGTAGTGGGTGAACCCCGAGATTGCCGGGCCGATCCATTCGCCCAGGATCGGAAAGGAGGTGAGCACGTGGGCGTAGGCCGACAGCACCACGCTGCTCATGATCACCGCAATCAGCAGCACACCCAACAGCACCATCAGCAGGAGCGCGAGCAGGCGCGACTTTACGCTCGCCATGATGGGGTGCATCCGCATCGGCCGGTGGCCGCGCCAGATCACGTCGAAGGCGTCGTCCAGTTCCACGAACACCCGGCTGCCGCTGAAGATCAGCACCCCCGCACCGACGATGGCGGCAAGGCCGCTGCCGCTGAACAGGTCTTCCGAGGCGAAGCGCTGGATGGTCTTGAGATGCTTGGGCTCGACGATGGTGCCGAGCGCGTCGAAGATCGCCTGCTGGGCCATCAGCTTGCCGACGAACGGCTCGGCCACGGCGATGACGAAGATCAGGATCGGGCCGAGCGCGAACATGGTGTAGAAGGCCATCGCCGCAGCCGACGTCGGCAGCCGGTTGGTGAAGAAACCGGTGCCGGCGTCGAAGGCGATCCGCCAGAGCTTCTTGATCATCGGTACCGGTCCTAGCGCAAGTGTGCCACGGCGTTGGCATAGTAGGCGAGCAGCGGTCGCTCGCCGGGCACGGCGGCCAGCAGCCCGTCCTTGTCCTCCACCAGGTGGCGCAGCACCAGCATGCGCAGGCCGACATGGATGGCGTAGTCGCGGTCGTCGCGGGGCAAGTAGAGCTTGGCGCCCCTGCTCTCGAGGTGCGTCATCAGATTGCCGGCGCGAACCTTGAGCTCGAGCTCGTCGATCGCCGCCTCGGCCTCGACCAGCACGGTGGCGATCAGCGACACCGGAAGCACCGGCACCAGCCGGGCGATTTCGCCCATGATGTCGTGGGCCAGCCGGCCGACGATCTCGAAGCGCTGGTCCTTGTCGAGCCGGCGCAGGTCGCCGCCCGCGTGCCGGGCGTTGGCGGCCAGCCAGTCGCGTGCGGAGACCAGCGAGCCGAAATTCACACAGGCGTAACCGAAGCGAAACCAGCGGCCGCGCAGCATCAGGCCGAGCTGGTCCAGCCAGAAGCGGAGCGCGGTGTGGGTAGCAAACCAGACGCCGCGCCGCGGCGCCGCCTTGTCGAGCGAGCGCAGAAGCGTGCGATCCTCCAGCACGCGGTCGTAGTTCAGGGCCACCGGCACGAAAACGATGTCATGCGCGCCCCCGGGGTCGAACGACTTCAGCATGTAGTCGAACAGCCCGAGCCGCGGTTCGCGCAGGCGGCCGTCGCGTGACAGGCCGCCCTCCGGATACATTGCCTGGGCTACCCCTGCTTCAGTCGCCATATGGACGTAACGCTCCAGCACCCGGCGATAGAGCGGATTATTCGAGTCGCGTCGCACGAAATAGGCGCCCATGGCGCGAATCAGCTGCTGCAAGGGCCAGATGCGCGCCCATTCGCCGACGGCGTAGCTGAGCGCGGTGCGCTCGGCGGCGAGGAAGGCGACCAGCACGTAATCCATGTTGCTGCGGTGGTTCATGACGAACACCACCGCGGTGCCGGGCGGCACGCCGGCCAGCGTACGCTCGTCGGCAAAACCCAGCCGAACGCGGTAGAGGAAGCGCGCGATGGTGCGGGCCATCGAGTAGCCGACCCTGAAATAGACGTAGGCGTTGAACGCCGGCACGATCTCGCGGACGTAGCGATAGACTTCCGTCATCGCCACTTCGCGCGGGAGGTTATTGGTCCGGGCGTACTCGTTGGCCGCCGCCACGACCTGTGGGTCGTAGACCAGGCGGTCGACCAGGACCTGGCGCTTGGTGAGCTGGAACGGCTTGATTTCGACATCGAGCCGGCGATTGACGCTCTCGATCAGCCGGTTGAGCCGCCGGCGCAACAGCCATCGGCCGCTCGGGATCAGGAGCCGGTCGAGCAGCGACCATAGCGCAAAGGCGGCGATCGGCAGGAACAGCCACAGCGGGACGGTGACCGGCTCGCCCATGGCCTGCGACCGCCGGTCAGTAGAGCTTGATGCCCAACCCGGCGAGCGCGACCCAGATCGAGGACACGACCAGGACCAGCAGGGTGATGCTGGCGCCGGCCGTTCGGCCGAAGGGCAGGTAGCCCAACATGCCGGCCGCGTGCAGCACGCGCGCCACGACCAGCCCGACTGAGAGCGCGGCGATGGTCGTCGGCCCGTAGGTGGCGCTCGCCAGCCAGATCAGGATCAGCGCCAACGGCACGTTCTCGACGAAATTGGCCTGAACGCGCATGGCCGTGATCAGCTCGGTGTTGCCGCCGTCGCCGATGAAGATCCTGGTCTTGCCGCGCAGCCGGCCGACATTGGACAGCAGCGCCACGCCCAGCAGGCCCAACAGGCCCGCACATACGAAAAAGCTCATCATTGTCGGCGTCCCCCTCGATTCGAGGGTATTCTATGGCCATATTGTCCCGGAGAAACAGGGACCGGACAAAAGTAGAGGAGCCGCGCCATGTGGCAGATTCTGCGCAAGAAAGCCGAAATGCCGACCGCTGACCGCGCCCTGCCGGGCCGCGCCAAGCCTGGCTTCGCGGTGCCAACCGAGCATTTCGTCAACCATCATCGCATCCAGCCACCGTTCCCGGCCGGGCTCGAGCAGGCCATGTTCGGGCTGGGATGCTTCTGGGGCGCCGAGCGCATGTTCTGGAAGGTGCCGGGCGTCTACTCGACAGCGGTCGGCTATGCTGCCGGGCTCACGCCCAATCCGACCTATGAGGAAGTCTGTTCGGGTTACACCGGCCACAACGAGGTGGTCATGGTGTGGTTCGACCCGAAGAAAACCTCCTACGAGGCGCTGCTCAAGGTCTTCTGGGAGGGCCATGACCCGACGCAGGGCATGCGGCAGGGCAACGATGTCGGCACGCAGTATCGCTCCGGCATCTACACCTTCTCGGCCGAGCAGAAGAAGAAGGCCGAGGCATCGCTCGCCATGTTCCAGAAGGAACTCGCCAGGAACGGCATGGGCGGCATCACGACGGAGATCCTCGACGCGCCGCCGTTCTACTACGCCGAGGACTACCACCAGCAGTACCTCGCCAAGAACCCCAACGGCTATTGCGGCCTGGGCGGTACCGGCGTGAGCTGCCCGATCGGTCTGGGTGTCGCGGCGGAGTAACAGCCCAACGAGGCGATGCGATCAACCCCGTGGCCTAGACGCCCGGTGCGGCGGACTGGTAGCCGAATTCCTGATCGAGCGTGGCAATCTCCCTGCGGAAGGCGATCCGCAGGGCGCTCTTGTCGCTCTCATCGAGCCATGAGCCTTCGACGGAATTCAGGCTGAACCTGCGGGCCATGTCCGGGCCCCAGCCGATCGTCTCGAAAAGCGTCGTGAGGCCGTGGCCGAGGTTGGTCTCGAACATGGCCGGGTCGTCGGTGTTGATGGTCACGTTCAGGCCGGCCTCGACCATCCGCCGAATGCGCTGGGGGCGGTGTGGCCGGTTGTGCAAGAGGCTCGTCCAGGCGCAGGGCGTGAAATACAGACCGTCGCGCCGGGCCTCGGCCATCACCCAGTCCGACGCCAGCATGTTGTAGCCGTGATCGATGCGGTCGCATTGCAGCACGTCGCGGCAGATCAGGTAGTTGGTCGGCGGCGCCTCGCGCGGCGTCAGGTAGTCCTCGCAACAATGCGCGGTGCGATGGAGACCCGCTTTGCGGGCCAATGCATAGGCCTCGGCGAAGGTCGCGGGAGGCCCCACCCCTTCGTTGCCGTCCAGCCCGATCCCGACCACGAGGCCATGGCGGTGCGCGATCGCGGTCTCGACGATCTCGACCGCCTGCGCAGGCGTATTGGTCGAACGGTCGATACAGCAGATCAGCATGCTCGAGATGCCGAAGGCCGTCTTCGCCTGCTCGATTCCCTCGACCATGCCGGCGACCATTGCCGGATAGTCGATGCCGTTGGGATAGAAGTAGTCGGGATTGAAGAAGAATTCGACGTGTCGAAGGTTGCCGTCGCGCCTCGCATCCTCGCAGTACTCGTAGACGGCGCGGGCAAAATCCTCGGGCGTGCGCAGAACGGAAGCGGTGAGGCGCAGTACGTCAAGAAACCCGTTGAAGTCGGGCCATTGGTAGAGCTTGTCGGCCGGCCGGGGCAGGGGCAGCCCCGCCCGCGCGGCGAGCTCGGCGACCGTCGTCGCCCGCAACGTGCCGGCAAGGTGACAATGCAGCTCTGCCTTGGGGATGCGCCTGAGATACTCGTCGGCTACGGCCTTGGCCATCGTTCTCCTCACTTCCTGGAGATGTTGTAGAGCAGCATCACCGGCGACTTCAGCACGCCCTCGAGATCGTTGCGCCACGCCGACGGGGCGGTGAACTGGGCGAGCGGCAGGTACAGCACCTGCTCGTAGGCCCGTGCCTGGATTTCGCCCGCGAGCCGCTGGCGTGCGTCGAGATCAGGCGCTGTAGCGAACTTCAGGCGGAGCTCTTCGATCTTCGGATCGTTCGGCCAACCCCATGCCGAGGCGGGAGCGCCGAGGGCGACGAGGAAAGGGTTGCTCAGCGGATTGCCCTGGTCGGGCACGGTGTTGGTGGTGTGCGCGATGTTCCAGCCGCCCTCGCTCACCGGCTTGGTGTTGAGCCGCCGCGTTGCGAAGGTCTGGAAGTCCATCGCCTGCATGTCGACCTGGAAGCCGAGATCGACCAGAAGCTGGCGCGTCACGTTGCCCAGCGCGGCGATGCCGGGCGCATTGGCGACGTGCAGCATCACGATCGGCTTGCCGAAGTCGACGCCCGCCTCCTTCAGGAGCGCCTTGGCATGGGCCAGATCGTAGGTGGGAATGCCGTCACGGCTGTCATACGGCATGCCGCAGCCGAAGATGGCCGCGCAGGGCGTGGCCAGCTTGGGATCGCCCGCCACTACCGCAGCGTACTGTGCGCGGTCGATTGCCAGAGCCATCGCCTGGCGTACCTTCAGGTTGTCGAACGGCGGCTGCAGGTGGTTCATGCGCATGACCGCCTGGAAGCCGAGCGAGCCTACGACCTCCGCCCTGGCGCCCGATTTTGCATCGAACAGGGGCATCAGATCGGCCGGGACGCGCTCGAGGTAGTCGACCTCGCCCTTGATCAGGGCGCTCACCTGCGTCTGAGGGTCGGGCATGGCCAGCATTTCGATGCGGTCGAGCTTCGCGAGCTTGGCGCCCGACGCCCATACCGGCGGCTCGCTGCGCGGTTTGTAGTCGGCGAACTTTTCCAGGACGATCTTCACGCCCGGCTCGTGCAGGTCTGCCCGGAACTTGTAGGGCCCGGAGCCGACGATCTCCTTGACCTGCTCGCTGCCGGGCGTCCTGGCGATGCGTTCTGGCATCATGAAGGGCACCGGTGCGCCGACCTTGGCGAGACTGTCGAGGACCAGGCCGTAGGGCTCCTTCAACACCAGCTTGATGGTGGTGGCGTCGGCCGCTTCGAGGGAGGCCATGAACCTGGTGAGCGTTTGCCCCATGCTGTCGCGCGACGCCCAGCGCCGGATCGAGGCCACGCAATCCGACGCCGTCACCGGCTGGCCATCGTGCCACTTGAGGCCGGGCCGCAGGACGAAGGAGTAGGTGAGCTTGTCGTCGCTCAACGCATAGCTCTCGACCATCTGCGGCCTGGGCTCGAAATGATCGTCGACGGCGAACAGCGTGTCATAGACCAGGTAGCCGAAATCGCGGGTCGTGAAGGAAGTCGTGAAGTGTGGATCGAGAATACGCGTCAGCGTCTCGGGCGCCACGCGCAGCACCGACTGCGCCTGGGCAGGCAGGACTGCCAGCAGCGAGCCGGCCAGCACCAGCATCGGCCACGCCGACAATCTGCGCATACTCATGGCTTTCTCCTTTCGAATTCCCCGACGCCCACGATAGGATTCGAGCAGCAACCATGCCAGCCTTCCGGTTTCGCCGCTTCCTGCCGGGATCCGAGCCCGAACCCGAGCAGCTTGCCATCGCCCATGGCGGCACGAGCCTGCCGGTCACCTTCGTGCGCAGCGACCGCGCCCGGCGGGCCTCGCTTCGGGTCGATCCTTCCCGTCGACGTATCGTGCTCACCGCGCCGGTGCGCATGTCGCGCGCCGTGGCCGTGGGGTTTGCCCAGCAGCAGGCCGGCTGGATCGCCGTCCGCCTCGAGCGCCTGCCGGCGCATCGGCCATTCGTCGACGGCGCGGAACTGCCGCTGTTCGGCGTCACTCATGTCATTCGCCACCGCCCCGACGTTCGCGGCACGGTGTGGATCGAGGGCAGGGAAATTCACGTCGCCGGCCGATCCGAGCACCTGTCGCGGCGCATGCGCGACTGGCTGGTGGCCGAGATGCGCCAGAAGCTGGTGCCGCTGGTCCATGCCAAGGCCCACCGGGTGGAGCGCACCGTGCGGCGGATCACACTGCGCGACAACCGCTCGCGTTGGGGAAGCTGCGCGCCGGGCGGCGCCCTGTCGTTTTCATGGCGGTTGGTCTTCGCACCGGCCGAAGTGATGGACTACCTCATCGCCCACGAGGTCGCCCATCTCGTGCACATGAACCACGGGCCGCGCTTCTGGGCGCTGGCCCGGATATTGTGCGACGGTCCGATCGAGGGGCCGCAGGCCTGGCTCAAGGCCAACGGCGAGACGCTGCTGCAGTACGGCGCGTAGTCCTCCCCACTCGAAGGGGAGGAACGTGCGCTACTCGGCGGCGACCTTCGCTACCGGCGTCTCGTTCAGCAGCGCAGCGGCTTCCTTGGCGACTCGAGTACCCTCGAAGAAGCGCGGATTCTGTTGGCCCCACAGGCGAACGGCGTTGGCGAAGGTGAAGTCGCGGAAGTCATCGGACGTGATCAACCCGTCCTCGACCAGCTCGTAGGCTTCCGGCACGGGCGAGAGCATGTCCGGCACGTCGAAATGGCCGATATCGGAACTGAAGATCGCGTTAATCTTGGCGCCGAAGGGGTTGGCCCGGCCGAACGCGGTCACGTTCATGCGATCGTCGGCCTCGCAGCCGAAGTAGTAGGGCTTGGCGTAGAGGTCGATCCAGTCCTGCTTGCGGGCGATCTTGCAGGCCGCGAAATCGTCGAGCTCCGGCACGCCGCCGGTTGGCTCGTCCTCCTCCTTGGAGGGCCAGCCGTCGCGTCTGGCCAGCTCGGCGATCATGTCGTCGTCGCCGTACCTGCCGACCAGGTTCTTGAGCAGCGCGCGGTCGAGTTTCTTGGGATCCATGTAGGCGATGCCCTTGGCGCCGCGCCGTTCCCAATGCTCGATCAGGTCGGCGAACAGCTGGCAGCCCCAGCCGACGCCGCCCTCGAGGAACGCGAAATTGACGTCGGGGAAGCGCCGCGTCACGCCGCCCAGGAACAGGCCCTTGGCGATGGCGTGGCCGGCGGCGGCGAAGTGGCCGATATGGTTGAAGGTGAAATTGGAGGGTGAGTTGCGCAGCCCAAAGCCGCGGCCGCCGGCATGGAAGGTGGGCGCAATGCCGAGCTCGCGGCACTTCTGCCAGACGCGGTCGTAGTCATGATCGCTGTCGATACCGAACCGCTCGTAGGTCACGGTATGGCGGGCCAGGTCGGAATCGAGGTCCTTGGCCTTGGCCATGCGGCGGGCAGCATTGCCGAACATGGCGACCTTGGCGCCGAGCTGCTTGACGCAGAACTCGAGTTCCTCGACCGCCTCCTCGGGCGTGAACATCGGGATCACCGCGGCGGGCGTTAGCCGGTCGCTGAGCTTGCCGAAATACTCGGCGGTCACGAGGTTGAAGCCGCGGCACACCGCGCGCCTGGTCTCATCGTCGGCGATGCGCGGCACGCTGAGGCCCGCGGTCGGGTAGATGATGCCGAAGTCGATGCCGAGTTCGTCGAGGCGGTCATAAAGCAGGCGTGGCATCATCGCCGTCGCCCGATCGCGCGTGTTGGTCGATTGCCGCGTCCAGTAGCCTTCCATGGCGATGCCGCGCTGCTTGCGCTCGGCGATCGAGAGCTTGAGCGCATCGGGGATGCGCCGCTGCGAGGCGAGGAAGCCGTCGGCCGCCTTGTCGCCTGCGAGCTTGCGCATGCGTTCGGCGAAGACCGGGTTGTACTCAACCCAGTGGCCGTCTCCGTCGATGATGGGGTGATTTAAGCTTGCGCGTACTTCCGAGGGACTGCGATGAGAACTCATGCTCGCCTCCGAGGTCACAGGCCAAGAACGCTAGACCTGTCGAGCGGAGCGCGCAACGATTCCGGATTTCAGCTGGCGATAACGATCAGGCCGGCCACGGCGGCGGGACCGTGACCATTGCCGCCTCCGGTCGGCCGGCCAGCGCGTCGAGGGCGGCCTGTTCGGTCTCGGATACGAATTGATGAGCAGGCCCCGCTTGCCGCCAGGCATCCCACGGCGAGACTTCCGTTTCATTGAGTGCGTAGTGATCGCGAACCACGTTCACGCGCATGAACCACAGGCCCTTGCTGGCGCCGTGACCGAAGTCCTGGGCGCTCGCGGCTCCCGATCGGCAGCGGCGCCACGCCTCGTCCGCGGTCAGGAAATTGGCCGATGGCAGGTCGGTCGTATCGAAGTGGACGCCGAGGTGCTGCCGCTGCACGGCGTCGAGCTGGGCGTCGACCCTCACCCAGCGTCCTTCGTTGGGCCGCCAGTATTCGCAGATCCAGTGGTCCTCCCAGGGCCCGCTGTTGAAGTAGTCGGCAAAGCCACAGCGCACGCGGGCCGGCACCTGCCGCTGGCGAAGAACGCTGCACAGCATCAGCGCGAAGTCGCGACATGTTCCCGGCACCCTGCTGGCAATCGGCCGTTCGATCGAGAGCGGCCGCAGATCCGTGCCGGAGATCTGCGCCAGGCGTTCCGCGATCGGCAATGTCGTGCGTGTCTCCGGTCGGAAATGATCCGCCGGCAACCCGTAGGCCGACGCCCAGTCCGCGTGAATGAGCAAGCCCTCGATGGCGCGGCAAAGGCTGGCGATGTCATGCGGCAATGCCTTGTACAGGGCGGCGCTGCTTCCCGGCTCGCTCATCGGACTTTGCTTGAGCCAGCGGGCAAGGATCTCGCCCATCAGCCGAACCGGCCCGGGTCACAGGCCTTGAGAGACTCCGGCAGCTCCTCGCCTTCCATCTGGCGCGCGATCAGCCTGCCTGTCGCGGTGGCGAGGGTGAGCCCGACATGCTGATGGCCGTAACCGCAATAGACGTTGGCGAGCCGGGGCGCGCGCCCGATCGCGGGACGAAAGTCGGGCAGGCTCGGCCGCTCGCCGATCCAGCGGCTGCGCTCCTCGCCTCCCACGCCGGGAAAGATGTCCTTGAGGTGCCGCACCAGAAGATCGGCGCGATGCCATGACGGCGGCTGATGGGGGGCCGCAAGCTCCACCGTCCCGGCGAGCCGCAACCCCTCCTGCATGGGGGTGATGAAGAAGCCGCGGCCGGCCGGGCTCACCGGCAGCTCGAAGCGCACATTGTCGGGTGCCAGCATGACGTGATAGCCGCGCTCGGCGACCAGCGGGGCGTTGAAACCCAACAGGCGCGTCAGCTCGCCTGAGGCACGGCCGGCGGCGATCACCACGGCCTTGGCCGGCAGCTCGGCATCGGTGAGCCTGACCGAGGTGACCGTGTCGCCGTCGCGGCCGAAGCCGCGCACGCGGCCGCGCCGCAGCGCGCCGCCTTCGGCCACAAACCGCTCGGCGAGGGTAGCCACCACCTTGTACGGATTGATCGTATGCATGCCGTGCGGGTAGTAGACGCCGCGCACGATGTGGCTCGACAGGCCCGGCGCCAGCTCGCGCGCCCGCGCGCCGTCGACGATCTCGAACTCCGTGCCCTTGGACGTCTGCAGCTCGCGCTCCTCGGCGCCGGCCGCGAAGGACTCCTCGCTCTCGTAGACGTAAAGCGCGCCCTTGCTCACGAACAGTTCGCCCAGGCCCGAGGCCTGGATCTCGGCCTTCCAGGCGATGTTCGCCTCGGCCATCAGCGGACCGAAGGAATCGACACCCTTCCTGACTTCGGCGGCGCTGTAGGCAGCAAGAGCGAAGCGCGCCATCCACGGCAGCAGATAGGGGATGCTGGGCGGATGCACGGTGAGCGGGCCGTTGCGGTCCATCAGCATCTGCGGCACGCGCTTCAGCGTCGACGGCCGGGCGAGCGGCAGAACATGGTCGATGGCGATGAAGCCGGCATTGCCGTAGGACGTGGCCTTGCCGGGCTCGTCGCTGTCGAGCAGCGTGACGGCATGGCCAGAGCGCTGCAGGGCGCGGGCAGTGGCTGTGCCGACGATGCCGGCGCCAACGACGATGACCGGGGCTTCGTTGCTCATCCGGCAAGATTAGAGCGGAATGGGATGAGGTGGAACCGCGTGCGGTTCCACCTCATCCCCTTCGCGCACACAGCAGATGGGAGTTCCATCATGCTCTCGCCGGTCACGCATTGACAGGAACACTGTCAAAAGAACAAGGGTAGCTTGGGCATTTCGCCCGGCTGCTCGCTGCTTTCGATGTCGGGCGTGGCGTAGCGGATGAAGCTGTCGGGCAACGCGCCACCCCAGTAGGTGCCGGTGCCGCGCTCCGCCTCGTTCCACACCACGGGCCGCCAGTCGGGCGCCAGCACCAGGTAACTGCCGGAATAGATCTCGATGCGGTTGCCGCCGGGTTCGTACGAGTAGAGGTAGAAGCCCTGGCTGTTGTTGTGCTTGGCCGGACCGGCTTCGATGAAGATGCCGTTCTCGTGGAGGATGTCGGCCGCGCGCAGCACGTCTTCGCGATTGTCGACCCACAGCGAGAAGTGGTGCAGCCGCCCATGCCCGCCCTTGGCGTCGAGCACATACGCCAGCTGGTGATGGATGGCGCTGGGGCTCATCCAGGAGCCGAGCTCGGTCTTGCCCTGGTCGAAGATCACCTGCTCGCGCAGCTGGAAGCCGAGCAGGTCGGTGGCGAACCGGCGGTTGGCCGGCACGTCGGATGCCAGGAGCGCCAGATGATCGATCCGGCGCACGCCGACGCCGCGGCCGCTGTACCTTTGCGGCTGGTTCTTGAGCGTCGAGCGCTCGGACGCTGGCGGCTCGTAGCGCTGCTCCTCGTAGTAGATTTCCATCGCATGCCCGTCCGGATCGTGGAAGCGCCAAGACCGGCCGCGCCCGTAGTCGCCATTGCTCCAGCCGATGCCGAGCCCTGCTGCCTCGAGCGCCGCCGCCCGCCGCTCGAGGGCAGCCGGGCTGGTGGTGCGCCAGGCCACGCGGCCCACTCCCGCGGAGGTCGCGGCGGTGAGCTTGAGAGTGCTCATGGCATAGTCGCCGTAGCCGCGCAGATAGACGCTGTGGCCCGAAACATGAACCGGCGTCATGCCCAGGAGGTCGCGGAAGAACCAGAGGCTGCGCTCGGGCTGGGGCGTGAAAAGCTCGACGGCGCCGAGATGGGCGATGTCGTGCAGGGGCTCGGAAACCATGACCCAACCCCAACGTTGCGCCAGAGGACTCGCATTGATTTGCGTCAAACAATCATTATTTAGGCGGTCCATGTCCCGACAAACCGACACTTCCCTGCCCGGCTGGCACGCCACCACCATTCTGTCCGTCCGCAAGGGGGGACAGGTCGTTATGGCGGGCGATGGCCAAGTCTCGATGGGCCAGACCGTGGTCAAAGCCAACGCCAAGAAGGTACGTCGGCTCGGCAGCGGCCAGATCCTGGCAGGCTTTGCCGGCTCGACGGCCGATGCCTTCACGCTGTTCGAGCGACTGGAAGCCAAGCTCGAGCGCCATCCGGGCCAGCTGCTGCGTGCCTGCGTCGAACTCGCCAAGGATTGGCGCACCGACAAGTATCTGCGGCGGCTCGAAGCCATGATGGCGGTCGCCGACAAGGACGTCTCCCTGCTGTTGTCGGGTTCGGGCGACGTGCTGGAGCCCGAAGGCGGCATCATCGCCATCGGCTCGGGCGGCAACTATGCGCTGGCGGCGGCGCGCGCCCTGGTCGACCTCGAGGGCCTCGACGCCGAGGCGATCGCGCGCAAGGCGATGGACATCGCCGCCGACATCTGCGTCTACACCAACCACAACCTCGTCATCGAGAAGCTTTGAGCAGCGTAATGGGCAACGACTTTTCCCCCCGCGAGATCGTATCCGAGCTCGACAAGCACATTGTCGGCCAGCAGGACGCCAAGCGCGCCGTCGCGATCGCGCTGCGCAACCGCTGGCGCCGCCTGCAGCTCCCCGAGGAACTGCGGGAGGAGGTCCTGCCCAAGAACATCCTGATGATCGGCCCGACCGGCTGCGGCAAGACCGAGATCGCGCGCCGGCTGGCCAAGCTCGCCAACGCGCCCTTCCTCAAGGTCGAGGCGACCAAGTTCACCGAGGTGGGCTACGTCGGCCGCGACGTCGAGCAGATAGCGCGCGACCTGATGGAGGCCGCGCTCGACATGACGCGCGAGCGGCTGCGCAAGGACGTGCGCGCCAAGGCCGAGCTCAATGCCGAGAACCGCGTGCTCGATGCGCTGTGCGGGCCCAATGCCAGCGAGGAGACGCGTCTGCGCTTCCGCCACAAGCTGCGCGACGGCGAGCTGAACGCCCGCGAGATCGAGATCGAGGTCGCCGACCAGGGCGCTCCCATGCAGTTCGAGGTGCCCGGCCAGCCCGGCGCCTCGGTCGGCATGATCAATATCGGCGACATGCTGGGCAAGGCGTTCGGCGGACGCACCAAGAAGCGCAAAATGACCGTCGAGGAGAGTCACGAGAGCCTGCTGCGCGAGGAGAGCGACAAGCTGCTCGATCAGGAGCGGGTGGTGCGGGACGCGCGCGAATCGGTCGAGCAGAACGGCATCGTCTTCATCGACGAGATCGACAAGATCACGGCACGCTCGGAGTTCCGCGGCGGCGGCGATGTCAGCCGCGAAGGCGTGCAGCGCGACCTGCTGCCGCTGATCGAGGGCACCACGGTCAATACCAAGCACGGCCCGGTGAAGACCGACCACGTGCTGTTCATCTGCTCTGGCGCGTTCCATCTCGCCAAGCCGTCGGACATGCTGCCCGAACTGCAGGGCCGCCTGCCGATCCGCGTCAGCCTGTCCTCGCTTACCCAGGAGGATTTCAAGCGCATCCTGACCGAGCCGGAGGCGAGCCTGGTGCGACAGTACAAGGCGCTGCTGGCGACCGAGAAGGTGGATATCGAGTTCGCGGTCGACGCGATCGACGAGTTGGCGCGCCTGTCGGCCGAGATCAACGAAACGGTCGAGAATATCGGTGCGCGGCGCCTTCACACCGTGATGGAAAAGCTGCTCGAAGAGATCAGCTTCACCGCCTCGGACAAGCCGGGCTCGAAGATCGTGATCGATGCAGCCTATGTCCGCGAGCACGTGAGTTCGCTCGCCAAGAACGCCGACCTGTCGAAGTTCGTGCTTTAGCGCGGATATGCTCTAAAGGCAGTAAGCCGCGATCAGGTCGACCAGGTAGGCGGGGCCGTTCGTGCCCCACAGCACGAAGGTCACGGCGATCACGGCCACCACCAGGGCAGCCGAGGCCCACAGGAGCAGTGGGCGCCAGCCTTTCAGCATGGCGCGTCGGTCATGCCGGCTGCGCGGCGAACTGCGGCCGGGCCACCGGCTTCTCGACGATCGGCCAATGCAGCAGGGCGGACAGCACGCCGAGCACGATCGAGATCCACCACATCATGTCGTAGTTGCCCTGCAGGTCGAACAGCTTGCCGCCGCCCCAGCCGCCAAAGAAGCTGCCGACCTGGTGGCCGAAGAACACGAAGCCGTTCAGCATGGTGAGATGCAGCGGCCCGAAGATGTAGCCGACCAGCGCGGTGGTGAGCGGCACGGTGCCCAGCCAGAGAAAGCCCAGCGCCGCGGCAAAGATCAGTACCGAGGCCGCCGAAAGCGGCGCCAGGACGAAGCCCAGGAACACCACCGAACGCAGCAGGTAGAGCAGGGCCAGCAGGTTCTTGCGCTGGAAGCGCCCGCCCATCGAGCTCCACAGGATGGAACCTGCGATATTGAACAGCCCGACCATGCCGATGCTCCAACCGCCCAGCTCGACCGGTGAGAGCTTGAGGCCCAACAGCGACAGCCCGATGCCCTTGTCGGAAATATAGGCCGGCAGGTGGCCGCCGACGAAGGCGACATGGAAGCCGCAGACGAAATAGCCGATCACCAGCAACACATAGCTGCGCTGGCCGAACGCCTCGCCCAGTGCCTCGCGCGAGGTCTGCGCGCCGCCGCGGGCCTTGCGGGCTGCCGCGATCTGCTGGCTGTCATTCAGCCCGATCGGCAACAGCATCATCAGTACGGCAAGCGCGGTCAGCGCCCACATGGTCGGCCGCCAGTCGCCGAAATAATTCTGCAGCACCGACGCCAGCGGCACGATGAAGAACTGGCCGAACGAGCCGCCGGCCGAGCAGATGCCGACGGCGAGGGCGGCCTTGGCCGGCGGCGCCACCCGCAGGATGACCCCCAGCACCGGTCCGAATGAGGCCGCCGACAGGCCGACGCCGACCAGCACATTGCCCAGGATCAGCATGGCGCCCTGGTGC
>CAZHQA010000093.1:0-16914 GCA_964533955.1 uncultured Reyranella sp. | reverse complement strand
GAGCCTGCTGCACACCTTCCTGGCGACCTTCCGCATCTCGCGCCTGACCCAGGGCGGCGGCGTGCTGGTCAGCCCCGACGGCGGCAGTCATTCGAGCTACACCATCGCCATTCCGGAAGGGAAGAACGCAGGCGCCTACAAGGAGCAGCAGATCCGCACCGACAACGACCGATTCGCGCTGGCCGACCCCAGCGTGATCGATTCGGTCGAGGAATTCGGCGATCACATCCAGCTGCAGATCCTGTCGGTCTTCCCGGGCTTCATCCTGCAGCAGATCTACAATTGCCTGGCGATACGCCAGGTCGTGCCGCGCGGCGTCGGCAAGATGGACCTCGTGTGGACCTACTTCGGCTTCGAGGACGACACGCCGGAGATGAATCGCCGGCGGCTGAAGCAGCAGAACCTGGTCGGGCCGGCCGGCTTCATCTCGATGGAAGACGGCTGCGTCGGCGGCTTCGTGCAGCGCGGCACCCTTGCCGCCTCGGAGCAGGTGTCGGTGATCGAGATGGGCGGAAGCACCGCCGAGAGCCAGGAGACACGCGCCACCGAAGCCTCGGTGCGCGGCTTCTGGAAGGCCTACCGGCGGCACATGGGCTACTAGGCCGGAGTAGCGGATGGATCTGGCGCGCATCGTCGAGTTGAACGCCGCCTACGCGCGCGTGATCGACAACGAGCAGTTCGAGGAATGGCCCAAGCTGTTCCACGATCCCTGCCTCTACAAGGTGACGACGGCGGAGAACGTGGCGCGGGGCCTGGAAAGCGGGCTGATCTATGCCGACACACGCGGCATGCTGGAGGACCGCATCTCCTCGCTGCGCAACGTCAACATCTACGAGCAGCAGCGCTATCGCCACATCGTTGGACTGCCGGTCGTGCTCGGCCAGGCCGACGGGACCGCCGACGTCGAGACCCCGTTCCTGATCGTGCGCATCATGCGGGAGGGAACGACGGATCTGTTCGTCACCGGCTGCTACCGCGACAAGGTGAAGCCGGACGCCGGCGGTGCACTGCGCTTCGCCGAGCGGGTCGTGGTTTGCGACGGCCGGCGCTTCGACACGCTGGTCGCGATTCCGTTCTAGCGCGCCAAGGGCTCCCTACTTGTAGGACGAGACCTCGATCAGATTACCGTCGGGATCGCGGCAATAGACCGAGACGATCGTGCCCATCGCGCCCTGCTTCTCGCTCGGGCCCTCCTCGATTGCGACGCCGCATGCCTTGAAGTGCTCGACGACTTGCTGCGGGGTCGATCCAGTCAGGAAGCAGAGATCGTCGCTGCCTGCCGTCACCTGCTGGCCGGTGATCCAATCCCGCTGGCTCGCCGACACCGGCCTGAGATTGATCTTCTGCCGGCCGAAGTGCACCGAAGTGCGCATCTTGCCCGGCCGCCGCTCCTTGTCCTCGCGCTTCATGCCGAGCACGCGCTGATACCAGCGTGCCGTGGCCTCGACGTCGCGGACGTTGATGACGATGTGGTCGAAAGCCTCGACGGAAAGCGTCATGCTTCAAAGCCTCGTCACTTTGGCATGCAGAATCGCCGAGCGGCCGGAGCGCACCGCCGCGAGGCAGCGCGCGATGGCGCCTTCGACGGCGTCGGGATCACTGACCAGTTCACCGTGCGCACCGGCGGCTTCGGCCACCTTGGCGAAGTCCATGTCGGGCGCGAGCAGCGCGCCGTAATCTGCCGCGGCCTTGGCCTCGCCCTCCGGATAGACGCGCAAGGTCGCCTCCTTCACGGCGGCCCAGCCCGAATTGTCGAGCACGACGGTGAGGATCGGCAGCTTGTATTGCCGCGACACGGCCTGAGTCGATTGCGGGTTGGAGAAGTAGAACGTGCCGTCGCCCGCGATCTGCACCACGGTGCGCTCGGGCTGGGCGAGCTTTAGCCCCAGCGCCATGCCGCCGGAGAAGCCCAGCCCGCCGCCCGCCAGGCCGACCAAGGTACCGGGCTCGGTGCGCGGCATCTGGGCGAACACCACGGGGCCGTTTCGGATCGCCTCGTTCAACACGATGTCCGACGGCCTCAGCGCCTTGGCAAGGGCGGCGCAGACATAGTGCGGGCTGATCTGTCCCGCCGTACCGCGACTGGTCGCCAGCTTGGCGGCCGCCTCGCGCCGCGCCTCGCCCTCTTCGGCGAGTTTGGCGACCCGCGCCGCCGCGCGTGTCTTGAAGCCGGCATCGGCTTTGGCCTTCAGCGCGGCCAGCAGGTCGGTGAGGACGCGATGGCTGTCGCCCGGCAAGCGCAGGTTGCCGGGGAACGTCCACATCGGGAAATTGCGCTTCTCGGCGTCGATATCGATGTGGGCCCACCAGGTCGCGGGATTGTCCGGCATGTCGCTCGGAATCCACGGCACGTCGACATCGACCAGCAGCCCGACATCGGCCTCGGTCAGCGCCCGGGCCGGCGTGAAGCCGCCATGGCAGGGCGAATCGTGCGGCAGGTTCACGTAGAGCGGATTGAACTCGATGACACCGATGCCGGCAAAGCGCGTCAGCTCGTCGAGCACGGCCACGGTCTTATGGTTGCGTCCGGCATAGGCCGTGATCAGCAATGGCCGCTCGGCGGCCAGCAGCTTGGCGGCGATGGCATCGATCGACGCGGCATCGACGCCGCGCGCCGCGACAGCACCGAAGCGCTCCGCCGGATAGGAGCGGATGGCGCCCTCGCCGAAATTCTCGGTCAGGGTCTCGCGCGGGAAGGTCATGTAGACCGGTCCCTTGGGATCGCTCTCCATCACCGTGTGGGCGCGGCGCAGCGCCTCCTTGGCGATCACGCCGGACGGCAGGTTGTATTCCCACTTGGTGTACGGCCGCACGACGCTCGCCTGGTCGAACGGCTCCTGCACGAAATGCACGTAGGTATCGCGCGTGCCCAGGAGCTCGCCGCGCGTCGTGAAGGGCGCCTTTCCGGCCATCAGCATCACCGGGATGCGGGCGCGGCAGAGATTGTGCAGCGCCATCGCCGAATTGGCGGTACCCGCATCGACATGCACCATCACGCCCTGGCCGCGGCCGGTGGCAATGGCGTAGCCCGCCGCCATGTGCACGGCGGTGTTCTCGTGCGGACACAGGATGGTCCTGGGCATCTCGCGCCCGGCGCGCCGGAACGCCGCCATCGCCTCGATCAACGGCGCATGGTCGGTGCCGAAGTTGCAGAACAGGTAGTCGAAGCCGAGCTCGTTCAGGCCTTCGAGGAAATAGTGCGCCGCCGAATGGCGAGCCTCGTTGGTGTCCATCGCCGCCCTCAGTCGAGCTTGATGTTGGCTTTCTCGGCGACCGCCTTCCAGCGCGCCATGTCGTTCTTGATCAGCTCGCGAAATTCCGCCGAGGTGGTCGACCGCCCGTCGACCGAGATCGCGTCGAGCGCCGCATCGACGGCCGGCAGGCCGAGCGTGTCGGCGATCGCATCCTGCAGCCGGTCGACGATCTCGTTGGGTGTGCCGGCCGGCGCCACCAGGCCGGTCCACAGCACGATCTCCATGTCGGCGACGCCTTCTTCGGCGAACGTCGGCACATCGGGAAAGTTCATCGGTCGCTTGTCCGTGGTAATGCCGAGCGCGCGCAGCTTGCCGGCCTTGAGCGGTCCGCTGACGGGCCCGGAGTCGACGAATGCCATCAGCACCTGGCCGGACATCACGGCCTGGGCGACCTCGCCGCTGCCCTTGTAGGGAATGTGCTGGAAGGACGAGCCGGTGCTCTGGTTGAACAGCTCGGCCGCAAGCTGGAACGGCGTGGCACTAGAGCCGTAGTTGGCGAGCTTGGGATTGGCCTTCCCGTACTCGACCAGCTCCTTGACGGTCTTGACCGGGCTATCGCCGCCCACCACCAGCAGCAGCGGGAACTCGGCGAGCAGCGAGATCGGCACGAAGTCCTTCTGCGGGGAATAGGGCAGCTTGCTGTAGACGGCGGGATTGATGGCCAGCGGCCCGCTCGCGGCGACCAGCAGCGTGTAGCCGTCGGGCGGCGCCTTGGCGACGAGCTCGGCCGCAATTATCGACTGCGCGCCCGGCTTGTTCTCCACGATCACGGTCTGGCCGAGCTTGTCCTGCAGCTTGGCCGCCACGATGCGCGCGATCAGGTCGTTGCCGCCGCCCGGCGAATAGCCGACGATCAGATGGACCGACCGGGTCGGGAACGTCTGCGCCACCGCCGTCCCTGCCAACGGGAGGGCGCCGCAGGAGCCGAGGAAGAGACGACGCAGCATGTGACACCCTACCTCCTCTCCCGCTGGCGGGGGAGGGGAATGTCTTTATAAGCCCCAGCGATGGAGCCCCTCCCGGTCGACGAGGCCTTGCCGCGCCTCAAGGCGGCGCTGGCCGAGCGCAACGCCGCCGTCCTGGTCGCCCCGCCCGGTGCCGGCAAGACGACGCGCGTTCCCCTGGCGTTGGTCGACGCGGCGTGGCTCGGCGGCCGCAAGATCGTCATGCAGGAGCCGCGGCGGCTTGCCGCCCGCGCCGCCGCCCGTCGCATGGCGGCGACGCTCGGCGAGCAGGTCGGCGAGACGGTCGGCTATCGCGTGCGGCTGGACAGCAAGGTCGGCCCGCGCACCCGCATCGAGGTCGTGACCGACGGACTGTTCCTGCGCTTGCTGCAGGACGATCCGGCGCTCGAAGGCGTCGGCTGCGTCATCTTCGACGAATTGCACGAGCGCGGCCTCGAGAGCGACCTCGCCTTCGCCCTGGTGCGCGAATCGCAGGGCGCCCTGCGCGAGGACCTGAGGATCATCGCGATGTCGGCCACGCTCGATCCCGGCCCCGTCGCACAACGGCTGGGCGGCGCGCCAGTCGTCGAATCGGCCGGCCGCATGTTTGCGGTCCAGACACGCTATCTCGAGCGGGAGCCTGCCGGCCGCATCGAGGACACGGTGGCCGGCGCCGTGCGCAATGCGCTCGCCTCCGAAGGCGGCAGTGCCCTGGTCTTCCTGCCGGGCGTCGGCGAGATCCGCCGGGTCGAGGAGCGGCTGGCCAGCCTCGGCTCCGGCATCGACGTGGCACCGCTCTATGGCGACCTGTCGCCGGCCGAGCAGGACCGCGCCATCGCGCCGTCGCCGCCGGGCCGCCGCAAGATCGTGCTGGCGACCTCGATTGCCGAGACCAGCCTGACCATAGAAGGCGTGCGGCTGGTCATCGATAGCGGCCTGATGCGCGTACCGCGCTTCTCGCCGCGTTCGGGCATGACCCGGCTCGAAACGGTGCGCGTCAGCCAGGCGTCGGCCGACCAGCGACGCGGGCGCGCCGGCCGCCTCGAGCCCGGCATCTGCTATCGCCTGTGGACGGAGGAGAGCCAGCGCGGCCTGGTGCCCTTCACGCCGCCCGAGATTCTCGACGCCGATCTGGCGCCGCTGGCGCTCGAACTGGCGGCCTGGGGCGTCGGCGACGTCGCCACCCTGCCCTGGCTGACGCCGCCGCCGGCGGCGGCACTGACGACGGCGCGGGCGCTGCTGCTCGATCTGGGCGCGGTCGATGGCGCGGGCGCGATCACGCCGCACGGCCGCGCCATGGTGCGCCTGGGCCAGCACCCGCGGCTCGCCCATCTGGTGATCAGGGGCCGCGAGCTGGCCCAGGGCCGTGTCGCCGCCCTGCTCGCCGCCATCCTGAGCGAGCGCGATTTCCTGCGCCTGCCGGCCGGGCAGCGCGACGTCGATCTGCGCCATCGCATCGATCTCGCCCTGGCCGGCAAGGCGCCGCGCCAGATCGGCGAGATGGCCCGGCGCCTCACGCCTGCCACGGCCCGGAAGGAGACACCCGATGTGGCCGCGACCGGTGCGCTGCTGGCGCTCGCCTATCCCGACCGCATCGGCCGGCGGCGCGCCGGCACCGCCAATCGCTACCTGCTGTCCGGCGGCCGCGGCGCCGCGCTGCCCGAGGGCGATCCGATGTCCAACGAGGAGCTCCTGGTCGTGGCCGACCTCGACGGCTCGACCCAGGACGCGCGCATCTTCCTCGCCGCGCCGATCTCGGCCGCCGAGATCGAGGAGATGTACGGCGCGCGCATCGTCGACGAGGAGATCGTCGAATGGCGCGACGGCGTGGTGGCGCGACGACGGCGCCGGCTGGGTGCGCTGGTGCTCGAGGACAAGCCGATCAACAAGCCCGATCCGGACAAGGTGAAGGCGGCGATGCTGACCGGTCTCCGCCAGCGCGGATTGCCGTGGACCGAAGAGCTCGGCGCCTGGCGCCAGCGCATAGCCTTTCTCCGCCACCTCGACCCGGACTGGCCCGACCTGTCGGAGGCGGCCCTCGCCGCTTCGCTCGACGACTGGCTGGCGCCGTTCGTCGACGGCGCGGCGCGGCGCATCGACCTTGCCGCGGCGCTGAAGGCGCTGGTGCCGTGGGATCGCCAGCGCCAGGTCGATGCGTTGGCGCCCACCCACATCGAGGTGCCGAGCGGCTCGCGGGTCCCGGTCGACTACACCAGCCCCGCCGAGCCCTCGCTCTCGGTCCGCCTGCAGGAAATGTTCGGCCTCACCGACACGCCGCGCATCGGCGGCGGCCAGGTGCCGGTGACGATTCATCTGCTGTCGCCTGCCCGACGTCCGGTGCAGGTGACGCGCGATCTGGCGAGCTTCTGGAAGAACGCCTATCGCGACGTGAAAGCCGAACTCAAGGGCCGCTACCCCAAGCACTACTGGCCCGACGACCCGCTGGTCGCCGAACCGACCGCCCGCGTGCGGCCGCGCCGCTAGGAATTCTTCTCCATTCCGATGGGGAGGAAGTTCAGGCGGGGGCTCGATGGACCGCGAGCCACACCGTCGGCGGATCGGCCTGGGTGAATTCGACCCGATGGCGCGCATGGGCGGGAATCTCGATCCAGTCGCCGGGCGCCATATCGAAACCGAGGTCATCCGCTTCGAACCTCAGCCGGGCCGCGCCCGCCAGCAGCACGACGAATTCGTCGTCGGGCTGGTCGTACCAGAAGCCGGCCGGACTGGCCTGGCCGGTCGAAACGATGCGCTCGATGCGCAAATTGGCGCCGCCGACCAGGCGTTCGACCTGTTCCTCGGGCTGGCGCGACGGCAGCCCGGCGAGCAGATTTCCGCGCCTCATTTCTCCTCGATCACGCAACAGAGCGCGCGGCGCACGATCGGCATCATGACGTACATGGTGGGAGCGGCGATCGCCCACGAGATCACCCACGAGCTCATCCAGGTGCCGAGGAGGCCTTCGCCAGGCCCGATCGCCCGCCAGGTGGCGACGCCCGACACCAGGAAGGTCATGAAGAACGAGGTGCCCATGGGCAGGGCGAAACGCATGCAAGGAGCGGGTAATTTCTTCACGGCGGCCCGCACAATATGGTACGGCCAGAGGCGTCGTCCATCGCCCGAGCGGAACCCAACCCCCATGTCCCTTGCCTTGCCGTTCCGGACTGCCAAGCAGCTCGCGCAGGCCGTCCGCAAGAAGAAGATCGGCTGCCTCGAACTGCTCGACCTCTATCTGAAGCGGGTCGAAGCCTACAATCCAGAGATCAACGCCATCATCGCCACCGACATACCGGCGGCCCGCAAGCGCGCCAGGGCGGCCGACAAGGCGGTCAAGGCCGGCAAGAAACTGGGGCCGCTGCACGGCGTGCCGATGACCATCAAGGAGTCGTTCGACGTCGAGGGCTATTCCTCGACCTACGGCGATCCTGCCTTCAAGAACTACGTGGCGAAGAAGAATTCGCTGGTGGCCCAGCGCATGATCGACGCCGGCGTCACCCTGTTCGGCAAGACCAACGTGCCGCTGAACCTGGCCGACTGGCAGAGCTACAACGAGATCTACGGAGTCACCAACAATCCGTGGGACCTCGGCCGCACGCCCGGCGGTTCGTCGGGCGGTTCGGGCGCGGCGCTGGCGGCCGGCCTCACCGGCATCGAGGCGGGCAGCGACATCGGCGCCTCGATCCGCAATCCGGCGCACTATTGCGGCGTGTTCGGCCACAAGCCGAGCTACGGCGTGGTCTCCTACAAGGGCCATACCCGCGGCAATGCCGCCGTCGGCGACATCACCGTGGTCGGCCCGCTGGCGCGCGGCGCCGATGATCTCGAGATCGCCATGAACGCGATCGCCGGGCCGGACGAAATCGACGGGCGCGGCTGGAAGCTCGCCCTGCCGCGCCCCAGGAAGACCAAGCTGCGCGACTTCAAGGTCGCGGTGCTGCTGAGCGACTCCAATGCCGAGGTCGACCAGTCGGTCCAGCACGAGATCCAGAAGCTCGCCACCTTCCTGGGCAAGAAGAAAGCCAAGGTGAGCGACACGGCGCGCCCCGCCATCGACACCGTGGAACTGAACGACGTCTACATCCGGCTGCTGCGCGCGGCCACGTCAGGTCGCCTGTCGGACGAGGCGTGGAACCAGGCGGCGCGCGACGCCGCCGCCCTGCCCGACGACGACATGAGCTACTTCGCCCAGATGCAGCGCGGCAATTCGCTCTCCCATCGCAGCTGGATCCAGCTCAACGAGAAGCGCCATCGCATGCGGCTGGCCTGGGACGCGTTCTTCCAGGACTACGACCTGATGCTTTGCCCGGTCGCCGTGACGGCGGCCTTCCCGCACGACCACAAGGATCCGCGGCACGAGCGCACGATCATCGTCAACAACAGGAAGCTACCGGTGGTCGACCAGATCTTCTGGGCGGGCTACGCCGGCGTCGCCTACCTGCCGGCCTCGGCCGCACCGATCGGCCAGACGCGCGACGGCCTGCCGATCGGCGTGCAGATCATCGGGCCGCAATACGGCGATTACACCTGCATCGAGTTCGCCAAGCTCCTGGAGCAGGAATACCGCAGCTTCGAACCGCCGCCGGCATACCAGTAAGGGCACGCACCGACATGGCCGAAACGATCGACCTCAAGAAGCACATCCGCTCGATCCCGGATTTCCCCAAGCCGGGCATCCTGTTCTACGACATCTCGACCCTGCTGGCGCACGCCAAGGCCTGGCACGCGACGATCGAGCAGATGGCCGAGCGGGTGAAGAAGTACAAACCCGACGTGCTGGCCGGAATCGAATCGCGCGGCTTCCTGCTGGCGGCACCGCTCGCGCTCGCGCTCGGCACCGGCTTCGTGATGCTGCGCAAGAAGGGCAAGCTGCCCGGCATCACGGTGCGCCACACCTACGCGCTGGAATACGGCACCGACACGATCGAGGTTCAGGCCGACGCCATCGACAAGGGCACCAAGGTGGTGCTGGTCGACGACCTGCTGGCCACCGGCGGCACCATGGCGGCTGCGGTGACCCTGCTCGAACAGGTCGGTGCGAGCGTGCCGGCCGCCGCCTGCATCATCGAGCTCACCTTCCTGGACGGCCGCAAGCGGCTCACGCCGGCGGTCGAATCGCTGCTCAGCTACGACAGTTAGTCGCGCCGCTCGGCGGCGCCCCCGGGCGCCCCCTCTCCGGTCCATGCTAGCATTGGCCAACCAAGGTCGTGGGAGGAGTTCGAGTTCATGGTGTCGATTCCAGCGTGCTTTTCCGAGAGCTATGCCGAGGCGCGGTCCAAGTTCTGCAGCGCCGCGGCCAGCGCCGGCGGCGCGCTTCGCTCGTGGCTCAATCCGCACGCCAAGGGACCCGACGGCGGGCTGCTGTTCCTCGATACGGCGCGTTTCGGACCGGCCGACGCGCCGAATATGCTGGTGCTGATCTCGAGCACGCACGGCGTGGAAGGCCATTGCGGCTCGGGCGCACAGATCGCCTGGCTGGCGACCGGCGGCCCGGCCAGGCTGCCCAAGGACACCGGTGCGCTGCTGGTGCACGCCATCAATCCGTACGGCTTCGCCTGGACCCGGCGGGTCAACGAGGACAACGTCGATCTCAACCGCAACTTCGTCGACCACGACAAGGCCTACCCGAAGAACGACGGCTATCTCGCCATCGCCGAGGCGGTCCTGCCGAACGACTGGAACGAGGCCAGCACGGCCGCGACCCAGCGCGCGTTCGACGCCTATGCCCAGACGCACGGCGCCTACGGCCTGCAGGGCGCGATCAGCAGCGGGCAATACACCCATCCCGACGGCATCTTCTTCGGCGGCCACAGGCAGACCTGGAGCAACCGTACCATCCGCGCCATCGCCCGCGACGAGCTCGGCCGGGCGCGCAAGGTGGGCGTCATCGACTTCCACACCGGGCTGGGGCCGTTCGGCCACGGCGAGCTGATCTGCGCCGTGCCGCCGACCTCGAAGTCGTTCGGCCGCGCGCGCGCCTGGTACGGCGAGGAGATGACGTCGCCCGAAGGCGGCACCTCGACCTCGGCCATCGTGGTGGGTGTCATGACCGACGCCTTCCCGCAGGAGCTGCCCGATGCCGAGGTCACCCCGATCGCCATCGAGTACGGCACCTACGCCGTGCCCGAGGTGCTGGGCGCGGTGCGCGCCGACAACTGGCTGCACCATCGCGGCGACCTGAAATCGCCGCTGGGCAAAGCGCTCAAGGCCGACATGAAGGAGCGCTTCTTTCCCGCCGGCGACAAATGGCGCGACATGGTGTGGGCGCGCGCCGACCAGACGATCGGCTGGGCGCTCAAGGGGCTTGCGGGGGGCTGAGTGAGCCTGGTCGAGCCCAACGAGGACTCGGCGCGGACCCGGCTCCGCCAGGCGCTGCGTCGCGCGCCGCTGTTCGCCGACCTCGACGCCGCCGCCATGGCCGCGGTCGAGCACGAGCTCAGCCTGCTCGTGTTGCCGGGCGGCGCGCCGCTGTTCCACAGCGGCGAGCCCGCCGACGCGGTCTACGTCGTGGCGAGCGGCTGCCTCGGCGTGTTCCGCCACGACGACGACGACGCGGTCGAAGGGCCGGCACTGATCGCCGAACTGACGCCGGGCAACATCGTGGGCGAGATGTCGCTGCTGTCGCGCAGCCCGCGCACGCGCAGCGTCGCGGCATTGCGCGACAGCGAGGTGTGGCGGCTGTCGCGCCCGAGCTTCGAGAACCTGACCAACCACCATCCCGAGGTGCTGCCGGCGCTGATGCGCAACGTGGCGACCCGCAACGCCATGGTCCCCGGCAAGCGCCGCCGCCAGCCGCGCACCTTCGCGCTGCTGCCGGCCGGACCCGACGTGCCGGCGGCGCGCTTCGCGGTGATGCTGTCGTCCGCGCTCGGCCGGATCGGCGACCGGGTGCAGATGCTGGGCAGCGAATCGACGCACGAGGAACCCGAATGGTTCGCGCGCTGCGAGATGGAATCCTCGTTCGTGATCTATCGCGCCGACGCCGGCCTGACGCCGTGGACCGAGCTTTGCCTGCGCCAGGCCGACTGCCTGGTGGTGGTGCGCAACGCCGACAATGACCTGCCGACCAGGCTGCCGTTCGAGATCGAGGCGGCGCAGCCCGGCGCGGTGTTCCATCGCCGGCGCGAGCTGGTGCTGCTGCACGAGGGCCACGACCCGCGCGCCGGCGTGACCGCGCCGCTGCTGGCCGGCGGCCTGTACGGCCAGCATCATCATGTGCGCCTCGACCTGCATTCGGATTTCGACCGGCTGGCGCGGCTGATCACCGGCCATGCCGTGGGCGTGGTGATGGCCGGCGGCGGCGCGCGCTCGTTCGGCCATGTCGGCGCGGTCCGGGCGCTGCGCGAATCGGGCGTGCCGATCGATCTGACCGGCGGCACCAGCATGGGCGCCATCGTCGCCGCCGCCGTGGCGGCGCGCTGGACCGACGAGGAGCTGGTCGAGCGCTTCCGCCGCTCCTTCGTCGAATCGAACCCGCTCAGCGACTACACCTTGCCCCTGGTGTCGCTGTTCGGCGGCCGCCAGGTCGGTCGCCTGCTCCGGCTGGCCTTCGGCGACAAGGATATCGAGGACCTGGTCCTGCCGTTCTTCTGCATGACGGCCAACCTCACGACGTCGAGCGCCGACATGCACCAGGTGGGCCGGCTGTGGCGCTGGTTGCGCGCCTCGGTGTCGCTGCCGGGCGTGCTGCCGCCGTTCAACGACGCGGGCCAGATCCACGTCGACGGCGGCGTCATCGACAACTTCCCCGTGCGCGAGATGCGCCGGCTGGGCCGCGGCACCACCATCGGCATCGACATCGATACCGGCGGCGCCCTGTCGGCGGGCGTCGGCGTCGGCGTCGAGGATACCTGGTCGGCCTGGCAGTTCTTCCGACGCCTGGTCTGGAAGCGCAAGGAGACGCTGCCCATCCCGTCGATCGTGCGCATCCTGCTGCGCTCCGCCCTGGTCTCGAGCACCGCCCACACCATCGAGGACCGCACGGCCGCCGATCTCCTGATCGTGCCGCCGCTGCAGCACTACGACCTGCTCGACTGGACGAGCTTCGATGCCGCCATCGAGATCGGCTATCGCACGACGATGCAGGCCCTCGAGAAGGCCCGCACCCTGCCGACCGGCGCGCGCATTTTCCTGAACTAGCGCGGTTCCGAATGCCTCGCCCTAGGCCAGGAACTTCAGGCTGTTGATCACCTTGTCGATGGTCTTGCGCGGCCCATGCAGGCCGATGCCGACGAAATCGAGCGTGTCGGTCGGCGCCGCCGCGAAGGCGGCGCGATTGTCGGCGTCGTTGGTCGTCCTGAACATGGCCTCGATATAGACGGCCGGAACGAGCTCGCGGCTGAGCGCGCGCTGGTGCGTGCGGCGCAACTCCTCGACTGTCCCGCCATAGACGAACACCGGCTCGCGGATCAGCGCGGTGTAGGCCCGGCCGCCGCCGTCGCGATAGGGCTCGCCCTTGAGCCCGGGATGGGTCGCCGCCAGGCCGCCGGCCAGGAAGGCCGCGACATTGGCGACCTGCCAGGCCGCCAGGTCCTTGCGCAGCACCAGCGCCGTCTTGGTTTCGTAGATCATGCGCCCCATATCATGCAGGATGTCGCCATCGTCTTGAACGTTTGTGCATGACTGCTTCCGACCAGATCCACTTCGAGGCTCCCTTGGCCGGCCTGCAGCGCCTGACGGCGCGGTTCGGCGGCCACGCCTACGATCTGCACCGTCACGAAACCTATGGCGTCGGCCTGACGCTGTGGGGCGCGCAGTCCTTTCACTATCGCGGGAGCCTGCGCACCAGCCGCGGCGGCCAGGTCATGGTGATCCACCCCGACGAGCCGCACGACGGCCATGCCGGCGTCGATCGGGGATTCGCCTACCGCATGCTCTACGTCGATCCGGCGGCGGTCAGCGCCGCGCTCGACGGCGCCAACCCGCCGTTCGTGCCCGAGGTCGTGGCCGACGACGACGCCCTGGCCGACCTCCTGCGCGAGGCCTTTGCCGATTTCCCCCAGGCGCTCGAGCCCCTGGCCCAGGACGCCATCGTCAGCCGCCTCGCCGAGCTTCTGGCCGCCCGCGGCGATGGCGCCAAATTGCGGCCAAGCCCGACGGCGCGCCTGGCCGTCGCGCGGGCGCGCGAGTTCCTCGCCGCCGCGGCCGAGCGCACGGTGTCCTCGGAGGAACTGGAGAAGGTGAGCGGCCTCGATCGCTTTGCGTTGGCCCGTCATTTCCGCGCGGCGTTCGGCACCTCGCCGCATCGCTTCCAGGTCGGACGGAGGCTGGCGCGGGCCCAGGAGATGATCGCCGCCGGCGTGCCGCTGTCGGAGTCGGCGGCGGCGACCGGCTTTGCCGACCAGAGTCACCTCACGCGCCACTTTTCAGCGAGGTTCGGCGTCACGCCCGGCCGCTGGGCCGCGTTGGCGCGGGCCGCCTAGACTGGAGCTGCCCGGAATCTGGAGGCGGTAGCGCCCATCGTCATCGAGCTTCGCCGCCGACAGCCAGCCGGTGCGCGTGCCGGCGAGCGTGCTCGTCGCCAGGCCGCGCGCAATCGGCAACCGGCACGCCCATCCGGCGAACCCGTCGCGCAGCCAGCCGAGCGGCGCGGCGTCCGACTGGAAGAGCGGCGTCAGCAGATGACTGGCCTGGCGATAGAATCGCACGGTCGCATCGCGCCGCTCGGCGAACAGCGCAATCGCCGAGGCGACCTGCCCGGTAGTCGCCAGCGCCTGGGCCAGGGTCCAGGCATCGACCAGGCCGAGATTGGCGCCCTGGCCCAGTTGCGGGCTGGTGCCGTGCGCGGCATCGCCGATGAACAGGATCGGCCCGTCGTTCCAGCGCGGCAGGACGACGTTGCGATAGGTCGCGCGCGAGAAGTCGCCGGCCGAGGAGAGGACGCGCGTCGCTTCCGGCCATAGCGCCGCGGCGTTGCGCCGGATCGCCGCGACGTCGAGCGGCACGTCGGGCGCGAGGGCCGCCCTCGGCAGGCTCCAGTAGATCGTGAGCTGGCCGTGGCCGACCGGCAGGAAGCCCAGCATCAGCCGCGTGCCGCGGACCCGCTGGCGCAGCCGGCCGGCGGCGCCGAGGCCGACGCTGTCCGGTGCCGTCGCCCAGACGCAGCCCCACGGATAGAGCCTGTCGTGGGCATCGGGCATGAGCCGCCGTCGGACCGCGGAATGCGCGCCATCGGCCACCACCACCATGTCGAACGGGCCGTGGCGTTCCTGGTCGCGGTCGATGACCACGCCCTTGCCATGCTCGCGCACCACGTCGACGATCTCGCAGCCGGCCACCAGGCGGGCCGGCGTGCGCTTCAGTCGGCCATGCAGCAGGTCGAACAGCACGCTCCGCCGGATGCCGAGCCCGTGCGTCCGGGGATGAAGATCGGCATAGGAGAGATCGAGCACCGTCCGGCCGCGCGCGGTCCTGGCCTCGAGTCCGACGACCTTGCCGCCGCCGGCCAGCGCCCCGCCCGCGAGGCCGAGCGCCGCCAGCACGGCGAGCCCGGTGGGCTGCAGCAATAGCCCCGCACCTAGCGGGCGGGGCTCCGCGAATCGTTCGAAGATCGTGACGTCGTGGCCGGCCTCGGCCAGCAAGATCGCCGCCGCCTGACCGGCGACGCCGCAGCCGACGACGCCGACCTGCAAGCGCTACAGCCCGCCGTTCACCACCAGGCACTGGCCCGAGACGTAGTCGCTGTCGGGGCTGCAGAACAGATAGACCGAACCCGCCGCCTCGGTGGGCAGGCCGCCGCGGCCGAGCGGGATCATCTGGTTCATGGCGGCGATGCGTCCGCCCTGCACGCCGATCTTGACCTTGCGGCCCTGCACCTCGATCTCGCCCGCCTCGCCCTCGTTCAACGGCTTGGTGAGGCGCGTCTGGATGTAGCCGAAGGCCACGGCATTGACCGTGACGTCGTAGCGGCCGAACTCCTTGGCCAGCGTCTTGGTCAGGCCGACGATGCCGGCCTTGCCGGCCGAGTAGTTCGACTGGCCGGCATTGCCGTTGACGCCCGAGGTCGAGGAGATGTTCACCACCTTGCGCACGATGCGCTTGCCGGCCGAGCGCTCCTTTTCGACCTCGGTGCGGAAATGCTGCTGGAAGGCGCGCAGGATGCGGAACGGCGCCGTCAGGTGGACGTCGAGGATGGCGTACCACTGCTCGTCGGTCATTTTCTGGATCACCGAATCCCAGGTGTAGCCCGCATTGTTGACCACGACGTGGCAGCCGCCGAAGGCATCGACCGCGGTCTTGACGATCCTGTCGCCGAAGTCGGGCTTGGCGACGTCGCCGTTGCAGGCCACCGCCTTGCCGCCCATCTTCTCGATCTCGGCGATGGTTTCCTTGGCCGGCGCCTCGTCGATGTCGTTGATCACCACCTTGGCGCCGTCACGCACCAGGCGCAGCGCGATCTCCTTGCCGATGCCGCGGCCCGATCCGGTGACGATCGCCACCTTGCCATCCATCTGACCCATGTCTTCTTTCTCCTTCTTCTGGACCGCGGGCCCCTAAGCCGCCGCCACCGTGGCGTGGCCCTGCAGCGTGTCCTGGCCGTTCTGGTTGGTGCAGCGGACCTCGAGGTCGATCAGCTTCTCGCCGTTTTCCTCGCGCTTGCCGGTCACCTTGCCCTGCAGGGTGATCACGTCGCCCACCCAGGTGATCGAGGTGAAGCGCGTGCCGAGCTTGCGGATGCGGTCGCGCGGCGCGTAGCTGGTCACCAGCCGGCCGAGGAAGCCCATCGACAGCATGCCGTGGGCGAACACGTCCTTGAAGCCGAACTTCTTGGCGAAGTCGATGTCGACATGGATCGGGTTGTGATCGCCCGAGCCGCCGCAGTAGAGCGCGAGCTGGTGGCGGGTGATGGGCGGCAGCACGATCGGCTTGATCGGGTCGCCGACCTTGACCTCGGAGAATTTCGGCACGGATGCGGTCATCGGATCCTCCTCACTTCTTGCCGGCGTCGGGGTTGCGCACCACCGTGATGCCGGTCGCCTTGGCCACCATCTTGCCCGCGTCGTTCGTCATCGCGGTCTCCGAGACGATGAACCACAGGGCGCCGCCCTTCTTGTCGTAGATGTCGACGATCTTCTGCTGGCAGGTCACCTTGTCGCCGACGAACACCGGCGCGAAGTAGTCGTAGTGCTGCTCGCCGTGCAGGATCAGGCCGATATCGACGTTGATCAGCTTGAGCAGGCCGCCCTTCTCCGGGTCGTCGTTGGTCAGCGCCTGCAGGAAGGTGGGCGACACCGGGATCTTCGGATAGCCCGCCTTCCGGGCGGCCTCCTCGCTCTGGTAGATCGGGTCTTCCTCGCCGATGGCCTTGCAGAACAGCCTGAGCTTGCCGGCCTCGGCGACCGCGGTGAACGCCTTGAACTCGTGGCCGATGTGCTTCTTGTCGATTTGCACGGCCGTCTCCTCCTCGAAGCCTGAAACAAACGCCCTCACCATTGCAGGCGAGGGCGCAACCATTCCCGTGCCATCCCGAGCGCAGCGAGGGACCTTTCTGTATCGGCAAAGGTCCCTCGGGCTTCGCCCTCGGGAGGACACCGGGTGCGTTATTCGTAGCGGCCGACGATGGCCACGCTCGACACGTTCTCGCGCGGCGCGCCGCCGAGATTGTGGGTCATGCCGATCTTGGGATCCTTGAGCTGGCGCGCGCCGGCCCGGCCCTGGAACTGCAGGTACATCTCGTAGAGCATGCGCAGGCCCGAGGCGCCGATCGGATGGCCGAAGCA
>CAZHQA010000092.1:0-16917 GCA_964533955.1 uncultured Reyranella sp. | reverse complement strand
AGCTGGTGCTCAAGGTACGGTGATGGACGCCATGGACAGCACGGCTTCGCAGCGCTTCATCGAGACCTTCTGGGACGACTCGATCCTGCCTTCCATCACCGAGTACATCCGCATTCCCAACAAGTCGCCAGCCTACGACCCCAAATGGGTCGAGCACGGCTACATGGAAGATGCCGTAAAACTGATGGAAGGCTGGGCTCGCCAGCAGCTCGACGCGTTCCCGGGGGCGACACTGGACGTGATCCGTCTGCCGGGCCGCACGCCGCTTCTGTTCATGGAGGTGCCGGGCGACAACGCCGACACGGTGCTGCTCTACGGTCATCTCGACAAGCAACCTGAGATGAAGGGTTGGTCGGAGGGCCTGGGCCCGTGGTTGCCCGTGCGCAAGGGTGACAAGCTGTACGGCCGCGGCGGCGCCGACGACGGCTACGCGATCTATGCCTGCCTTGCCGCCCTGCGGGCGCTGCACGAGCAAAAGGTGCCGCGATCGCGTTGTGTGATCATGATCGAGGCCTGCGAAGAATCCGGCAGCTACGACCTGCCCTTCTACGTCGATCATCTCATCCAGCGGATCGGCAGCCCCTCGCTCGTTGTCTGCCTCGATTCGGGTTGCGGCGACTACGAGCGTTTGTGGCTCACCACGTCGCTACGCGGGATCGCCTCCGGTACGCTGACGGTGCGCGTGCTGACCGAGGGCGTCCATTCCGGCGACGCCTCCGGCGTCGTGCCCTCCTCCTTCCGCATCCTGCGCGGGCTGCTGTCGCGGCTGGAGGACGAGCAAACAGGCGAGGTCAAGCTGCCCGAGCTCTACGTCCAGATCCCGCCGCAGCGCATCGAGCAGGCCAAGGAAGCGGCGCGCGTGCTCGGCAATGCCGTCTACGACCGCTTCCCGTTTGCCGGATCCACCCAGCCGATGGCAGACGACACCAGCGAACTGGTGCTTAACCGCACCTGGCGGCCACACCTGGCCGTGGTTGGCATGGACGGCTATCCCGCCCCGGGCGATGCCGGCAACGTGCTACTGCCATTCTCGACCGCGAAGCTCAGCCTGCGCACGCCACCGACACTCGACGGACCGGCTGCCGTGCATGCGCTCAAGCAGGCGTTCGAGGCCAACCCGCCCGGCGGCGCGGTGGTCGAGTTCAAGGAAGGCAGCGGACAGAGCGGCTGGCATGCGCCACCGCTCGCGCCATGGCTCGAGAAGGCGGTGACGCGGGCGTCGGAACAGGCGTTCGGAAAGCCCGCCGCCTACATGGGAGAGGGCGGCACCATCCCCTTCATGGGCATGCTGGGAGAGAAGTTTCCCGACACCCAGTTCGTCATCACCGGCGTCCTGGGCCCCCATTCGAACGCCCACGGCCCCAACGAATTCCTGCACATACCGACCGGCAAGCGCGTGACGTCCGTCGTGGCGAGCCTGCTTGCGGCCCACCACGGCCGGTCCGCCGTCAGATGACGCCGCGCTTGCGCAAGTCGGCGATTTCAGCGGCGCCGTAGCCCAGTTCGCCCAGCACCGAGTCGTTGTGCTCGCCCAGTTCCGGCGCGATGCCGGGCCGGGCGGGCGTTTCGGAGAACTGCCACGGCGTGCCGTGCACCTTGAGCTTGCGGCGCAGCTTCGGGTACTCGACCTCGGTGACGTAGCCGTTGGCGATCACGTCGGGATCGTTCGACGCCTCGAGGAGCGTGTTGATCGGCGCCGAGACGATGTCGGCGCCCCGCAGCTTGTCCACCCATTGCGCTCGCGTGCCGGTGGCGAACAGCTTGTCGAGGAGCGCCAGCAGTTCATCGCGCTTGGCGTCGTTGTCGATGATGACTCCGAGCTTTTCGAAGCCTGCGTTCTTCAGCGCATCGTGAAAGCCCACGGCCGCCATGGCGTCGGCCCAGTCCTCCGGACCGGTGAGCTGGAACACGAAGGGCTTGCCGTCCCGGTCGTTGAAGGAGGCGGAAATGCCCGGCCGCTCGGCCGTGCCCGTGACACGCGCCTGCCCGGTTACCGGATTCTTGTCGCGCCACATGGTGGTGGTGAACGTCCAGCCCATCAGGCGCACCAGGGAGCCAAGCAGCGACAGCTCGATCTTCTGGCCGATGCCGGTGGTGCGCGCATAGGTGAGCGCCGCCAAGGCGCCGCCGAACGCGAGCATCGCCGTCGATTCGTCGGCAACCGAGGCGATGCCGGTGCGCATCTTCTGGCCGGGCTGCGAATATGCTTCGGCAATCCCGCCCAGCGCCTGCGCCATGGAATCGGTGCCGGGCAGATGGGCATGCGGGCCCTTGGTGCCGTAGCCGGAAATCGAAATATAGACCAGCCGCGGGTTGATGGTGCGCAGTTCCTCCCAGCCGAAGCCGTTCTTTTCCGCGGCGCCGGGGCGAAAGTTCTGACCGAAGATGTCGGCGCGCGCGACAAGCTTGTGCAGGATGGCCTTGCCTTCGTCCGACTTGAGGTCAAGCGTCACGCTCTTCACACCGCGATTGTTGGTCTCGAAGAAGGTGCTTGCCATGCCCGGGAGCACGGTCATGCGGCGCGACGGATCGCCGCCCTTGGGCACCTCGATCTTGATCACGTCGGCGCCGAGGTCGGCCATCAGCATGTAGGGCACGGTGCCGGCCTGCGCGGTCGAACAGGACACGATCTTGACGCCCTGCAGGGGGCCATGGGGTTGAGGCATCTGACGCTTCTCCTGGCTGCGTCGGCAATGCATAAGCGAACACGAAAGCGGGAGGAAGAGGCATGGGCGCTCGAACGGGGGCACAGTTTCTCGAGGGGCTGCGCAAGACGAGGCGCGAAATCTGGCTCGAGGGCGAGCGAATCGAGGACGTCACCGCTCATCCCAAGCTGCGCGGCGGCGCCAAAAGCCTGGCGGCGATGTTCGACCGCCAGCATGCCTACGCGGGCGAATGCCTGTTTGCCCATCCGGAGACCGGCGAGCCGACCAACGTCAGCCACATGATCCCGCGGTCCAGGGAGGACCTGTGGCGGCGGCACGCCGGCATCGTGCGGCTCTCGGAAGGTTCCATGGGGATCATGGGCCGCACGCCCGACTACATGAACATGAAGTTCGCGGCCTTTGCCTCGGCGCCTCGCGTGTGGGCCGGCGCCGACGGCCGCAACGAGCGGGGCGCCCGCAACATCGTGAGCTTCCAGCGCCGGCTGAGCGCGGCCGACATCTCCCTCACCCACACGATCATCCAGCCTACGATCGACAAGCGGACCGACAGCCGGCTGCTCGGCAACAAGGTCAGCATCCGCAAGGTGGGCGAGACGGCCGAGGGGATCGTCGTGCGCGGCGCAAGAGTCCTCGCCACCCTCGCCCCCTACGCCGACGAGCAGACGGTATACCCGGGCCAGCCTATTCCGCCCGACGCCACGGCCTATGCCATTGCCTTCGCCATCCCGCTCGACACGCCGGGCCTCAAGTTCCTGTGCCGGGATTCGGCATCGTCGCCGGGCGCCGATCCATTCGACAAGCCCCTGTCGTCGCGCTTCGACGAGCAGGACGCCTTCTGCATTTTCGACGACGTGCTGGTGCCGTGGGACCGACTCTTCATCGATGGCGACGTCCAGATTTACAACTCGATGCGCGACACGGGCTACGCCATCAACATGACCTCGCAGTCGACCACGCGGGCGCTGACCAAGCTCGAATTCGCCTATGGACTGGCAACCCGCATGGCCGAGCTGATCGGCGATCATTCGCCGGCGACGAACGAGATGCTGGGCGAGCTGGCCTGCTATGTGCGCCTGACCGCCAACGCCCTGGAGCTATCGCTCGAGCAGGCCTGGCAGCGCGCGGACGGCGTCTGGTTTCCCAATGGCGCGGTGCTCGAGCCGATGCGCTCCATGCTCGCCGTCTGGATGCCCCGGGTCGCCGAGATCATCACCCTGGTCGGCAGCCACAACCTCCTGACCACGCCGAGCCGGACCGAGCTCGCCGATCCGACGCTTCGGCCCTTGCTCGATGAAATGCTGCATGGCGCCGACGGCGCCACAGCCGACGAACGGGCCGCGGTGTTCCGGATGGCCTGGGATTTCGTCGGCTCCGCCCTCGGCGGACGCGGCTTCCTCTACGAACGCTTCTATCTGACGTCGGCTTCGCGCAACAAGCAGATGCTGCATTCGCGCTTCTTCGACCGGACGCGTTCGCAATCCCTGCTCAAGGACATGCTGTCCCGGGCCAGATCAGCTCATTGAGCCGTCACGACCTGGCCGTAGGCCGGTGGCGCCTGCACGTCCGGCGCCCCCGCCGCGAGGATCTGCCCGCGATCGCGAGTCAGCGGCGGGTAGATGCGCTGGCGGTTGATCATTTCCTTGGTGCGCTTGGCGATCGCCTGCTGCGCGACGACCCGGCGATCCCAACCTTCGGTGTAGAGCGCGCCCCAGGGCCCGAGGTCGAGGATCGTCGTGTACCAGTCGATCGAAAGCGGCCGCATCGGCTCGCCGAGCAAGTCGCAGACCACGTTGTATCCGGCGAAGCGTCCCATCGGCCGGCCATGCTGGCAGGACATGACGCAGCTGTGCGTGCCGTCGATGGCAAACCACGCCACATCGCCGGCGGCAAACTCGGCGGCAAGCCCCTCGATCTTCAGGTCGGGCGTCACCGGCAGCCGGCCAAAGCGATCGCGCGCGACGGGGAACAGCGCGGTCAGCGGGTTCGCCTGCATGCCGGCACACCAGACCACGGTTCTGGCCTCGATCCGCTCGTCGCTGGCCAGCGTTGCGCCACCGGCATCGACCGCCGCCACCGAAACGCCAGGGCGGCTTTCCACCCCGAGTGCCGCGAGGGCCTCGGCGATGACCGGCCGCGCACTCTCCCCCATGTCCGACCCGATCCGTTCGGACCTGTCGGCCAGGATGACGCGCGGCTCCGCCGCCGCATCCGCAGCCAGGGCGGTGTGCAGGCGGGCGGGCATTTCCGTCGCGACTTCGACCCCGGTCAGCCCGCCGCCGACGACCAGCACCGTGTCGCGCCCAACCGAGCGAGGCGTGTCCCCCAGCGCCGCCAGATGTGCGCCAAGACGCATCGCGGCATCGTAGGTGTCGACGTCGAACGAATGTTCGCTCAGCCCCGGGATCGCCGGCCGGACCAGCCGGCTGCCGAGCGCGAAGACCAGGCGATCGTAGCCGAGCTCGAAGGGGCCGCCTGCCGCAACGCAAGTCACGGTGCGCCGGGCGATGCTCAGGCCCGTGACCTCCGCCACCACCAGCCGCACGCCGATCGGGTCGAGCAGATCGGCGAGCGGCACGCGCGTGCCGCTCAAGTCTGTTTCATAGTTGCGTACCCGGATGGAATGCCAGGGCGTGGCGTTGACCACCGTCACCTCGACCCGGTCGTGACCTATGGCGCGCTGGTCGAGCGCCCGGGCAGCCCCGATCGCCGACCACAGGCCGGCAAAGCCGGCGCCCAGAACTACGATGCGTTGCATGCCGCTCTCCTGGTCTCGTCGTGTACAGTAGCCTCGTTTTGAGCCCATCCGCCGCCTCCCGTTTCGCCGCTCATGCGCTCGGCGTCGCCTTCGCCGATCTGCCGCCCGCCGCCATCGAGGGCGCCAAGGTGTTTCTACTCGACAGTCTCGGCGTCGGAATCGCCGGCTCCTCGGTCGAGGGTGGCAAGGAGCTGCTGCAAATCGCCGGCGGCTGGGGCGCGCCCACGGCATCCTCTCCGACCGTTCCGGTCTGGGGTCGTGGCGCTCGGCTGTCGGCGCCGGCCGCGGTCTTCTTGAACGCCTGGCAGATGCACAATCAGGAATACGACAGCCTGCATGAGGGCGCGGTGGTGCATGCCATGGCAAGCGTCCTGCCCGCGGCACTGGCTGCCGTCGAGATGCGCGGTGGCGCGAGCGGCGCCGAACTGATCGCGGCCGTCGCGGTGGGGGTCGATGTCGCGGCCGGCCTCGGGCTTGCTTCCCGCTCGGGCTTCCGCTTCTTCCGGCCCGCCACGGCGGGTGGCTTTGGCGGCACCGCGGCGGCGGCACGGCTGCTCGGCCTCGACCAGGACGCGCTCGGGCGCGCCTTTGCCTGGCAGCTTGCCCAGGCGAGCGGCACCATGCAGGCGCATGTCGAGGGCAGCCCCATCCTGCCCGTACAGGTCGCCTTCAATGCGCGCGCGGCGCTGCAGTCCTGCGCCCTGGCCGAGGCGCCCTTCTCCGGGACCGAGGCCGTGTTCGAGGGCGACTATGGCTATCTGCGACTGTTCGAAGGCGAGTTCACGCTCGAGCCGGTGCTGCAAGGCCTGGGCCGCGACTGGCGCATCGCCGAGTTCAGTCACAAACCGTTTCCGGCCGGCCGTGCCACCCATGGCGGCATTGAGGGCGTGATCGCATTGCAGCGTGAACACCGCTTCACGGCAGCCCAGGTCGCTGCCGTCGAGATCGCCGCCCCGCCGCTCATCGTCCGCCTGGTCGGCCGGCCGCCGCTCGCCGGAATGAACGCCAGCTATGCGCGGCTCTGCATGGCCTATGCCGTCGCCAAGACACTCCTGCACGGCAAGCTCGATCTCGCCGACTTCCGAGGCGACGCGCTCGCCGATCGGGCAACACATGACCTTGCCGCCCGAGTCAGCCTGACCAACGACGGCAATCCGGACCCCAATGCACTCGCCCCGCAGCGCGTGATCGTGCGGCTGCACGATGGCACCGAACATCGCTGGTCGTGCGAAACCATGCTCGCCAACCCGGCACGTCCGCTGACGCGTGAGCAGCATCTGGCCAAGTTCCGTCGCTGCCTCGACTTTGCCGCGTCGGCGCCGGCGCCGGATGCGCCGGCCCGGCTGGTCGAGATTGTCGACCGGCTGGAGTCCCTGCAGGATGCGCGCGTCCTGGGCGTCCTGGCCGCCGGCATAGGATAGAAGAAGAGGAACCGACATGCGCGCGGGCGAGATCGTCTTCACCGGAATGGATCGCGTGGTGTTCGGGCGGCCGGCCGCCGAGGCGGTCGTGCAGGCGGCCGATCGGCTCGGCGCCAAGCGCGTGTTCATCCTGGCCGGGCGCACGCTCAATCGCGAGACGGATGCGGTCCGGCGGATCGCCGAAGCCCTCGGCCCGCGCTACGCCGGCCTGCACGATGAAATGCCGGCCCACAGCCCGCGCGATGCGGTGGTGGCTTGCGCCAACAAGGCGCGCGAGGCGGGCTGCGACCTGCTGGTCAGCGTCGGCGGCGGATCGGCGACCGACGGCGGCAAGGCGGTCACCATCTGCCTCGAGCACGACATTCGCGAGCCGGACGGGCTCGAGCCCTTCCGCACCGTGGTCGACGAAATCACCGGCAAACGGAGCTTCCCGCAGTACCGCGCGCCGCGCGTGCGCCAGATCTGCGTGCCGACGACGCTGAGCGGCGGCGAATTCAATGCGCGGGCCGGCGTCACCGAGCCGCGGCTGCGCCTGAAGCAGGCCTACATCCATCCCGGCCTGATCCCGCTCGCGGTGATCTTCGATCCCGCCATAACGGCGCACACACCGGAGTGGCTGTGGCTCTCGACGGGCATCCGCGCGGTCGATCATGCCGTCGAGACCTTCTGCTCGATCGACGGCAACGCCTATACCGACAGCACCGCGCTGCAGGCGCTGCGCCTGCTCGGCCGCGGGCTGCCGGCGGTGAAACGCGACCCGGCCGACCTCGCGGCGCGACTCGACTGCCAGATCGGCGCCTGGATCTCGATGACCGGCATCGTGAGCGGCACGCGCATGGGGGCGAGCCACGCCATCGGCCACGTGCTGGGCGGCAGCGCCGGCGTGCCGCACGGCTACACCTCCTGCGTCATGCTCCCTGCCGTGCTGGCCTTCAACGCATCGGTCAACGCCGACCGCCAGGCCGAGATCAGCGCCGCGCTGGGCTCGGCCGGACAGCCGGCCGCCGATGTCCTGGACCGCTTCATCGGCGGCCTCGGCCTGCCGCGCCGCCTGCGCGATGTCGGCGTCAAGCAGGACGACCTGCAGCGCATCGCCACGAACTGCATGCTCGACGACTGGACGTTTTCCAACCCGAGAAAGATCAACGGCGCCCAGGAGATCGTGCCCATCCTCGAAGGCGTGTATTGAAGGAGGACGAGCGACTACGACGTGTCGCTCCTCGCGATGGCCGACATGCTCGTCGAGTTCGACGCGACATCGCCATTCCGGCCTGAGTCCGCGGCCTGAGGCTCAGGCTTCGCGAAACTCCTCGTTCAGGCGGTCGGTCACCAGCATGTGGCCGGCCTTGTGGGTGATGCAGAACGGCGGCCGGGCCGCCTCGATTACCGTCTGCGGTGTCACTCCGCAGGCCCAGAACAGCGGCACCTCGCCGGGGCGGATGTCGGGTTCGCCGCCGAACTCGGGCTTGTCGATGTCGGCGATGCCGATCGCCGCGGGATCGCCGAAGTGGATCGGCGCGCCGTGCACGCGCGGAAAGCGCGAGGTGATCTCGATGGCGCGGATCGCGTTGGGCACCGTGAAGTTCCGCATCGACACGACCATGCGGCCATGCAGGCGCCCGGCCGGCACCGTGTCGAGCCCGGTGCGGTAGGTGCAGACCTTCTTGCCCTGCTCGATGTGGCGTATGGGAACGCCCGCCTCGAGCAACGCCGCCTCGAAGGAATAGGAACAGCCCAGGGCGAAGGCCACCAGGTCATCGCGCCACAAGGCACCGATGTCGGTCTCTTCCGCCACCGCCACGCCGTCGCGAAACACGCGGTAGCGCGGCAGGTCGGTGCGCACGTCGATGTCATAACCGAGCTCGGGCAGCGTCGGGTCGCCGGGCCTGCTGCGGGCGATCAGCGGACAGGGCTTGGGATTGGCCGCGCAGAATGCCGCGAACTCCTCGGCCCAGTCGGCCGGCAGGATGGCGAGGTTGGCCTGCAGATGACCCGGCGCCAATCCTGTGGTCACGGTCGTGTGGCGGCCGGCGCGGATGGCGGTTCGCAAGGTCTTGGCGGCATTGCTGGCCGTTGGCACGATTGGCGCGTTCATCCCCTTCGCCGGGAGTCTAAATGACCATACGGGTTCGTTCCCACGACACGACACTGCGACTTAGCACACTCGCTTCTCCCGAAGTGCCCATGTCAATCCTGCTTCAATCGTCGGCGCCATCAATTCAAACAATCGCAGATGAGCTTTGATGATTGTCTCTAACTCATCGAGATTGCCAAATTGGCCGTACGCATTGAAGAAGCCTGGGACAATATGATCGTGCCGAATAATCAGGAATTCACCAGCTTGTGCTCTTTCAACGCTCCCTTTCAGATCTCGCCCTCGAATTTCCAGACGGAGGCTCAGTCGGCCCTTGAAATCGTCGAGGGACAGCATCTTCGGATCTTCGATTGCCCAACAGAGATCCCAATCTTCGTTGACGTTCTTCGAGAAGACCGGAATCCGTCGAGTTGACTTTCGCTTATCAAATACAAATGAAAGGCGCGCAGCGTTTTCTTCCATTACCGCTTTGAAAAATGCGAGGCGTTCATGCCGCTCAAACGAATATCGCTCGGCGAGCCCCGTTGAGTGCTTCAAGACCTCCGACGCGAACCTTCGATGAACCTCCCGCGACACCATATTCCAGCGATCATTGTAGACCACCCTGTCCCTCATCTTGGCAAAAACAGATCGTCTCCTGCATGGATCCACCTCCAAACGCCAAAGTTCGTCAGGAAATCGACTAGCCAATTGCGACACAGGAACGCCGTTCTCCTCGTCTCTGCGAACCACTAGTTCCTCGATGAACGAGGACGTAAACAGCCACTTTTTTTCGTCTATGCCGATCGGGAAAGGAAAGGGCCGGCCAACGATATACTTGGCACTCTCGATCAAATAGCGCTTGTGGCTCTCAATGTCGCTTTCGCCGCCGCAAAAGGATCGTACGAACTCGTCGTATGGCACGAAGCTCGAGAAGCCTGCAGTTTCGAGACCTTCGATGTAGAAAAAGACTGCGTCGCCGATCGGCACGAACTCTTTGCAGATCGAATTTGCCTGTTCGAATGCCAGTCGTGGCCGCAGTCCGCGTCCCGCAATCATTTAACGAGGGTTCCGGACCACCAACAGACGTTCGCACTCAGTAGGTCGCGAACATGCGGGCGATCTCCGCCGGGTCGGTCGTGCGCGTGAGCGCGAGGGCCAGGAGCAGCCGGGCCTTCTGGGGATTGAGGTTGTCGGCGGCCAGGATGCCGGCGTCGGCGAGCTTCTTGCCGCGGAAGATGCGGCCCGAGCCGGCGCGCGAGGACTGGACGACGACGACGCCCTGCTTGACCGCCTCGGCCATTGCGGCGAAGTCCGCCGGCGGGGCCATGCCGGGCGCGAAGCCCGCCGAGACCAGACCCTTGGCGCCGGCCGCCACGAAGGCGCGCACGGCGGTGCCGTCGGACCCCGCATAGGCGTAGACGATGTCGACGCGCGGCAGCCCGGACAGTCCCTCCAGCTCGAACTCGGTGTCCGGCATGTGGCGCCGCTCGGGCCGCCGGTAGTAGGCGATGCGGTCGCCGTCGGCATGACCCAGCACGCCGAAATCGGGCGTGCGAAAGGTCTGCATGCGCCAGTTTGAGGTCTTGGTGACCTCGCGCGCCGCCTGGATCTCGTCGTTCAGCAGCACCAGCACGCCGCGTCCGCGGCTGGCCGGGTCGGCCGCGGTGCGCACGCCGTTGACGAGGTTGAGGGCGGCGTCGGTCGACAGTCCCGACGCCGGCCGCTGCGAGCCGATCAGCACCACCGGCACCGGCACCTTGAGCGTCAGGTTGAGCACGAAGGCGGTCTCCTCGAGCGAGGCCGTCCCATGGCCGATCACGATGCCGGCGAGGTCGGGATGGGCCGCCACCAGCTCCCGGCACAGCCGGGCCAGCGCCTGCCAGTCGGTGAAGAAGATCTCGGTGCTCGGCGTGTTGCGGAAGTCGACTCCGATCACCTCGGCCACTTCCTTCACTTCGGCGAAGCGGGCGACGATCTCGCCGGCATGCATGCGCTTGTCGTGCTTGCCGTAGTCCTGCAGCTCGAGCGGATGGACGCCGAGCGAGGACATCGTGCCGCCGGTCCCGATGAAGGCGACCTTGGGTTTCGTGTCAGCAGTCAAGGATCGGTACTCCTGTGCGAACGCCGAGGGGCTAGACGGCCGGCCGGCTGCGGATCTCGTCGGCTACCTTGCGCTTGAGGAACTTGCCGTCGCTCAGCTCGCCGTGAAAGGCGCCGTCCTCGACGACGACCTTGCCGCGCACGATCGTGACGGTCGGCCACGCCGTCACCACGTGCCCGTCCCACGGCGTGTAGTCCGTCTCGTGCAGGTCGGCGGCGCGGATGGTCTTTTCGAGGCCGGTCTGCAGCAGGACGATGTCGGCATCGGAGCCCGCCGCCAGCGCACCCTTCTTCGGATAAAGGCCCATGATCCTGGCGGCGTTGGTCGAGATCATGTCGACGAAATGCGACTCGGAATAGCCGCGCTTGCTGACCATCTGCGTGTACATCAGCCCGACCCGCGGCTCGACCCCCGAGTTGCCGCCGGTCGTGTCGTCGATCCGGCTGCCCTGCAGCTTGATTCGCAGCGGGCAGCACAGTTCGTCGGTGGCGATGGTCTGGATGGCGCCGCGGTTGGTCGCCTCCCACAGCCGCTTCTGGTCCTCGGGATACTTGAGCGACGGGTAGGTGTGGAACATCTGCCCGCCCGGCCGCTTGTAGTCCTCGGCGTTGTACATGAGATACTGGTGGAGGGTTTCGCCGTACATCGGAAAGCCCTTGGCGCGCGACGTCGCCAGTGCCGCGACGCCGGTCGCCGCCGAGACGTGCACCATGTAGAGCGCCGCACCTTCGACGTTCTCCGCCAGCCGGATCACGCGGTTGAAGCTCAGCTCCTCCGACAACGTGTTGTGCACCTCGGCCATGTGCTCGAAGCTGACGCGATTCTCGCGCATCAGCTTCTCGTACATGAACATCACGATGTCGTTGTCCTCGGCGTGGATGCAGGCGATGCCGCCGGCCGCCGCGACCACCTTCAGTGCCTCCCAGATATGGCCGTGCGGCACCATGCGGCCGAGATTGCCCGGCCGGATGTTGGTGGTGAAGATCTTGATGCTGGCGTGGCCGTCCTGCATCGCATCGGCGAGCTGGCCGAAATGCGGCTGCGGCACCTCGCCCATCAGGGTCAGGTGAAAGCCGTAGTCGCAATAGCAGGCGCCCTTCCACTGGGCCTGGGTCGCCGCGATCGACTCCTGGACGGTGCGCTCGTGCACGCACTGCACGAAGTCGATCAGGGTCGTCGTGCCGCCGTGCAGCGCGGCCTTGCTGACCTGGGACGGCGGGTCGGTCAGCACGTCGGGCCGGCCCGGCGCCTTCACCGGCATCGAGCAATGGATGTGCGGATCGATGCCGCCCGGAATGACGAGCCGGTCCTTGGCCGACACGGTGCGGGCCGCCCCGGGCAACGAACCCGGACCGCCGACCAGGGCGATGCGTCCGTCCTTGACGCCGATATCGGCGGCCTGGGTTCCCGTCGGCAGCACGCAGGTGCCGCCCGTGATGGCAAGATCGAGCATCAGGTCACTCCTGCCGGAAAGCCAATGCGCATCGGCTCGCCCTCGGCGAACCGCTGCAGGATCTCGTCCGGCTCGAGATCGCGTACGATGAACACCAGGCGGCTCGCGCGATCGGCGTCGGGCCAACCTTCCAGCCAGCGTGGCGGATAGAGCGTGTGCTGCACGGCATGGACGGCGGCCGGCCCACCCGGACGGTCGGCGAATTCGACCAGCCCCTTGACGCGCAACAGCTTCTCGCCGTGATCGCGCGCCAGTCCGCCCAGCGCCATGGCGAAGGCGAGGCGGCTCATCGGCCGCCGCAGGCCGAGCGAAAGCGCCTGGATGCCGTGAGCATGGACCGCGCTGGCGGTCGGGCGCGGTCGCGGCAGCGCTTTCGGAGTGCCGGCGAACAGCGCGGCGCCCGCATCGGCCTCGCCTGCATCGGCGATCGGTGCCGTGGGATTGAGCGACGCCAGCCGCCCGACGAGACCATCGCCGGCGGGCGACAGATCGGTCTTGGTGATCAGCAGGAGATCGGCCACGGCCGCCTGCGCGACGGCTTCGGGGTAGCGATCGAGGGTGTGCGGTCCGGCCACGGCGTCGATCGTCGTGACGACGCGGTCCAGCCGGAGAGAGGCTTCGAGAAAGCTGTCCGCCGAGAGCGTGTAGAGGATCGGTCCGGGATCGGCGAGGCCGCTGGTCTCGAGCGCGATGCGCCGGAACGGCGGTCGGTTTCCGTCCTGGCGCGATCTCAGCAGCCGGTAGAAGGTGTCGGCCAGGCCCTGGCGCACGGCGCAGCAGGTGCAGCCGTTGGGTAGCTCGACGACCTCGTCGGCCGTCGCTTCAAGCAGCAGGTGATCGAGGGCAATGGTGCCGAACTCGCTGATCACGACGGCGGTGTCCCTGAGATCGGGAGCGGCGAGCACCCTGGACAGGAACGTCGTCTTGCCGCTGCCGAGGAACCCGGTCAGGACCGAAAGAGGAATGGGCTCCGCCGGCACTGCGGCGACGCTCCCAACGTTAATCAGCATCGACAACGCCCTGGTTGGCTGAGCGGCAGCAATTCCCATGCCGCCGGTCAGTGCCGGCGCGTCTCGAATTCGTGGAACTCGCTCATGAACGGTGCGGCGACGGCGGCATTGAGCTTGCAGTCGAGCAACACCGGCCCGTCCGGCCGGGCGAGCATCGCGGCCGCCTGCTGCAGCTCGTCGAGCGTGCGGATGGTGGCGGCGCGAAAGCCGAAGGCCTCGGCGACCGGCGCATAGTCGACGTCCGGAAACACCGACCTTGCGACCGGCAGGTCGCGCATCTTGAGGAAGTGCAGCTCCGCCCCATAGGCGCAGTCGTTCATCAGCACGATGACCAGCGGCAGATCCTCGCGCACCACGGTCTCGAGCTCGCCCATGGTCATCAGGAAGCCGCCATCGCCGATCACCAGCACCGTCGTCTCGTCCGGCCGCGCCCGGGCGACGCCGAGCGCGGTGCCGAAGCCCAGCCCGATCGAGGCGAAATCGCTGGTCAGCTTGAAATGGCCCGGCCCGGGCACCGACAGGTAGGGCACGATGCCGAGGAAGTTGCCGGCGTCGTACACCAGGTTGCGCCGGGCCGGCAGCAGCTTCTCCAGTGCCACGCCGAGCGAGCGCGGGTCGACGGTGCGCGGCGTGTTGGCCGGCTGGAAATCCTTCGCGATGTCGAACTCGCGCAGGAACTTCAGCGTCTCGTCCGAACGGAACGGCCGCTCGGCGTTGGAGCCCGCAGGCAGTGCGGCAAGGATCGCTTCCGCCGCCAGCCGCGCATCGCCGACCACGGCGACGTCGGCCGGATGGAAGCGGCCGATGTTGGCGCGCTGGGCGTCGACCTGGATGAGCGGCACCTTGGGCAGCGAATGGCCGAAGCTCATGGTCAGGAGGTTGAGGCTCGCCCCGAACACCAGCACGCAATCGGCCTCGGCGACGAGGCGGCGCGCGGCGGAGTGCGAGAACGAGCCGACGATGCCGAGATTGCAGGGGTGGCCACGGAACATGTCCTTGCCGCGCGCCGACGTCGCCAGCAGCGCGCCGGTCCGCTCGGCAAGCTGTTCGATCGCGGCCTTGGCATCCGCCCGGTGCGCGCCCAACCCGGCCAGGATCACCGGCTTGCGGCATTGCCTCAGCAACGCGACCGCCGACTCGATGGCCTGGGCCTGTGGCGCCTGCGGCGGCCGGCTGCGCCGGGGGGCCGGCGATCCAGCGCTGCCGTCGAGCACCATGTCGGCCAGCTGCACGTTGACCGGCAGCAGCAGCGCCGCCGCCCCGCCCTGCGATGCGGCCGCAGCGGCATCGGCCAGCGCGCCGCGTGCGGTCGCGGGACTGGTGGCGGTGAAGGTCCGGATGCCGGCGGCGCCAAGCACGCCCTGGGCATTCAAGGACTTGTAGTCGGGGCCGATACCGTTCGCCTCGCCCGACGACGTCGCGGCGTCTCCCGAGATGATCAGCACGCGCGAGCCCGAGCGGCTGGCATAGGTGGAGGCGTGCAGGCCGTTGGCGGTGGCGGGGCCGCGGCCGATCACCGCGATGCCCAGTCCGCCGGTGGCATAGGAAAAGCCCTCGGCCATGGCGACGGCGTTGTTTTCGTGGCGGGCGCCGTAGAAGCGGATGCCGGCGCTGTCGAGCGCCGTGGCGAAGACTGCGGTGTCATCGCTCATCAGGCCGAACACCTGCTCGACGCCCAGCGCCTTGATGTCCTCGACGAGCACCTGGTAGGTCGGCGCAACGCGCTCCAATCGATCGGGCATGGCTGGCTCCCTCTCTGGCGGTGTCCTCCCCCGGACGGCCGACGATAGCCCAATTCGCCGGCATGGTCTTGGCGGCCGCCATGCCGGATACTGCCCTGCGGCTTAACGAGGCCAGGAGGAAACCATGAAGGCGGAAGGTGGATGTTATTGCGGCGCCGTGCGCTATGTCGTCGACGGCGAGCCGATCATGAAGGCGCAATGCCACTGCCGGGAGTGCCAGTACATCACCGGCGGCGCCCCCAACATGTTCATGATCGTCCCGCCCGACACGTTCCGCTACACCAAGGGCACGCCCCGGCAATTCAAGCGCAAGGATCTCGAGCGTCCGGTGACGCGCGAGTTCTGCCCCGAGTGCGGCACGCACCTCGTTACGCGCCCGCCGCGGCCCATCGTCGTGGTGAAGGTCGGCACGCTCGACGATCCCAAGGTCTATGGCGGGCCCAAGCTGGCGATCTACACGATCGACAAGCAGCCGTTCCACCACATCGCCGACGGGCTGCCGTCCTTCGAACGCCTGCCGGGCTAGCGCGACCATGCTCACCGTCACCCGCGACATGGTCCTGCCGACGACGGTCACGGGCTCCTATCCGCGCCCGCTGTGGTTCGATCGCAGCCTGGAGGGGCGATCGTTCAAGTCGGCACTGGGCGATTCGCTGTTTCGGGAGCAGTACCTCGACGCGGTCGCCAGCATCATCGCCGAGCAGGAAGCGGCCGGCCTCGACATCGTGACTGACGGCGACAGCCGCTTCGACCTGACCGTGGGCGGCAAGTCCTGGTTCTTCTATCCGATCGAACGTCTCGGCGGCATCGAGGGCCATCGCGACACCTCGCGCGGCTGGATGAGCCGTCACGGCCTGCGCCCGGGCAAGATCCTGTGGGAGGTGCAGGAGGCCTACCAGCCGGGCGTTGTGCGCCGCAAGCTGACGCGCGGCCCGCTGGAATATGCCGAGTTGTGGAAAGTGGCGCAGCGGATGTCCGACCGGCCGGTCAAGTTCGGCGCCATCTGCGCGCCGGCGCTGGCATCGATGCTGTGGAACGAGCACTACGTCGACGACAAGGCGATGATCCTCGACCTCTGCGACATCATGAACGCCGAATTCCGCGAGGTCGCCGCTGCCGGCTGCCCGCTCATCCAGGTCGAGGAACCTCCGCACCACAGCCGCGCCCTGCAGGAGGGCACGACCGATGCCGATCTCGAGTTCCAGACCATGGCGTTCAATCGCCAGCTCGAGGGCGTCGATGCCGAGATCTGGGTGCACACCTGCTGGGGCAACCCGAACCAGCAGAGGGTGCACTGGACCGTCCCGAGCTACGAACGAGCCCTGCCCCACCTGCTGCAGCTGAAGTGCGACGTGCTGACCATCGAGTGTGCCAGTTCGGATGGCCGCGACCTGCCGCTGTTCAAGCACATCAAGACCGACAAGAAGATCGGCATCGGCGTGGTCAATCACTGCAACACGGGGTCGAACCGGCCGAGCATGTGGCGGCGCTGATCCGCAAGGCCCTGGAATACATACCCAAGGAGCAGCTGGTGATCAGCACCGATTGCGGCTTTGGCCGCGAAGGACTGTCGCGCCGCATCGCGTTCTACAAATGCGTGGCCCTGGTCGAGGGCACCAACATCGTCCGCCGCGAGCTCGGCCTGCCGGAAGCCCGCGTGCGCGCCGCCGACCCGAAACTGTGGTTCGCGTC
>CAZHQA010000091.1:0-16958 GCA_964533955.1 uncultured Reyranella sp. | reverse complement strand
CCGGTGATGAGCCGGGCCCCCGACTGGAAGGTCGCGTAGGACCACAGCCAATCGAGGATCACCACCAGCCGGTTCCTGAAGCCGATCAGGAACGACACGTGCACGGCGCCCCACAGAAGCCAGGCGAGCGTACCGGTGATCCTGATCCAGCCGAAATCGGCGACGGCGGAGCGCCGGCCGATGGTCGCCATCGTCCCGAAGTTGCGATAGCGGAATGGTCCGGGCGTCGCCTTGCCGGCAAGCCGTGCGCGCAGCGCGCGCGCCACATAGGCGCCTTGCTGCTTGGCAACGGGGGCGAGACCCGGCAGTGGCCGGCCATCGGCGCCCGCCACGTGCGCCGTATCGCCGATGCAGAAGATCTCGGGATGGCCGGGCACGGCGAGATCGCGCCCGACCATGACTCGGCCGACGCCGTCCTTCTCGACGCCGAGCCAATTCGCGGCCGACGAGGCCGCAACGCCGGCGCCCCAGACGATGGTCGCCGCCTCGAGCCGCTCGCTGCCGATAGTGACGCCATCGGCATCGCATCGGGTGACGGGTGTGCCGAGGCGGACCTCGACGCCCAGCTTCTCGAGCGATCTCTGCGCCGCGTCGCTCAACCTGGACGGAAATGCCGGCAGGACGCGCGGTCCCGCCTCGACCAGCACGATCCGCGCCTCGCCCGGATCGATATCGCGGAAATCATGACGCAGGGCGACACGCGCCAGCTCGGCGATGGCGCCCGCCATCTCCACCCCGGTCGGGCCGCCGCCGATCACCACAAAGGTGAGCAGGCGCCGACGAGCGTCGTGATCCCCCCTCGCCTCGGCGTTCTCGAAAGCAACCAGGATGCGGCGGCGGATCGCGGTGGCGTCGTCGATCTTCTTCAGGCCGGGCGCCACGCTCTCCCAGTCGTCGTGGCCGAAATAGGCGTGGCGGGCACCGGTCGCGACCACGAGCTGATCGTAGGTGAGCGTGCGGTCCTCGAGCATGACGGTGCGCCGCTCCTTGTCGATGCCGGTGACCCGGCCGAGCAGCACCCGCACATTGGCGGCGCGGCGCAGGATGGCACGAATGGGCGAGGCGATCTGCGCCGGCGACAGGCCGGCCGTCGCAACCTGATAGAGCAGCGGCTGGAAGAGGTGATAGTTGCGCCGGTCGACGACGGTGACGTCGGCCGCCGCGCCGGCCAGCCCGACGGCGGCGCTCAATCCGCCGAAGCCCGCGCCGACGATGACGATGTGCGGCCGGGCCATGGTGGATCTCCCGAGGTTAGGCGCGAGCGAACAGTCGAAGGGCAACGAGCCGGTCGATCGACAATGCGCCCGGCCCCCGGCTCAGTACATAGGCGACGATGGAGGCCCACATCAGGTGCTCCGGCCAGTTCTCGGGATAGACCAGAAACTGGATGGTGAGGGTCATGACGAGCAGCGCCGCGGCACCCAGGCGAGCAAACAGGCCGAGCACCAGCAGCACAGGCGCGCTGAGCTCCACTGTCGTGCCCAGATAGGCCGCGATCTCGGGCGGCACCAGCGGCAGCCGGTATTCGTCGCGAAACAGGACGATGGCGTTGTCGAAGTTCGCATACTTCGTCATGCCGGAGCGGAAGAAGGTCGCGCCGACGGCCAGACGCATGCCGAACTCCAGCAGCGACATCGGAAAGCGTCGCGCCGTGGTGCGCAGCGCATCGATGCGGGCAATGAGACTCATGTCGTAGGCCTGCTGTTCGAGGGTAAGCGAGCTCATGGCGGGCTCCTCTGAAGTGGTTCGGCCGCCGGCCCGGCCGGGCCGGCTCACGGGGCGGGTGAAGCGCCGGCCTGAATCACCAGGCGCGACGGCCGAGGACGTTGGCGATCAGCTCTTGACCGAGGCGAGCGAACCGCCGGCGATCTTCTCGCACGTGCCCTTGGGCACGTTGAGCCAGGCATCCTTCTGGGCGTCCCGCTTGGACGTGCCGGCACACGACGAGGTCGCCGTCTGGCAGTCGTTCTTGCCGGCCTTGGCGATGCCGAAGCACTTCTCGGCGGCAGGCGCCTGGGCCTGCACTTGCGTGGCGAGCAGCAGCGCGGTCGAGAGCGCGGCGGCAATGGTGAGCGTGGTCTTCATGTCGGTCTCCTTGGCTGAAAGGTGTCCCTCTCGGGTGACCGCACATTGCCGCCGGACCGCCGACGCCTGAAATATCGGCTTCCTATGGGATCGATGCGCCGCCGCTATCAGCGCCGAGCTACTTGCTGAAAAAGCAAAGTCCGCGCGCCTCTATCTGTTCACTGGCCGCGACCGACGAGGCAGGAAGAGCAATAGGCAAGTTTCAGGGTGACAGCGACAATGCGGGCGACGTCGGGCTCGGCGCCTGCAGCCAGGACATCCAGCGACCTAATACGGGCGGGCCGCCCGATCCCAACTCGGTGACGACGTTCACTCTTTCGCTGCGCCCGACAGGCGAACTGTTGGTTGGTCAATCCGGGCAATGGGACGGCCGATGATGCCGACGGCGCAAAGCAGCAGCGGCGAGCCGCCTGGAGGCATCCGCTACAGGCTGGCCCGCGTGGCGCCCAAGACATTCGCCATCAACACGAACGTCATCCGTCGCACGTGGACGACCAGCGCCATAGACCTCTCGCCTATTTCGCCGAGCCGATCGAGAACGGAACGTCGCCCTGCTCGATCCTCGCGTCCTGTACGGTCTTGACCACCCAGTGCAGCGTGTAGCTGCCGGGCGCCAACGTCGGGGCGCGGGCAAACAACACCTCCGGAGCGGAGTCGAGCCGCGGGTTCAGGGTCTCGACGGTGTCCGCGCCACGCTTGACGAAGATCCGCGAATTGATGTGGTCGATCGGTTGATTGAACCGCACGAAGAAGCCGTCGCTGCGCGTGTCGAGCACGGCATTGGCTGCCGGTCCGGTCTCGATCACCTTGAGATCGGTGGCACCGGCGGGCGCCAGCCAGGTGAGCCAGCCGACGAAGACCAGCGCGATTGCCGCGACGCGATGCACACTCATGAACTCACTCCCTTCAAATCGCCTGGCTCACTTCTGTCCGCAGATCGCTTCTCAGGGAGCGGCGACCGACCTGTAGTAGACGCCGTTGGCGCCGAACGCCGGCTCCAGCCACATCGCGCCGCAGCGGTAGTAGCTGGCCCCTTGAACGGCGGTATAGGTACAGCCGACGGGAAGCTGCCCGTAGATCTGCCCCAGTGCCTGCGCCTGCGTCTGGCCAGCGGCGACGCCCGCCGCATAGGCGTTAGCCGCGTTGGCATTGGCCGCCGACGCGCCCAGGGCCGCTCCGGCCACGACCCCGGTTGCCGCAGCGGCGCCCGCGCCCCAGCCGCCACAGGCATAGCAGCCGGCACCGTAGTAGTTGACCGTGGTCGGCGGATGGTAGCCGCCGTAATAGCTGCCGCCGTAGGCGCCGTTGGCGTGCCAGGTGCCATCGCCCCCGGAGGCCGTGCCCCCGCGCCAGCCCGTCGCGCTCCACGAACCGTCACCGCCGGAAGCGGTTCCGCCGCGGTAGCCATGCGCGCTCCACGAGCCGTCGCCGCCCGAGGCATAGCCGCCGCGTGCCGTACCTGCGCTCCACGACCCCCCACCGCCGTGAAAGTACGCGTTGGCTTCCTCGACGGCGAACACGACAGCGGCGAAACAAGCGAGGGCCGCGATTGCTCTCCTCATGACTTCCTCCGTGAGATCACTTCTTCGCCGGATCGTCAGGTGCGGCAAACCTGATCCGCCTGGCCTTCTGCGCCCGATCGGCACTGAATGTACCGGCAGCGAGAACGGGATCGAGCCGCCAGTTCGAGAACTCGACGCTGTGGCGGAATTTGCCGGGTTCGTTGAAGTACGTGAGCCGGTACAGGCGCGGCAGCTTGTCCTCGACGCCGATCCAGATCTGGGCCTGCGCGACGTTATTGGCAACGCCGACCATGTCGGTAAGCGTGCCGCCGACGAGGCGCGACTGGCCGATGTAGAAGGCCAGCCTCAACTCGGGGGCAAACACCTGGTAGGGATCGCTGGCGATGACGTCGTCGAACGGGAAGCTGACCGCGGCCCGCTGATAGACGACCTTCAGCATCTCGTCGATGGTCGGCGGCGCATCGGCCATCGCCGCGAGATCCGCCTGCGGCTCGTAGGCCGTGATCGTCTTGCCGTCGTAGTAGAATTCGCTCGGCGGGCCGTCGCCCGGCGAGATCACGCGCAGCTTGTCGGGTCGCTGCAGCGTGACATCGTAGCCGACTGTATAGGACAGCGGCTGCAGCGTGCGCGCCGGGCTCTCGTAGGTCGCGATCGCCGTGAAGCTCATCGTGCGAGCGGCGGCCAGCTTGGCGCTCGTCGCCTTCAGGATGTCCAGCGCCTTGGGCTCGAGCTCGGGCTTGTCCGGCAACAGGACGACAGGTGCCGGGCGCGGCGCAGGCGGCACGGCCGATTGCCCGAAACTCGGCGTGGCCAACAGCACGCCGCACACAAGCAAAACACCCGGAACAGTTCGCCAATTCATGACATCGTCTCCGCAAGCGCGCACAGGTTAGACGCCCGGCACGCGGGCTGCCATGCATTTTCGGCGGCAGGGACCCGCGTCAGGCCAAAGGCGACAGGGCCTGGCGCAGCGGCCCGGAGTCGATCTGCATGACTCCGCTGAACGGGCTGTACATCTCCAGGATCAGGAAGATCCCGCCGGAGGCCGAGAGCGCGATCAGGATGATCGCAACCAGCGCCGCCGGGCTCATGGGCGAGAACAGGCTGAAGCTGGTGAACAGCAGCACCAGCCAGAACACCAGCACGACGAGAAAGGGAGCCGGAATGCGGCTGCTCGACTGCTCGAACAACATGAACCGGGTCTGCCCCACCGAGGTCAGGAGCTGCATCGCCTGAGTCTGAAAGTAGCGCTGCTCGTCAGCTGCTGGTTTGAGCCCCAGCACGGCGCGAAAAAGCGCCTCGCCGGTGCCGGTGCTCGAGAACGGCGCAGTACCGGCCTTCGTGGCGCCGTCGCTCCACAGCCGGTCGACCATCGCGGGAATGGATCTGCGCAGAAGCTGGCGGGCTTCCCGGGCCTCCGCACCGTATTGCTCCAGCAACTGGTCGACCAGGATGATGTTGGCCGTCATCTGCCGGATCTCGTCGCGCTGGCTGTTGAACGAGGCATTGGCCGAGCTGATCAGCAGCCCGAGCACCAGACCCGCGATGGTCGCGATGAGCGCGCAGCCCAGGCGCACGATGTCCTTGGCGTGGGTGTCGAGATGACGCTCCGGCAACCAGCGGCGCAAGGCCACGCCGCACAGCGCTCCGGCGACGAGCAAGGCCCAGATGATCAGTGATGTCGCCAGCGGACTCAAGATTACGGCCTCCCTGCCTGCAGTTTACAACAGTCTCCATCGTCGCGAGAGTGGCGTTCGCATGCAGTTGAAGTCGGCTTCCCTCGTTTTCGCGCTTTCCCTCGTGGCCTGGCAACCGGTTGCGGCGGCCGAGCCACCGGCCGCGCCCGATCCCGAGCCGTGGCGGTTCAACCTCGCGTCTTACGGCTGGGCGGTGGGAGTCACCGGCAACGTCGCGACGCGGGGCCAGACCATCGACGTCAACGCCAGCGCCATCGACCTCATCCAGAAGAGCGATTCGCTGATCGGCTTCATGGGCTACTTCGAAGCCGACAAGGGCCCGATCGGCTTCTACACCGACCTCGTCTTCGCCAAGCTGGGCTTCGGCACCGGACAAACGAACTACAGAAATCCCCTGCCCGGCCTCAGCATCGCCACCACCACCAGCACTGCCCTCACCTATTCGCTGTTCATCGCAGAGGTGGGCGGCGTCTACGAGATCGCCCGCTGGCCCGGGGCATCGGAAGGCGCCGCTACCTCACTCGATGGCGTGCTCGGCTTCCGCTACTGGAACAACTCTATCGACGCCAACTTCAGCGCCAGTGGAAACGTCAACGTGGCGGCCTACGGTTTCGACCGCAGCTTCGGCCTCAACGTGGCGCGCGCCGGCGGCGTCCAGTGGGTCGATCCGCTGGTCGGACTTCGCTTGCGTCACGGCTTCACGCCGCGGCAGCAGATCGTGGTGCGCGGCGATATCGGCGGATTCGGACTCGGCAGCCAGCTCACCTGGCAGGCGGTCGCCGTCTACAGTTACGAGTGGCAATTTACCGGATACCAGGTCGCAGCATTGCTTGGTTTTCGCGCCCTGGGCGTGAACTATTCGTCGCCCTCGGGCGCGGGCATCAATGCCGTGGGCATCAACGAGATCTTGTACGGCCCCATCATCGGTGTGAGCTTCCGGTTCTGAGCGTGCGCATGCCACTGGACGCCGACGCTGCCGACATGATCCGCATTCCCGGCGGGACGTTCCGCATGGGCTCGGACCGGCACTATCCCGAGGAGGCGCCGGTCCATCGGGTGACGGTCGATCCGTTCTGGATCGACGCCACGCCGGTGACCAACGCGCAGTTCCGCCGGTTCGACCAGCAGACCGGCTACGTCACCTGGGCCGAGATCGATCCCGATCCCAAGGACTATCCCGGCGCCAAGCCCAACATGCTCAGGGCGGGCGGCCTGGTGTTCACGCCGCCGCGCAAGGTCGAGGGGCTGGCAGATTGGAGCCAGTGGTGGACCTTTACCTTCGGCGCCACCTGGCGGCGGCCCTACGGCAAGGGCAGCCATATCGGCGGCCTCGACGATCATCCGGTGGTGCAGATCGCCTACAGGGATGCCGAAGCCTATGCCCGGTGGCTGGGCAAGGAGATGCCGAGCGAGGCCGAATGGGAGTTTGCCGCGCGCGGCGGGCTTGATGGCGCGGAGTTCGCCTGGGGCGATGAGTTCACCCCGGACGACCGGCACATGGCCAACACCTGGCAGGGCAACTTCCCGGTCGAGAACGAGCGGAGCGACGGCTGGGCGCGGACCTCGCCGGTGCGCGCCTTTCCGGCCAATGGCTATGGCGTGCACGACATGATCGGCAACGTGTGGGAATGGACGGCCGACTGGTATTCGGGGCGCCACGCCGCCGACGCGGCCAAGGCCTGCTGCATTCCGGAGAACCCGCGCGGGGCGGCGATGGAAGGCAGCTACGATCCGCGGCAGCCCGACATCCGCATCCCGCGCAAGGTGCTGAAGGGCGGCTCGCATCTGTGCGCGCCGAGCTACTGCCGGCGCTACCGGCCGGCCGCCCGCCATGCCGAGCCGGTCGACACCTCGACCAGCCATGTCGGATTCAGATGCGTGCGACGTGGCCTCTGATCGAGGCATCCGGAACCCGCCCTAACGCGCAGGGCGATCCGGCTTGCCAAAACCTGACAGCGCCTGCCCGAGATTGCTGATGCAACCGAGCGCCGCGTAGAGCGTAAGCCCGGCGCAGATCGCGCTGCCGATCGTGGCGGTCCAGTCCTCCTCGTAGACCGGCCGGAAATAGAGCCAGTAGACGAGCAGACCCGAAACCAGGCCGGCAACCAGCCACAGGCCGGCCTTGATCGCCGCGACGACCACGAGCAGCCGCGAGGGATCGAGCGAGGACGGCCGGCCAGCGACGAGCCGCAACAAACGGTGCAGCACTCTGCTTGCCGGGTCGGCATCCACGAGGCGACTCATTCGGTTGTTGGCGATCACGACTTTGCTCGAACGGACCCCCGGCGTGTTGTGACGTTGCTGTGAAACTGCAATGCATTTTGCCTTGATTTCCAAAGGGATCGAAGGTCGGGCGGCGACCATGCTATGACGCACCGGAATGAGCGGCCCGGCGCTCGACGGTGGCGCGGCGCCCAATTTTCACCTGGCCCGCCGATACCCGCCGCCAGCGCCGCCTCGCCGCAGGCCGCTGGTTTCGGCATTGCCGCTGCGATAGTGTCTGGCCGACAAGTGGCCGGGAGCATCAGGCGGGATGGACACTCATAGCTCGGCGGCGAGCGTGCCGACGGCGGCAAAGCGCCGTCAGCGCCGCATTCCGCTGATCTGGCTCGTTCCGGCGGTCACCCTGCTGATCGGCGCCTGGCTCGCCTGGGACACCTTCTCCAAGCGCGGACCGACCATCACCATCGAGTTCGCCTCGGCGGGCGGTCTGACGGCCGGCCAGTCGCAGCTCAAATACAAGGATGTCTCGCTCGGCACGGTGAAGACGATCGACATTTCGCCCGACCTCAGCAAGGTGATCGTGACCGTCGAGACCACGCGCGAAGCCACGTCGATGCTCACCGACAAGACGATCTTCTGGATCGTCAAGCCGCAGCTGTTCGCCGGCCGCATTTCCGGCCTCGATACACTGCTGTCGGGGTCGTACATCGGCATGATGCCCGCGGCAGGCGCGGCCAAGCGCGACTTCGTCGGCAATTCCGACCCGCCGATCCTGGAGACCTCGGTGCCCGGCACGGTCTTCAGGCTCAACACCAAGCGGATCGGCTCGATCAGCCTCGGCTCGCCGATCTTCTACCGCGACATCGAGGTCGGCGCCGTGCTGGGCTGGGATCTCGCCGACATGGCGCGCCATGTCAGCATCCACGCCTTCGTGCGCGCGCCGTTCGACCAGTATGTCCACGAGGACTCTTTGTGGTGGGACGCCTCCGGCCTGTCAGTGAAGCTCCAGTCGAACGGCATCAAGGTCCAGCTCGAGTCGGTGAAGGCGCTGCTGCTGGGCGGCCTCGCCTTCGAGACCGATCCCGACCGAAAGGGCAAGCCCGCGAAGGCAGACGAAGTGTTCCCGCTCTATGTCAGTCGCGACGCCGCCAACAACGCGGGCTTCGGCCGCAAGCTGCACATGGTGTCGTATTTCCAGGGCTCGGTGGCGGGGCTGGACGTCGGCGCCGACGTCACGCTGCACGGCCTCAAGATCGGCGAGGTCACCGACCTCGGCCTGTTCTTCGACCCCGTCAAGCAGCGCATCGTCGTGCCGGTGCACTATGTCGTCGAAGGCGATCGTGTGGCCGGCATCTCCGGCCAGAGCGTGGACGTCTCGCCCGGCACCGTCGCGGCCGAAATGGTTCGGCGCGGCTTTCGCGCCACGCTCGACACGACGAGCCTGATCACCGGCACCAAGGCGGTGGCGCTGCGATACGTGGCGGACGCGCCGGCGGAGGAGATCGGCAAGCAGGGCGACGACTTCGTCGTGCCGTCGAGCGAGACCGGGGGGCTCGATGCCATCACGCGCTCGGCCGCCGAACTGCTCGGCAAGATCAACAGCATCGACTTTTCCGCCATCGGCAAGAGCCTGGCGGGCTCGGCCAAGGGCCTCGACGACATCGTCAACGGTCCGCAGCTCAAGAAGACCCTGGCCTCGCTCGAGGCGACGATGGCCGACGCGCAGGACTTCATGCGCAAGCTCGACACCGACTCGGGGCCGGCGCTGGCTCGGCTGCCGCAGATCGCCAGGTCGCTCGACGATTCGCTGGTGCAGATCAACCGGCTCGCCGCTTCGCTCAACACCGGCTATGGCGACAACTCGCGCTTCAGCCGCGAGATCGACCGCCTGCTGCCGCAGCTCAATGAAACAGCGCGCTCGTTCCGTGCGCTGGCCGACCTGCTGTCGCGCCATCCCGAAGCCCTCATCCAGGGCCGCACCAACAAGGGCAAGGAATAGCCTGATGCCGCTCAGCCGTCGCAGGCTCGCCAGCCTCGCCCTGCCCGCCTTCGCCGCGGCGTGCTCTTCGCCGGAGCCGGTGCTCTACGCCATCCAGATGAAGCCCGGTCCGGTGCTGCCCGCCGGACCGCGTGTCGTGCAGCTGCGCGACATCGGCCTGGCGAGCTACCTCGACCGGCGCGAAATCGTGCGCTCCTCGGCCGACTATCGGCTGGGCGTCATGGCCAACGACTGGTGGGGCGAGGCACTGGGCTCGATGCTGAGCCGGGTGATCATTCTCGGCCTGTCGCAGCGCCTGCCCAACAGCAGCGTCTATCCCGAAGGTGGCGCCATCTCCGCCGACCCCAATGCCGTCCTCGGGGTCAACATTCAGCGCCTGGACCTCGACGCTTCGGGCACACTGGAGCTGCTCGCCCAAGCCGGGGTGCAGTTCAACCGGCCGCAGCGCTCGTTGGCGCGGAGCTTTCGCATCCTGAAGCCGCCCCCCACCCCCAACGTCGCGGGCCAAGTCGCCGCGACCAGCGACGCCATCGCCGAGCTGACCGACGGCCTCGCCAACCTGCTGCAGCCGTGAACGGTCCCGAGCTGCGCGAGTGTCCAGGCTGCGGCCTGTTCCAGATCGTGCCCGAGCTCGAGCCCGACACGCGGTGCGACTGCGTGCGCTGCGGCATCACCCTGCGCCGCTCCCGCAGCAACCCTCTGACCCGCGGCCTGGCGCTCAATTTCGCCGGCCTGGCGCTGTTCGTCATCGTCTGGACGTCGATGCTGATGAAGGTATCGACCGCCGGCATCACGCACGAGACCACGTTGATCTCCGGCCCCAACGAGCTGGTGCGCCAGGGCCTGTGGCCGCTCGCCATCGCCGTCGGCTTCACCACGGGCCTGGCGCCCGCCGCCAGGTTCCTCGGCCTGATCTACGTGCTGGTCGGCCTCACCCTGCCGAGGCCCTTGCCCGAGCTGCGCGGCGTCTTCCGCTTCGCGCGCAAGATCAACATCTGGGCGATGCTGGAAGTTCTGCTGCTCGGCGTGTTCGTGGCCTACACCAAGCTGGGCTCGCTGGTGCAGATGGACATCGGCCCGGCGGTCTATGCGCTCGGCCTGCTGACCATCGTGGTGGTGTGGGCCGACGTCGTGCTGGTTCCCGACTCGGTCTGGGAGGCCATCGAACGCACCGGGCAGACCCACGCGCCGATGCCGGCGCACCGCATGCTCGAATTGAGGCCGGGCGCGGTGGGCTGCGAATCGTGCGGGCTGGTGAGCGTTGCGGAGGAGCACGATCATCACTGCCCGCGCTGCGGCGCGGCCCTGCACGTCCGCAAGCCGGACAGCCTCAACCGCACTTGGGCCTTCATCATCGCCGGCGCCATTCTCTACATTCCGGCCAACTACTATCCGGTGCTGAGCGTGATCCAGGCCGGCTCCGGGCAGCCCGCCACCATCCTGGGCGGCGTCGAGGAACTCCTCGCCTCCAAGATGTACCCGCTCGCGCTGCTGGTGTTCTTTGCCAGTATCCTGGTCCCGGTCTTCAAGCTGATCGGGCTGGCGATGATGCTGATGGCCACCATGCTGGTGACCACCCAGGCGGGCGCGCGCTTCATGCTGCCGCAGCGCACGCGCCTCTACTACGTCGTCGCCTGGATTGGGCGCTGGTCGATGGTCGACATCTTCATGGAGTCGCTGCTCGGCGCGCTCGTCCAGTTCGGCGTGCTGGTGACCATCCAGCCCGGCGTCGGCGCGATCGCCTTCTGCGCCGTCGTGCTGCTCACCATCTTCGCGGCCGAGTGCTTCGATCCGCGGCTGATGTGGGATGCGGCCGGCCACAACGCCCATCGGCCTTTCGAGCTGCGTCGCCCGGTTTCGCTGCGCGTCGGCCAGTGAAGGCACGTATCTTGCAGAGCTTTGGCGCATTTGGGACCATCGGCCGGGGACAAGGGAGAGAGCCAGCATGAGACGTCGAGAAGTATTGCGCCGAGACGTATTGCGCGCTGGCGGCGCAATGGCGCTAGCCGCGCCATTGACGGCGCCGGCGCTGCACTCGGCCCGCGCGCAGACGATGAAGCCGCTGGTGATCGGCGGATCGGTGCCGCTCACCGGCGCGGCGGCGGAAACCGGCCTCAACGTCAACAACGGCTACATCACCGCGGCGACCTACCTCAACGAGGTGCTGGGCGGCGTCGAAATCGCGGGCGAGAAGTACAAGATCGAACTGAAGCTGTTCGACGACGCCAGCGATCCTGCGCGCGCCACCACGCTCCTGCAGCGCCAGATCGACGAGGGCACGGATTTCTTCCTGGGATCCTTCGGGTCGAACATCGTGCTGCCGACGGCGGCGATCACCGAGCGCGCCAAGAAGCCGATGGTGCAGACCGGCGGCGGGTCGGACGCGATTTTCACGCGCGGCTACAAGTACATGTTCGGCATGTTCCCGCGCGCCACCCGACAGTTCGCCGGCGCCTCCGCGCTGTTCAAGTCGCTGCAGCCCACGCCCGCGAGCTATTCAGTGATCTACAACAACGACGCCTTCTCCAAGACCGCGGCGGAGGGCGTGAAGCTGTCGTGCGATGCCGCGGGCTTCAAGCGGCTCGACTCCTTCGAGCTGCCGGCCAAGGTCACCGACGTCTCGAGCGTGCTCGCCTCGGTGCGGGCCAACACGCCCGACCTGCTGCTCTGCGTCGTGCACGACCAGGATTCGCTCCTGATCGCCCGCCAGATGGTGGCGACCAGCACCAACGTGAAGCTCCTGTTCCAGGGGCTGGGGCCGCAGCTTGCCTCCTACCGCGAGGCGCTGGGCAAGTATTCCGAGGCGGTGCTGTGCTCGACCTACTGGGACGAGAACGTGCCGTACAAGGACAAGTTCTTCGGCGATTCCAAGAAGTTCGCCGCCTATTACCGCAGCAAGTTCACGCGCCCGATCGCCTACCACGTGGCGGGCGCGGCGGCCTGCATCGAGACCTACGTCATGGCCATGCAGGCGGCCAAGAGCATTAAGCCCGAGCCGGTGCGCGACGCGCTGGCCGCCGCCGACTTCGAGACGTTCTACGCCCGCATCAAGTTCACGCCGGAGGGCGACGGCGACGCCATCGCACTCGGCGGCATGATCGGCCAGGTGCAGAAGGGCAAGCTCGAGACGGTGTTCCCGGAAGCTGCCAAGTCGGCCGCGCCGATCTATCCCGCACCGACGTGGGACAAGAAGGCGTGATCATCGGACTGCGCGCCGGCCGCTTTCGCCGCCAGGGGCGGCGAAAAGGAACCGGCGCGCTCCTGACCGTCAGCGGTTCGCTGACATGAGCCTGATCGCGCAGACGCTGGCCGACGGCCTGGTGCTGGGCGGCATCTATGCGCTCGCCGCCGTCGGCTTCTCGCTGATCTTCGGTGTGCTGCACGTCATCAACCTCAGTCACGGCATCCTGGTCCTGATGGGCGCCTACCTGGCGCTGATCTTCTCCGAGCACCTGCACGTCGATCCGCTACTCACCATTCCCGCCGTCATGGCCGTGCTGTTCTGCATCGGCTATGCCTATCAGCGCCTGCTGATCCAGCGCGCCGTCGATCGCGCCTCGGTCAACTCCATGCTGCTCACCTTCGGCGTGGCTCTGATGCTGCAGAACGCCATGATCTGGCTGTTCTCGCCCGACATGAAGAGCATCACGCCGTCCTATGCCTTCGCCTCGTTCAAGCTCGGGCCGGTCAGCTTCGACGCCGTACGCGTCAGCGCGCTGGCCGCCAGCCTGGTGCTGCTGTCGCTGCTCGCCCTGTTTCTCAAGTTCTCGCCGCAGGGCCGCGTGATCCGCGCCACCGCCCAGCAGACGATGGCCGCCCAGCTCTGCGGGGTGAACGTGCGCCACGTCTATGCGCTCACCTTCGCGGTGTCAGCCGCCTTCGCTGGCGCAGCGGGCATCGTGATCGGCATCATCCTGCCCTTCTCGCCCAACGACGAGGGCGGCTGGACGCTCAACGCCTTTGTCGTCGTGGTGCTGGGCGGCGTCGGCAGCCCGGCCGGCGCCCTGATCGGCGGCCTGCTGCTCGGCGTCGTCAACACGCTGACCGCCCAATATGTCGGGCCGGCCTTCCCCAACGTCACCATGTTCCTGCTGCTGGTCCTGCTTCTGCTGGTCCGTCCGCACGGGCTGCTGGGCAACGCCTTCGCTGCCTCGCGATGAGCGCTCGCATCAGCCCGGCGCTCGCGGTCGCGCTCATGGTGGGCGCCGCCGTCGTGCTGGCCTTCGGGCCGCTGGTGCTGCCCTCGTTCTACGTCCGCGTCGGCCAGCTGATGCTCTATTCGGCGGGCCTCGGCGTTGCCTGGGCGATCCTGGGCGGCTTTGCCGGCTATGCAAGCTTCGGCCATGCCGCCTTCATCGGTGTCGGGGCCTTCGCCGCCGGCCTGGTCGAAAGCCGGTTCCCCGGCCTGCCGAGCCCGTTGATGCTGCCGGTCGGGCTGGTGGCGGGCGGCGCCTGCTGCGGCGTGCTGTCGGCCGTGATCGCCTATCCGATCCTGCGGCTGCGCGGCACCTTCTTTGCCATCGCCATGCTGGGCGTCAGCCATGTCTGCGCCGAAGTCACGAACAACATCGACTTCTTCCAGGGCTCGCTCGGCCTCAACTTCCCGCCGATCGCGCCGGCCGGCATGGATCCGGCGATCTTTTTCTACGAGGTCTATCTCGTGGGCGGCCTCGCCGTGCTGCTGATCGCCTGGAAGATCCGCTACAGCCGCTTCGGCGCCGGCCTCCTCAGCATCCGCGAGGACGAGGACACGGCGCGCATGCTGGGCGTGCCGACGGAGCGCTACAAGCGGCTCGCCTTCGTGGTCAGCGCCGTTCTCACCGGACTGCTGGGCGTGATCTACGGCCATTCGCTGGGCTACATCACGACCGACTCGGTGTATCGCGACGACACCAACCTAAGCCTGATCGTCTACTCGCTGCTGGGCGGCATGGGCACCCTGTTCGGGCCGGTGATCGGCGCCTTCGCCCTGGTCTTCATCACCCAGGTGCTGCTCGGCCGCCTGCTCGACTTCCACCTGTTCGCCACAGGGCTGATGCTCGTCCTGCTGATCCTGCTCGCCCCCGGCGGCGTGCTGGGCCTCGTGAAGCGCAGGACTGCCTCATGAGCATCCTGGCCGTCGACCGTCTTTCCAAGAACTTCCGCGGGCTCGCCGCGATCTCGGAGGTCTCGTTCGCGATCGAGGCAGGATCGATCACCAGCATCATCGGCCCCAACGGCGCCGGGAAATCGACGATGTTCAACCTGGTGACCGGCTACCTCGAGCCGAGCGCCGGCGAGATCGCCTTCAAGGGCCGGCGCATCACCGGCATGGCGACCAACCGGATTGCCGAGCTCGGCGTCGCGCGTGCTTTCCAGATCGCCCGCCCGTTCCGCGAGCTCAGCGTCGCCGAGAACGTGCGCATCGGCGCCTTGTTCGGCAAGGCGGGGCCGCGCGACGTCGCCGCCACGACCCGGCGCGCGATGGAGCTCGCGACGATAGCGCACCTGGCCGACCAGCCGGCGAGCGCGCTGACCGTCGGCCAGTTGCGCCATCTCGAGGTCGCGCGCGCCATCGCCACCCGGGCCGACCTGTTGCTGGCCGACGAACCCTGCGCCGGGCTCAACCCGACCGAGACCGCGGCCATGATCGAGGTCTTGCGCAAGATTCGCGCAAGCGGCGTCACGATCGTGCTGGTCGAGCACGACATGCCGTCGGTGATGGAAGTCTCCGACCGTATCCTGGTGCTCGATGCCGGCCGCCTGATCGCCGAGGGGGCGCCGCACGAGGTCGCGAAGGACCCCAAGGTGATTGCCGCCTATCTCGGTACGCCCGAAGCGGCCTAGCGAGCGAGCAGCCGCCGACGCCTCAAAGGAGCGGCAGGGCCACCGCCCGGGCATATGCCGGCCGACCGCCATTCGGTGGTGGCGCCGCTACCCGCCCGCCCGGGTGAAACGCGTCCTCTTCCGTCAGCACTCGCCCCAGGAGCGCGACGATTTCGGGCTTGAACTGCCGAGCAATGTCCGGCTCGCGGAGCTTCGCCATGATGGCGGCTTTTGCCGCCGCCGGAACGGCCTGCAGACTGGGCAGGAACGAGCGTTCGCCGGGATCCTCGACGGAGACGGGAAACCAGGCGCCCGTGTGCCCGCCGACCGCGGCCATGTCCTGTTTGTAGCGGTTTGCCAGCTCTCGCCATTGCTGGTGCGTGAGATAGTTGACCCGCTTCGGCTCGATTTCGGCGACGCAGGCCTCGACAACCTGCCGTGTGATCTTGGCGGTCGGCAGATCGATCTTGCCGAGCGGCGATTGGCAGGCAGCGATCGCGAGGGCGCGTTGCACCTCGAGGGTTATCCAGTGAGGCTGTGTGTTGAGCGACGGCACCTTGGGCGGACCTCCTCCCACCGAAAGGGCGTGGAGGACGTCGGAAACCAGGTTGCCGCCGACCAGGACGGCCGGATCGAGGGTGCGAACGCGCAGCGACTGCCAGCCGAAGACGGCCGCCCACCTCTCGAGCCGAGGCAGGATGGTCACGTTCTTTCTCAGCGACTTGAAATAGGCGTCGAAGTCCAGCCAGTTCGTCGCGCGTTTGGTGCGTTGCGCATAGACCGACTGCAGCCAGCTCGGGTAGTCGCGCACATAGGCAAGGATGCGAATCTCGCGGCCGTCGAGCCGGCGCTTCAAGCGTTCCATGCCCTCGCGCGTGAGCGAGAACAGCGCCTCGCCGGAAATGAAGACCTTGGGATGCGGCGACTTCTGCAGACTTTCGCTAAGTTTCCTCAGGCTCTGGAAGTCGTGCTTGGAATCGCACAGTGCGGCAGCAAGCCGGGCATGATTGGGCAGACCATTAACCGACAAGGGGCAGTACACGCCCGCGGCGTCCATGAACCTGACGTGGTCCCGCGCCAGGCTCTGGATCGTGGACGACCCCGACTTGCCCCGGCCAATGTGAAGGAAAAGTGTCTGCGCTCCCGTCGAACTCATGTCGTGCGCCCCTGGACTGCGTCGGCACTACAGCAGGAGTTACAACATCTGGATTGCAGCTGGATTGCAGTGCGATGACACTCCGTGAAATAGTTGTGTCAAAGTGGCGACCGGAGCGGCCCGCCGAGCGGCGATCAGCGTCCCAGGAACGCCCGCTGCACGTAGGCGTCGGCCAGCAACTCCCGGCCGGTGCCGGCGAGCACCACCGAGCCCTTCTCCAGGACGTAGCCGCGATGGGCGATGCGCAGCGCCTGGTGCAGGTTCTGCTCGACCAGAAGGACGCTGATGCCGATCTTGTTCACCGCCTCGATGAGCTTGAAGACCTCCTGCGTGACGATCGGCATCAACCCGAGAGACGGCTCGTCGAGGATGATCAGCCGCGGTTCCGCCATCAGGCCCCGCGCGATCGCCAGCATCTGCTGCTCGCCGCCGCTCATCGAGCCGGCCAGCTGGCTGCGCCGTTCGGCAAG
>CAZHQA010000090.1:0-17041 GCA_964533955.1 uncultured Reyranella sp. | reverse complement strand
GGGTGGTGACATCGACCAGCGCGCTGCGATCGTAGATGCGCTCGATGCGCACGCCGGGCGGCAGGACGTCCGAGGAATTGATCTTGTCGACCTCGGCCAGCACCCCGGTCAGTGTCGGCAGCGTCTCGGCGCCGCGGCGCATCAGCACGATGCCCTGCACGATGTCGTCGTCGTTGTCCTGGCCGGCGATGCCCAGCCGTGGCTGATTGCCCACCGCCACCGTGGCGACGTCCGACACCAGTACGGGCGCTCCGTTGGGCGCGGCCAGCATGGTGTTGCGGATGTCCTCCATCGAGCGGATCTGGCCGACCGAGCGCACGATCGCCGACTGTGGCCCGATATTCACCGTGTTGGCGCCGACATTGATGTTGGCGTTGTTCAGCCCGTCCAGCACCTGCTTCAGCGTCAGGCCGTAGGCCAGCAGCCGGTCGAGATCGATCGTGATGTCGTAGGTCTTGGTCTTGCCGCCCCAGCCCGTGACGTCGATCACCCCGGGCACCGCTTTGAAGCGCCGCTGCAACACCCAGTCCTGCAGGGTCTTGAGATCCAGCACCGTGTAGCCGGGCGGTCCGACGACGCGATAGCGGAAGATCTCGCCGATCGGGCTGGTCGGCGACAGCGTAGGCTGCGCGCCATTGGGCAAGGGGGGCAGCTGCGACAGCCGGTTGATGACGTACTGCGAGGCCTGCTGGTAGGTCACGTCATAGGTGAACTGCACCTTCACGTCCGACAGGCCGAACAGCGAGATCGTGCGGATGGCCTGGACGTACGGGATGCCCGCCATCTGGACTTCGATCGGGATGGTGATGTAGCGCTCGATCTCTTCCGACGACTGGCCCGGATTCTGGGTGATGATGTCGACCAGCGGTGGCACCGGGTCGGGATAGGCCTCGATGTTGAGCTGCCGGTAGGCGAACAGGCCGCCGACCATCATGGTCAGCGCCAGGATGATCACCAGGATGCGCTGCTTGAGCGCGGCGGCGACGATGGCATGCATGGCGCGAACGCGGTCGCGAGACTGGCGTCAGTCGCGTGTGGCGGCGCGATCGATGAAGAGGGTGCCGCTTGCCACCACGGTCTCACCCACCTCCAGGCCCTTGCGCACCTCGACGAGGCCATTGGTCGTCACGCCGACGTCGATCAGCCGCGAGACCACGGACTTGTCCTTGGGTCGGGCGACCCAGACGCGGGCCTGCGCACCTTCATAGACCACCGCGTCCTGCGGCACCGCAGGCATCAGCTGCGTCGGTCCCGCCACGATGCGGAAGGAAGCAAACATCTCGGGCAAAAGCTCGCGTCCGGGGTTCTGGATCTCGGCACGCACCGGCAGGCGGCGCGTGCTGGGGTCGAGCGCAGGCGCCACGTACGACAGCTTGGCGTTGAACACCCGGCCAGGATAGGCGAGCACCATGACCTCGACCTGCGCCCCGACCTTCATCTTGGGGGCGTCGGACTCGCGCACGTTTGCGATCAACCAGATCGTCTCGAGATTGCCGACAGTGAAGACCGGGTCTGTGGCGCCGGCATTGATGTACTGGCCGAGACCGACCTTGCGCTGCACCACCGTGCCCGCGATCGGCGCGGCGACGACGACCTGCGCGCCGATGCGGTCGATCTTTTCGAGCTTGGCGATCTCATCGTCGGTGCGGCCCAGGATGCGCAACCTGTTGCGGGCCGCCGCCAGCGCGATTTCGGCCGTGCGCAAGTCGCCCTGGGCATTCACCAGATCGGACTGTGCCTGCTCGAGGTCCTTGAGTGCGCCGCCGCGTATCGCCAGCAGTTCGCGCTGGCGCTTCTCGACGGTCTGCGCCAGCTCGAGCCTCGACTTTTTCTGTTCGACGGCGGCGACCGCGCTGACCAGGTCGTTCTGGCCCTGCACATACTCGCTCGCATCGATGGCGAACAGCGGCTGGCCCGTTTCGACGTGCTCGCCCGGCTTGGCGATCAGGCGCGACACCCGGCCCGAGTAGGGCGAAAACACCGGAGTCGTGGTGTCCTCGTTGATCGCGATCTTGCCGTCGGTCATGCGCTCGTCGCGGAACGCGACCTGGCGCACTGTCGCAAGCTTGAAGCTCGCCCACTGGGTCTCGCTCGGCCGGAACGCCCCGTCGGCGTCGCGTACCGTCTTCTCCGACCGCGCGACGGCATTGCCCGGGCCGCTGTTGAGCGCCCAGAAGCCCACCACCGCCGCCGCGACGACCACGGCACCGGCGCCCAGCCAGAGGCGGCTGCGCCTGAGCTCGATGCGGGATTTGGTTTCGATCGACATGGAAACGGGTTTCGCTCGGCGGTGCACTACTTTGGGAAGTCGAAGCAAACTAGTCTCTTCCTATTACGGCAACCTGACGCGCGCGTCCGCAACCAACATGGTAGGGTTCTTGCACAAAGCTGAAACAGGCGGAGGCGCATACCAATGAGGGTGCTTCTCGTCGAGGACAACCCAGACCTAGTGTCGCTTTTGATCAAGGGCCTCGCCAAGGGCGGCTTTTCGGCCGACTCGGTGGGCACCGTGGGTGACGCTCATCACGTTCTCGCGACAATGAGCTATGCCGCCATCGTCCTCGACCTTGGCTTGCCCGACGAGGACGGCCTGGCCCTGCTGCGCGAGATCCGCCGCAAGGGCAATGCGACGCCGGTCCTCGTCCTGACCGCGCGCGATGGGGTGACCGACCGCGTCACCGGCCTGCGCGAGGGCGCCGACGACTATCTCGCCAAGCCGTTCGCCATGGAGGAACTGGTGGCACGCCTGCAGGCGCTATTGCGCCGTCCCGGCAACCTGCTCGGCCGCCTGCTCACCTTCGGCAACGTCGCGCTCGATACCGAGGGACGCCAGGTGTTCATCGGGGGGGCGCCGCGCGCTTTCCCGGCGCGCGAGACGGCCGTGCTGGAGATCCTGCTGCGTCGCGGCGGCAATGTCGCTCCCAAGCGGCTGTTCGAGGACCATCTGTTCGGATTGTCGGGCGACGTCGGCTCGAACGCGGTCGAGGTCTATGTCCACCGTCTGCGCAAGATACTTGGCGATGCGGGCGCCAGTGTGAAGATCCATACCGTGCGCGGTGTCGGATACCTGATGGCCGAGGAAAAGTGATCCGCTTCCGGTCGATCATCACCCGCATCGTCGTCCTGCATGTGGTGGCGATCGCGGTGACCTCGATCCTGATGCCGCTGGCGCTGTACTATCTGCTCGACCAGGCTGCCAACAACCTGCACCGTGACGCGTTGCGCAGCCAGGCCTTCACCATCTCGAGCTTCCTGCGGCCGCAGCCCGACGGCGGGCTGGTGCTCGACATTCCGCCCGACGTGCAACCGCTTTATTCCGGCAACTACGGCCTCTATGCCTACGCCGTCCTCGATGCCGAAGGCCGCGTGGTATTCTCGTCGCGCCCCGACGGCGGCCCGCTGTTCACGCCCGACGAGCAGTCGGTAAACGACTGGTTCATCCGCCGCCGGTCGTCGGGTGCGATGCTGTTCGGCGTCAGCGTGCCCCGGGCGATCGGCGAGCGGATGTACTACGTGCAGGTCGGCCAGGACCTCGCCCATCGCGACGTCATCATCGACGACGTCGTGGCCTCGTTCTTCCCGCGCGTCGCCTGGATCACCTTTCCGATCCTGCTGCTGCTGCTGCTGATCGACATCATGATCTTTCGCCGGGCACTCGACCCGGTGCGCGAGGCCTCGACCACGGCAGCAGCGATCGGTCCGCAGCGCACCGAGGTGCGCCTGCCGGAACAGTCGATGCCGTCCGAGATCTCGCCGCTCGTTCACGCGGTCAACCAGGCGCTCGACCGTCTCGAAGCCGGATTTCGTGCCCAGCGGGACTTCACGGCCGACATGGCGCACGAGCTGCGCACGCCGCTTGCCATCGTGCGCGCGCGCGTCGATTCGCTCGAGCCCGGGCCGATCCGCGAGGCGCTGCGGGCCGATCTCGTCAACATGACCCGCACCGTCAACCAGGTGCTCGATATCGCCGAGCTGGAGAACTTCATCGTGGCGACCGACGCCAAGGCCGACCTGCACGAGGTCTGCGCCGAGGCGGTCAGCCTGATGGCGCCGCTCGCCGTCGAGCTCGGCAAGACCATCGCCCTGACCGGCGAACCGGGGCCGGTCTGGGTGCGCGGCCAGGCCGAGGCCCTGTTCCGGGCGGTGCGCAATCTGATCGAGAACGCCCTGCGCCACACCCAGGCCGGACTGTCAATCGAGGTCGAGGTGCTGAAGGATGGCGTCCGTGTGCTCGACGATGGGCCGGGTGTGCCCGACGCCGACCGTGAATCGATCTTCCGCCGCTTCTGGCGGCGCGACCGCACGAGCGGCAACAGCCGGGGACTTGGGCTTGCCATCGTGGCCCGCGTCGCCGAGGCACATGACGGCAGCGTCACGGTCAACAACCGGCCGGAGGGCGGCGCCATCTTTACCCTGCGCCTGCGCCCGGCGGCTGGCTTGACCGCCGCGAATTGACTGTGGCTAGGTGCCGACAAGCACCGAAAACGAGCCGGAAACCGGCCGACATTTGGGGGGCAGGGCAGGGATGACGACGGCCGCATCAGCCGAAAGCACACAGGCTGGGGATACCTTTCCCAAGCTCTTGGCCGCGCTTGCCCGCGATCGCGGCGATCGGCCAGCCTACCGCGAAAAAGAATACGGCATCTGGCAGACCTACGACTGGGCGCACGTCGCCCGCGAGGTGAGCCTGCTGGCGGCGGGCCTTGCCGCACTCGGCCTGGCTCGCGGCGATCGGCTGATCGTGGTTGGCGACAATCGCCCGCGACTCTACTGGGCGATCGCGGCGGCGCAGTCGCTCGGTTGCGTGCCGGTGCCGGTCTATCAGGATTCAGTGGCGGATGAGCTCGCCTACGTCGTCGAGCATGCCGGCGCGCACTACGCCATCGCCGAGAACCAGGAGCAGATCGACAAGCTCCTCGAGATCCAGAAGTCGGTGCCGTCGCTCAGGACGCTGATTTACGACGATCCGCGCGGGCTCAGGCACTATGAAGGGCTGATCTCCTATTCGGAGGTGCAGGAACGCGGCGCCAAGCGCCTGGCCTCAGCGCCGAACTGTGTGGCCCATGAGGTCGCCAAGGGTCGCGGCGGCGACGAGGCGATCATGCTCTATACGTCGGGCACGACGGGACGTCCCAAGGGCGCGGTGCTGACCTACGACAACCTGGTCTGGGCGGCGCGCGCCGGGGCCGAGTTCGACGGGCTCAGGGCGGGCGACGAGCTGCTCTCTTACCTGCCGATGGCCTGGGTGGGTGACCACCTCTTCTCCTATGCCCAGGGTTATGTCGTCGGCCTGGTGGTGAACTGCCCCGAATCGGCCTCGACGGTGATGACCGATCTGCGCGAGATCGGGCCGACCTACTATTTTGCGCCGCCGCGCGTGCTCGAGAACCTGATCACCCAGGTCATGATCCGCATGGAGGATGCGGGCATCCTCAAGCGCCGCCTGTTCCAGTACTTCATGGCCTTGGCGCGCCGCGTCGGTCCCGGCCTGCTCGACGGCCGTTCGGTGTCGTTGATCGACCGGCTGCTCTACCGCCTGGGAGCGCTGCTGGTCTACGGCCCGCTCAAGAACTCGCTCGGCATGAGCCGCGTGCGGGTCGCCTATACGGCGGGTGAGGCGGTCGGCCCGGAGATCTTCAACTTCTACCGTTCGCTCGGCGTCAACATGAAGCAGCTCTACGGCCAGACCGAGGCGAGCGTGTTCGTCACCATCCATCCCAACGGCGAGGTCTACTCCGACACCGTCGGCAAGCCCGTCTCGAAAGTCGAGGTGCGCATCACCGAGGCGGGCGAGGTGCTCTATCGCAGCCCCGGCGTGTTCAAGGAGTATTTCAAGAACCCGCAGGCGACCAACGACACCAAGACCGCCGACGGCTGGGTGCATACCGGCGACGCGGGCTATCTCGACGAGCGAGGGCATTTGCGCATCATCGATCGCGCCAAGGACGTCGGGAAGCTGAACGACGGCACGCTGTTCGCGCCGAAGTTCATCGAGAACAAGCTGAAGTTCTTCCCCCACATCAACGAAGCGGTGGCGTTCGGCCACGGTCGCGACTTCGTCGCGTCGTTCGTCAACATCGACATGACGGCGGTGGGCGACTGGGCCGAACGGCGCAACATCGCCTTTGCGAGCTACCAGGAGCTGGCCGCACACCCGGCGGTCTACGATCTGGTGCAGGGCGAGATCGAGCGGGTGAACAGCGACCTCGCCCACGACCCGCGCATGGCGGGCGCGCAGATCCGGCGGTTCCTGATCCTCCACAAGGCGCTCGATGCCGACGACGGCGAGCTCACGCGCACCAACAAGGTGCGGCGCGGCTTCATTGGCGAGCGCTACAAGGCCCTCGTCGACGCGCTCTACGGCGGCGCCAGGCAGGTCAACATCAAGGTCGACGTCACGTTCGAGGATGGCCGCAAGGGAACCATCGAAGGCGACATCGCGATACGCGACCTCGCGCCCCAGCATGCCAAGCCGCTCAGGAAGGCGGGCTGAGCGCGATGGCGGCGCCTTCGCGATCGTTCAACGAGGTCCTGCTGACCGTCGAGAACATCAGCCTGTCGTTCGGCGGCGTGAAGGCCCTGACCGACATCAGCTTCGACATCGCCAAGGGCGAGGTCCGCGCCATCATCGGCCCGAACGGCGCGGGCAAGTCGTCGATGCTGAACTGCATCAACGGTTTCTATCATCCGCAGCAGGGCGCCATCACGTACAAGGGCATCAAGCGCGCACGCATGCGCCCGCACGAGGCGGCGGAGCAGGGCATTGCCCGCACCTTCCAGAACATCGCGCTGTTTCGCGGCATGTCGACGCTCGACAACATCATGACCGGCCGCAACCTGCGCATGAATCGCGGCCTGTTCTGGCAGGCGCTGCGGCTCGGCCCCGCCGAGCGCGAGGAGATCGAGCACCGCAAGGTCGTCGAGCGCGTCATCGACTTCCTCGAGATCCAGCACATCCGCAAGGTTCCAGTCGGCCAGCTTCCCTACGGCCTGCAGAAACGCGTCGAGCTCGGCCGCGCGCTTGCCGCCGAGCCCGAGCTCCTGCTGCTCGACGAACCGATGGCCGGCATGAATCTCGAGGAGAAGCAGGACATGTGCCGCTTCGTGCTCGACGTCAACGACGAGTTCGGCACGACGATCTGCCTGATCGAGCACGACATGGGCGTGGTCATGGACATCTCCGACCGCGTCGTGGTGCTCGACTACGGCAAGAAGATCGGCGACGGGGTGCCCGACGTCATCAAGAACGACCAGGCCGTGATCGACGCCTATCTCGGAGTGAGTCACTGATGTTCAGTTGCACGACTTGCCGTTCTTCACCCTCCCCCGAAGACGGGGGAGCGGAGGTCTAGATGGGTTTCTTCCTCGAGGTCCTGATCGGTGGCCTGCTGGCCGGCGTGCTGTACTCGCTGGTGGCGCTGGGCTTCGTGCTGATCTTCAAGGCGTCCGGCGTGTTCAACTTCGCACAGGGCGCGATGGTGCTGACCGCGGCGCTTGCCCTGGTGCGCGCGCTCGACCTGTTCGAGCAGTGGCATTGGCCGTTCGGGGTCGCGCTGGCGGCGGCCTTCGTGTTTGCCGCCGCGGTCATGGCGATCGTCGCCTGGGTCGCCGAGCGGCTGGTGCTGCGCAAGCTCGTCAACCAGGAAGGCATCATCCTGTTCATGGCCACGATCGGCGTCACCTTCTTCCTCGAGGGGCTGGCGCAGACCGTGTTCGGCGCCGACGTCTATCCGCTCAATATCGGCCTGCCCAAGGATCCGATGTTCATCCTCGAATCGCTGTTCGACGGCGGCATCCTGGTGAACGAGCTCGACATCTGGGCCGCCGTCATCGCCGGGCTGCTGGTGGCAGGCCTGGCGCTGTTCTTCCAGCGCACCCGCATCGGCCGCGCGCTGCGCGCCGTGGCCGACGACCATGCCGCGGCCCAATCGGTCGGCATCCCGCTCAATCAGATCTGGTTCATCGTCTGGCTGGTGGCCGGCCTGGTCGCGCTGGTGGCGGGCGCGGTGTGGGGCAGCAAGCTCGGCGTGCAGTTCTCGCTGTCGCTGCTGGCGCTGAAGGCGCTGCCCGTGCTGATCCTGGGCGGCTTCACCTCGGTTCCGGGCGCCATCATCGGCGGACTGGTCATCGGCGCCGGCGAGAAGATCTCCGAGGTGTTCCTCGGGCCCTTCCTGGGCGGCGGCATCGAGATCTGGTTCGCCTACGTCCTGGCACTGCTCTTCCTGCTGGTGCGGCCGCAGGGCATGTTCGGCGAACGCATCATCGAGCGCGTCTAGGAGGCGGCTGTGATCTACCGCGAAGCCGGCCAATACAAGGCGAGCTACCAGGCCGACCAGGCGATCTTTCCGATCGCCCAGGACCGCTTCGTCGTGCTGGCGCTGCTGGCGGTCGCCTTCCTCGTCGTGCCGTTCGTGGCGAGCGAATACGTCTATCGCGCGGTCCTGATTCCCACCGTGATCCTGGCACTGGCGGCGATCGGGCTGAACGTGCTGATGGGCTACTGCGGCCAGGTCTCGCTCGGCTCCGGCGCCTTCATGGGCGTCGGCGCCTATGCCGCCTACAACCTCACCGTCCACCTGCCGTTCCTCAATCCCTTCGTCTGCATCCTGCTCAGCGGCTTCTCCGCGGCGGCGATCGGCATTGTCTTCGGCATACCGAGCCTGCGCATCAAGGGCTTCTATCTCGCGGTCGCGACGCTGGCCGCGCAGTTCTTCGGCGACTGGGCGTTCCTGCGCGTCAAGTGGATCACCAACTACACGCCGTCGGGCTCGGTCAATGCGCCGCCGCTGCAGCTCTTCGGCTGGGACCTGAGCTCGCCCACCGCGAACTACCTGGTGGCGCTGCTGTTCACCGTCGTGCTGGGCCTGGCCGTCAAGAACATCGTGCGCGGCCATATCGGCCGTCAATGGATGGCGATCCGCGACATGGACATCGCCGCCGAGATCATCGGCGTGCGCCCAATGTACGCCAAGCTCACCGCCTTCGCCGTATCGTCGTTCCTGATCGGCGTGGCGGGCGCGCTGTGGGCCTTCGTTTATCTCGGCTCGTGGGAGCCCGCCGCTTTCGACATCAACCGCTCCTTCCAGCTGATGTTCATGGTCATCATCGGCGGGCTGGGCTCGATCCTGGGCAGCGTGCTGGGCGCCATCTTCATCGTCCTGATCCCGATCTTCCTCAACCAGGCGCTGCCGCCCCTGGGGGCGCTGGTCGGCTGGAAGATCAGCACGGCCACGGTGTCGCACTTCGAGGCGATGATTTTCGGCGCCCTGATCGTGTTTTTCCTGGTGGTCGAGCCGCACGGGCTCGCGCGATTGTGGTCGGTCGCCAAGGAGAAGCTGCGCCTGTGGCCCTTCCCGCACTGAGGCTGAATCGCTAGGGTTCCGGCAACTGACGGCTCTGAAGGCCGCTGACAAGGAGGAAACGATGGGACTACGTAAAGCAGTGCTGGTGGGCGCCGCGATCGTGTCGGCCGGCCTGATCGCCGCCGCCACCGCCCAGGCGCAGAACGAGCAATTCATTCCGGGCCTGGTCTACCGCACCGGCGCCTATGCGCCGAACGGCATCCCGTTCGCCGACGGCGTGGCCGACTACATCAACATGATCAACGCCCGGGACGGCGGCATCAACGGCGTGAAGATCGGCTTCGAGGAGTGCGAGACCGGCTACGCCACCGACCGTGGCGTGGAATGCTACGAGCGCCTCAAGGGCAAGGGCCCGACCGGCGCTTCCTATTTCAGCCCGCTCTCGACCGGCATCACCTTCGCGCTGACCGAGAAGGCGCCGGGCGACAAGATCCCGCTGCTCACCATGGGCTACGGCCGCGCCGACAGCCGCGACGGCGAGGTCTTCACCTGGAACTTCCCGCTGCTCGGCACCTACTGGACCGCTGCCAACGTCGCCATCCAGTACATCGCCAAGGAATGGGGCGGCTTCGACAAGCTCAAGGGCAAGAAGATCGCGCTGCTCTACCACGACTCGCCGTACGGCAAGGAGCCGATCGCCGCGCTCGAGGCAATGAGCAAGAAGTACGGCTTCGAGTTCCTCCAGATTCCGGTGCCGGCGCCCGGCAGCGAGCAGAAGTCGCAGTGGCTGCAGATCCGCCAGCAGCGTCCCGACTACGTCCTGCTGTGGGGCTGGGGCATCATGAACTCGGCCGCCGTCACCGAAGCCGGCAACGTCAACTACCCGCGCGACAAGATGCTGGGCGTGTGGTGGTCGGGCGCCGAGCCCGACGTGATCCCGGCCGGCGACAAGGCGGCCGGCTACAAGGCGCTGATGCTGCAGCATCCCGCCGGCAAGGCGCCGATCTATGCCGACCTCGAGAAGTACGTGCTCGCGCCCGGCAAGTCGCTGGCCAAGTCGGAGGAGATCGGCTCGGTGCTGTACAATCGCGGGCTGATCAACTCGATGCTCGGCACCGAGGCGATCCGCACGGCCATGGCCAAGTTCGGCAACAAGCCGATGACCGGCGAGCAGGTGCGCTGGGGCTTCGAGCATCTCGACCTCACCGCCGACCGCATCAAGCAGCTCGGCTTCGAGGGCATGATCGGCCCGCTCAAGGTGAGCTGCCTCGACCATGAAGGCGCGCGGCTGAGCCGCGTTCACCAGTGGGACGGCAAGAAGTGGAACGTCATTTCCGACTGGTTCACCGCCGACGACACCATCCTCTCGCCGCTGGTCAAGGACACGGCCGGTAAGTACGCGACGGAGAAGAAGATCACGCCGCGCGACTGCTCGAAGGAGAGCTGAGCGGCTCGGACGTTCATGACACCCTCCGTCGCGGACCACCGGGCCACCTCCCCCGAGGCCGGGGGAGGGAGGGTTGCCGCGCCCGCCAACGTCCTCGACGTGGCCAACATCGAGGTGATCTACAATCACGTCATCCTGGTGTTGCGCGGCGTGTCGCTGTCGGTGCCGCAGGGCGCCATCGTCGCCCTGCTCGGTGCCAACGGCGCCGGCAAGTCGACGACGCTCAAGGCGATTTCCAACCTGCTGAGGAGCGAACGGGGCGAGGTCACCAAGGGCCGCATCCTGTGCCGCGGCGAACGGGTCGACGGGCTGACGCCCAACGACCTGGTGCGGCGCGGCGTCATCCAGGTGATGGAGGGCCGGCACTGCTTCGGCCATCTCACGGTCGAGGAGAACCTCCTGACCGGCGCCTTCATCCACGGCGGCAAGCGCCGCCAGGTCGCCGACGACCTCGACAAGGTCTATCACTATTTCCCGCGGCTCAAGGAACGGCGGACGAGCCAGGCGGGCTACACCTCGGGCGGCGAGCAGCAGATGACGGCGATCGGCCGCGCCCTGATGAGCCGCCCCACGACCATCCTGCTCGACGAGCCGTCGATGGGACTGGCGCCGCAGCTGGTCGAGGAGATCTTCGAGATCGTGAAGAATCTCAACGAGCGAGAGAAGGTCTCGATCCTGCTCGCCGAGCAGAACACCAACGTCGCCCTGCGTTGCGCCCATTACGGCTACATCCTGGAGAACGGCCGGGTCGTGCTCGACGGCGACGCCGCGAGCCTGCGCGAGAACGAGGACGTCAAGGAATTCTACCTCGGCATCGGCGGCGAGGGGCGCCGCTCGTTCCGCGACGTCAAGCACTACCGCCGGCGCAAGCGCTGGCTATAGTCATTTGCGCGCGCCGCTCCCATGGCGCGCTCCGTTGAGGAAGCCATGCCCAAGCACTACGACACCCTGGAGACCCGCACGCCTGAGGAGCGCGAGAAGGCGCTGATGCACGCCCTGCCGGCGCAGGTCGCCCATGCCAAGGCCAATGCGCCGTTCTTCGCCGAGTGGCTGAGGGACGTCGATGCCGAGTCGGTGACCTCGCGCGCCGCGCTTTCCAGGCTGCCGGTGCTGCGCAAGTCCATGCTGGGCGAGGTGCAGAAGAAGAATCCGCCGATGGGCGGGCTGATCGCCGTGCCCATGAGCAAGGTCCGGCACGTCTTCATGTCGCCCGGCCCGATCTTCGAGGTCGACACCGACGAGCCCGACTATTTCCGCGGCGCGCGCGCCATGTTCGCCGGCGGCTTCCGGCCGGGCCACGTCGTCTACAACACCTTCTCCTATCACCTCACGCCCGCCGGCATCATGATGGAATCGGCGCTCAAGGCGCTCGGCTGCGCCATCGTGCCGGGCGGTGTCGGCAACACCGAGTTGCAGCTCGACGCCATCGCCGCCATCAGGCCGACCGGCTATGTCGGCACGCCGTCGTTCCTCAAGATCCTGATCGAGAAGGCGGCCGAGCTGGGCAAGGACATCTCCTCTATCAGGCACGCCTTCGTCGGCGCCGAGGCGCTGCCGCCCAGCCTGCGCCAGATGTTCATCGACAAGGGCATGACCTGCCTGCAGAGCTACGGCACGGCCGACGTCGGCACCATCGCCTACGAATCCGAGTCGATCCAGGGCATGACGGTCGACGAGGGCGTGATCGTCGAGATCGTGCGGCCCGGCACCGGCGATCCGGTGCCCGAGGGCGATGTCGGCGAGGTCGTGGTCACGACCTTCAACAAGGCCTATCCGCTGATCCGCTTCGGCACCGGCGACATGTCGGCGGTGCTGGCGGGGCCAAGCCCGTGCGGGCGGACCAACATGCGCATCAAGGGCTGGATGGGCCGCGCCGACCAGCGCACCAAGGTGCGTGGCATGTTCGTCGACCCCGAGCAGATCGCCGAGATCTCGAAGAAACATCCCGGCCTCGGCCGCCTGCGCCTGGTCATCGACTGGGTCAACCAGGCCGACGTCATGACCCTCAAGGTCGAGGCGCCGCAGGCCTCGTCCGACCTCGAGAAGGCGATGGAAGCCACCATACGCACCGTCTGCAAGGTCGGCGGCAAGGTCGAGTTCGCCCGCCCCGGCAGTCTGCCCAACGACGGCAAGGTGATCGACGACGTGCGCAAGTACACCTGAGAGCCGGCGCCTTTAGAGCATGATGGGTTCGGCTGGAATCAGCCGAACCCATCATGCCCTGTGAAACCACTATCTTCCGCTCTAGTTCACGTCGAGCCTGAGGCCCTCCTTGTCGATCACGCTCTTCCACAAGGCAATCTGCGCCGTCACGAAACCCTCGAACTGCTCGGGGCTTCCGTAGGCGGGAAAGCCCGCCATGGCGCTGAAGCGTTCTTTGGTCCTGGCGTCGTCGAGCCAGGTCTTGATCTCGCCATTGAGCGCATCGACGATCTGCCGCGGCGTCTTGGCCGGCAGGAAGACCCCGAACCAGGTCGATACGTCGAACGGCTTCAGTTCAGGCATGGTCTCGCAGATCGGCGCCAGATCGGGCGTCAGGGGATTGCGCTGCGCCGAAGTCAGCCCGAGCGCCCTGAGCTTGCCCGCGCGCACGAACTCGATCGATGTCGTGAGGTTGTCGAAGAAGAACTGGGTCACCCCGGCCAGCAGGTCGTTGAGGGCTGGAGCGGCGCCGCGATACGGCACGTGCGTGGCCTTGGTACCGGTGAGCTGCAGGAACCATGCGCCCGACAGATGCGGCGACTGGCCGGTGCCCGACGAGGCGTACGAGACCTTGCCATCCTGCGCCTTCAGCCAGGCGACGAACTCGGGCACCGTGTTGGCCGGCACCGACGGATGGACCACCAGTACATTGGGCGCGGTGATGACGTTGGACACGGCCAGCAGGCTCGCCGGCGTGTAGGGCATGTTGCGGTAGAGCGAGTAGGCGATCGACTGCGGGCCGATGTTGCCCATCAGCAGCGTGTGGCCGTCGGGCGCGGCCTTCGCCACCTCGGCGCTGCCGATCACGCCGCCGGCGCCCGACTTGTTGTCGGCCACGCAGGACTGGCCCCAGGCCGTCTGCAGATGGGCCGCCAGGAGACGCGCCACGATGTCGGTCGTGCCGCCGGGCGCCGCCGGCACGACGACCCGCTGGGGCTGGTTCGGGCGCCAAGCCGGTTGGGCCGACAGGCCAGCCGGCAGCAAGGCAACGGCTGCGCCACCCAGAAGGGCACGGCGGGACGGCAGGCTCATCATTGGCGTTGGCTCCCCGAGTCTTTCGTGAGGGCTAGCATGGGCCGCGACCGCGCCGCACTGGCAAATCCGCCACAATTGCCGTATTTACTTGGGGGTGCGGTCAGCCCCATTCCCCTCCCTCAAAGGGGTCCGCGCCAAGGAGGATTACTTTGCAGAGACGCCGCTTCGTCTCGGGCACGGCAGCCGTTGCCGCCGCAGCCCTGACCGCGCCGGCCATCGTCCGCCCGGCCTTCGCTGCCACCATCAAACCCTATAGCTGGGACCTCAACCCGCCGACCGACACGCGCGAGAACTTCATCGCCTGGGGCAAGGGCCGCGGCGAGGATCCGGTGTTCCTCGGCATGCGCTGGGATCGTTTCCAGGCCATGCTCAAGAACAAGGACATCTGGGGGGCGGCCACGATCCGGGCCTTCCTGCTCACCCCGCGCGAGGAGTTCGCGTCGGTCAATCCGGCGATCCACAAGCGCGCCTACGAGCATGCCTTCCTCGACATCGGCTATGGCGTGACCATGTCGGGCCCGCATCTGCAGGGCCGCATGACCAACGTCATCGACGTCAAGCGCGGCGAGAAGGTGCTGGAGATCGGCACCGGTTCGGGCTGCCAGTCGGCCTACATCGCCAACCTGACCGAGAACGCCTACACGATCGAGATCATCAAGCCGCTCGCCGATCGCACCCGCGGGCTCTACGACAAGCTGATCGACAAGGGCTACACCGAGTACCAGCACGTCCGTACCAAGCAGGCCGACGGCTACTATGGCTGGGAAGAGGCGGCGCCCTTCGACAAGATCATCGTGACCTGCGGCATCGACCACGTGCCGCCGCCCCTGCTGCAGCAGCTCAAGGCGGGCGGCCTGATGGTCATCCCGGTCGGCCCGCCGGGCGCGCAGCGCGTGCTCAAGGTCGCCAAGACGCAGGGTGCCGACGGCTCGATCACGACGAGCCGCGAGGACATCTACGGCGGCAAGATCGTGCCGTTCGTGCCCTTCACCAAGCTTGAAGGCGACAAGATCGTCGGCAGCCACAACCGCTGATCCGGTGCCGGGGGCGCGTCACTCCAGTGACGCGTCTTTTCCCTGAGCTTGATCGCGCCACTGGAGTGGTGCGCCCCCAGCGAGAGACATTGATTTGACAGTCTCCGTCGATCTCGACCATCGCCCGCCGATCACCTTTTACCTGTCTGTCGGGCTGGTCGCGGGCAGCATCATCGCGCTGCAGATCGGCATCATGCGGGTCTTCTCGGTCGGCAGCTGGGCGCATTTCGGCTCGCTGGTGGTGAGCCTCGCCATGTTCGGCTTCGGGCTCACCTCGGCCGTGATGTGCGTCGGCAAGGGGTGGTTCGAGCGCCACTGGCTGGGTGCGGTGAAAGGCGCGCTGCTGGCCTTCGGGCCGCTCATGGTGGTGTGCAACCTCGCCGCCCAGCAGGTGCCGTTCAACGCCATCTTCCTGATCTCCGACCCGATGCAGAAGTGGCGGCTGTTCGCCAACTTCGTGCTCTATTTCCTGCCCTTCCTCGCCGGCGCCCTCTATCTCGGCGTGGTCTTCCTGAAGGCGCAGAAGACCTTCAACCGCGTCTACTTCGCCGACCTCGTCGGCTCGGGTCTCTGTGGGCTGACCGTCCTGCTGGCGCTCTACGTCTTCACGCCCGACGACATCATCATGGCGCCGCTGCTGCTCTGGCTGCTGGGCGGCGTGCTGTGGTTCGTGGCGATGGGCGACCGGCGGGGCGTGCTGGCGATCGTCGGCGCGGCCGTCCTGGCGGCGCTCGTGCACTATGTGGCGCCGCCGGTGCTCGGCATCCCCAAGCTCGCCGTGTCCGATTACAAGGGCGTCGCCTACGCCCGCAAGTTCCCCGACAACCAGCGCACCTACGAGCGCGCCTCGCCGTTCGGCTACATGGAGGTCTACTCCTCCTCGTACCTTCACTTCGCGCCCGGCCAGTCCGACAACGCCGCGTTCAATCTCAAGAACATGCCGGCCAATGCCTATCTCGGCATGTACCTCGATTCGGAGGGGCCGTCGGGCATCATCAAGGACCTGCCGGCCGAGCAGACGCCGTACTTCCGCTACCTGCCGATGTTCTACCCCTACGTGCTGAAGCAGGCGCCCGAGACGTTCGTGGTTCAGTTCGGCGGCGGCCTGTCGACGGCGATCGCGCTGAAGTCGGGCTCGAGCCACGTCACGGTAGCCGAGGGCAATCCCGCGGTGCTGACCGCGTTCCGCGACGACAAGGGCCTGCGCGATTTCACCGGCGACGTGCTGCACAATCCCAAGGTCACCGTCATCGACTACGACGGCCGCCTCTACCTCGCCAGCACCAGGAACCGCTACGACGTGATCGACCTGTCGCTGGCCGATTCGGCCGGCCTGTCGAGCCCCGGCGGCTTCCCGATCGTCGAGAAGTATTCCTACACGCGCGAGGCGATGGAAGCCTACATGCGCGCCCTGAAGCCGGGCGGCATCCTGTCGGTCACCTTGTGGAACAAGGAAGAGCCGCCGAAGTCGATCCTCAAGCTCTACGCCACCATGGCCGCGGCGGCGCGCGCGGTCGACGGTCCCGACATCGCCAGGGATTTCTTCGTCGTCTCCTCGTATCTTTCGACCGCCACGGTGCTCTACAAGCGCGGCGGCTTCACGGCCGAGGAAGTCGCCAAGCTGCAGGCGCACACCAAGGCGATGTCGTTCGACGAAATCTACTATCCCGGCCTCAAGGCCGACGACTCGGAGCTGGCGCAGATCCTCCAGGACTATCGCGACCAGTTCTTCTCGCAGGGCGATGCCGCCGATCCGACCGGACCCTCGGAGAAGGAGCCGAACGACAAGCCGCCGCCGGGCGCGCCCGGTGCGGAGCAGGCGAAGGCCGATGCCGCGCCCTCGGCGCCGCGCGTGCCCTCGACCGTGCTGGCCAGGCTGGCCTGGCAGTATCACGTGCACGGCGGCTGGCAGAAGGTCGCCGACGAGTACGTCTTCGACACCCGCGTGCTGACCAACCACCAGCCCTACTTCGCCGCCTACATCAAGGTGAAGGACCTGCTGAAGTTCACCGACCGGCTCG
>CAZHQA010000089.1:15477-17096 GCA_964533955.1 uncultured Reyranella sp. | reverse complement strand
GGCAACGCGCTCGCCGCGGTGCTGATGCGGCACACGCGCAGCGCCATGCTGCAGGCGATGAGTACCGACTATGTACGCACCGCTCGGGCCAAGGGCCTCGCCGAGCAGCGTGTCGTGCTGAAGCACGCGCTACGCAACGCCATGACACCGGTGATCACCTTGCTGGCGCTCGATTTCGGCACGCTGCTCTCGGGCGCGGTCCTCACCGAACAGATCTTCACCATTCCCGGCTTCGGCAAGCTGATCGTCGATTCGGTGTTCAACCGCGATTACGCCGTCGTGCAGGGCGTCGTGCTGGTGACGTCGAGCATCTACATCGGCCTCAATCTGCTGGCCGACATTGCCTACATACTGGTCAATCCGAGGCTGCGCGGATGACGGCGACGACGCTGCCCATCGCAACTGCGCATGAAGAAAGCCCCGGGTCGCGCGCCTGGCGGCGGCTCAAGCGTCGCAAGGGCGCCATGGCGGCGCTGATCGTCGTCGTGCTGCTGATCCTGCTGGCCGTCCTCGCACCCTGGGTCGCCCCGTACGATCCTACCGCCACCAGCTTCGCCACCGTACGCAAGCCGCCATCGTGGGCGCATTGGTTCGGCACCGACGAGGTCGGCCGCGACGTGCTCTCGCGCGTGATCTGGGGGGCGCGTGCCTCGCTCAGCGCCGGCCTTGTCTCGGTCGGCATCGCGGTCGGAGCCGGCGTGCCGCTCGGGCTGCTCGCCGGCTATGCCGGCGGCTGGATCGATGCGGCGCTGTCGCGCCTGGTCGACGCCATGCTGGCGGTCCCCTTCCTCATCCTGGCCATCGCGCTCTCCGCCTTCCTCGGCCCCAGTCTCACCAACGCCATGATCGCGATCGGCGTGACGGCCACGCCGGTGTTCGTGCGCCTGACGCGCGGCCAGACGCTGTCGGCCAAGGTCGAAGACTATGTCGAGGCGGCCCGGGCCGTGGGCAACCCGCACTGGCGCATCGCCCTGCGCCACGTGCTGCCCAACATCGTGCCGCCGCTGCTGGTCCAGGCTTCGCTTGCGATCGCCGGCGCGATCATCGCCGAGGCCGCGCTCTCCTTCCTCGGCCTTGGCCAGCAGCCGCCCGCACCGTCGTGGGGCAGCATGCTCAACACCGCGCAGCGCTTCCTCGCGCAGGCGCCCTGGATGGCGTTCTGGCCGGGCTTCGCGATCTTCTTCGCCGTTCTGTCGTTCAACCTGCTGGGCGACGGCCTGCGCGATGCGCTCGACCCGCGCCACAAGTAGCGGACCTTCCCAGCCGATTCTCGCGAAACTCTTGCCGCGTTGGCGCGCGGACGGGCTATAGACATCGCCTTGCCCCAAGGGGATCGCCCTCCAGCCGCGATCCCCAAGACCACGGCCGGCCGTAGCGACGATCCCTGGCGACGTCTGCGCTCTGTCCCTTCTTCCTGCCCCGTCAGGTCAGTTCGAGATCATGCCGCGCGGCATGCCGGTCGAATCGAGCTGCGGCTCGCGGCGCAGCACGACCACCTCGGGCGCGTCGACGGCGGGCAGCGGCTTGTTGGGATCGACCGCCTTGACCATCGCAACGACCCGCTTGCCCTTGTCCGCATTCTCGGAGTCGAGGCGGCGCCAACCCTGCTTCTCCCAGTA
>CAZHQA010000089.1:0-15377 GCA_964533955.1 uncultured Reyranella sp. | reverse complement strand
TGCCCTTGTCCGCATTCTCGGAGTCGAGGCGGCGCCAACCCTGCTTCTCCCAGTACTGGACGTCGGCCGGCAGGGCCTGGGCGTAGAGCATGTTGCAACCGCGGGACTCGGCGAGCGTGCGGCAGCGCTCGAGCAGCATCTGGCCGATGTTGTGGCCGCGGAACCGCTGGATCACCGCCAGCCGTTCCGGCATGGCGAAGGACTGGAACCAGCGCATGCGCAAAGTACCCACCGGTTCGTTCCCGACATAGGCAATGACGTGGGTGGCGCCGAAATCGTGTCCGTCGAACTCTTCCGAGAACGGTACATCCAGTTCGCCGATGAAGCAGGCCGCGCGCACGGCGAACGCCTGCAATGAGTCTTCCATCTTCATGGCAAGCTTGATGGTCACGGGCTCGCCGCCGATCGATTGTGCGATTGTGGTCATTTTCTGCTCCCCTCGTTACGCTCTGCGCTCGGCCCATTCGGCGTGTGGATTGCTTGCCCCTCGATCCATCGACTGCTCCAGGATGCCGGCCTTCTCAAGCTGGTCCTCGGGCCGGTTTAGCACCATCGGGTCGGTGTGGATCGTCGGGCAATCTTCATCGACCTCGAGATCGCAGACGAAGGCCCCATATTCGTGGTCAGAGAAGTGGAAGGGCTTGTCGTTGACTTGGTGGAAGCCATCCTTCTCGAAGATCTTCCACAGCCGCTGCTGGCCGTGCAAATAGGCCTTGGGATAGCCCTTCTTGCGGCAGAACTCCTTAGCCCATTCGACGAACGGAATGAACAGCCCCATCGAGCGGTAGCGCTTCAGGATGATGGCGCGCTCGAGCTTGGCGAAGTTGGCGAACCACCGCACGCGCATCGATGCGGCGGGCTCGCCGTCCACATAGAGCATCAGGTGGCTCGCAGTGTAGTCGTTGCCGTCGAACTCTTCCCAGTACGGGCACTGCTGCTCGCCCATGAACACGGCGGCCCTCAGCGCGAAGCACTGCATGAGCTCATCTGACGTGGAAGCGAGCTTGATCGTTATTGCGGGACGATTTGTCCCGGCCGGTTGTTGAATAGTCATTCTACGTCCCCTCAGTTAGTACGCCGTTGTCGTTCCGGAAGCGCCGACCTCCTGCCGTTACCACCGGAAGATTCCTTGAAATCTGGTCCAGCACGTCGGTCACGACCGCCGGAGTCATGCCTTTGGCGCCGCGCCGGATGGCCGTCGCCGAAACCTTGTCGCGACGCAGAACGCACCACGGATAAATCCAGCCGCATTCGTCGCTGATGCTGCGAACCAGCATGCCGCCGAAGTCGGTGCCGTGGATGGTGTGCAGGCGCGCTCCTGGATGCAGCTTCTTGATCTCGCCGATCACGCCCTGGAAGCCGCGCTTGTTGTAGGTCTCCGGGTAGAACGCGACCTCGACCCTGTTGCCGAGCCCCGCCTCCGCCACGGCAAGCTCGATCAGCACCTTGCGCGTCTCGGGCGGCAGGAACTGGTTTCCGGTCGGGAAGTAGTCGACGTTGGAATCGGCCTTGTCGGTCTTCTCGTAGATCTGGAAGCCATCCTTCAACTGGCCCACCCGGATCTCGCCCTTGCGGAACGCGTCGGCGTGGAGGCGCGGAATGAGCGTCGGGTGGATGATGACCCTGTCGAGGTTCCGTTCGTCCATCGCGCGCCGCAGGATGGCAAGGTGGGTGCTGTGAAATGGATTGAACGTGCCGAACAGCATGCCGACGCCGCCCTTGGGCGCAACCACCGAGCGGATGTCCGACAGCAGGCCGATGCCGAAGAAGAGCGCGCCCATGACGAAGCCGAAGAACAGGAAGGCCTCGCGGGCGCCAGGTACGCCGGCAGTCCCCAAGGCTGCCAGGATGATGTTCACCAGCAGGCTGACCAGGGTGTTGCGATTGGCGTCCCCGAAGCCGCGTGCCACGAAGTAAGCGCCGAGATACTGCGTGCCCTGCGAGGCAAGCGAGGTCACGAGCGCCGCGCCGGCAAAACCGCCGACCGACGCAATGCCTGCCAGGTTGAAGGCACCTCCCCAAACGCATGCTCCGAATACCGCGAGGTTGAACACCAGCTGCGGGAGGAATCGCCCGAACTTGCCGGCCGTCACGAAGCCGAACTGGTTGTTGGCCCAAAGTTCGGCTTTGTTGCTGAGCTTGGAATAGCTCGGCAGAAACACCCCGATGAAGAGTGACACGGCCATCAGCGTCGGGTTACCCCAACTGCTGTGCGCATACGCATAGCTCACATAGGTCAGCAAGCCGCCGAATGCCGCCATGCGCGTCGATGGACTGCGCACATAGCGGCGCAACCTGCCGGCAAGGACCGACAAGGGCATCGTTTTGCCGTCTGAGCCGATGGCGGCCACAGATTTCCCCCGTCTCGAATGTCAATCGAAAAACACTACCAATAGATTGACAAAAGAATGTGAGCACTAAATACAGAGGGCCGGAAGCCAACCGGCTGCTGAAAAAGACCGGCTAATGCCCTTAAAACGAGACAGAAAACGACATTCCACTCGTAATGGTGTAAGGTAAACCACAAAGGCCCCTAAAAAGTAAATGTTTTGGGCCGTCAACACATTGTATCGATTGTTACTATGGTTTCGACTCCGCCACGCAAGAGCAAGGTGCCGAACATTCTCGGCGATTGGGACGATGTGAGGTTTTTCCTCGCCGTCGCAAAGACCGGAAGCTTCAGCGCTGCTGCTACTCAACTAAACACCAAGCAGACGACCGTTGGCCGTCGCATCCAGGCGCTCGAGCGCCGGCTGGGCGCCAAGCTGTTCGACCGCCATCGGCATGGCATGGAAGTGACGCCGGCGGCGCGCGGCGTGATGATGCAAGCCGAGTCGATGCTGGCGAACGCCACTTCGATCGAGCGTCATCTCGCCGGCCTCGATCGCGAAATGGCCGGGGTCGTGCGTATTGCATCGACTGAAGGCATCGCCGCCCACTGGCTGGTGCCGCGGCTCAACCAGCTGCGCCGCACACATCCCGACATCATCGTGCAGGTGATCGCCGGCGATCAGGTGCTCGATCTCGCCACGCGTCAGGCCGATCTCGCCATCCGTTTCTTCCGGCCGACTTCCAACCAGCTGGTCGCAGCCCGCGTCGGCCAGTTCAACATGTCGATCTTCGCAGCGCCGAGCTACATCGAGCAGTACGGCCTGCCCCAGAAGCTCGACGATCTCCGCGAGCACCACATCGTCGATCACACCACGCTGCACAGCCTGTCGGTCATGAAGCCGTGGAGCGAAGTGGTCGAGCGCAGCCCGTCGGTCGTCCTGCGCACCAACTCCTCCTACTCCGCCGTCGAGGCGGTGCGCGTGGGCTACGGCATCTCGGTCTTCCCCGACTACGTCACCAAGTCGTCGAACCTGGTGGCTGCCCCGATCGACCTGCGCATCGTGCGCGACATCTGGCTGGTCAGCCACGAGGAGACCAACAAGGGTGTCCGCATCCGCACGGTCATCGACTATGTGCGCGAGCAGTTCCGCCAGGACGAGCGCGAGTGGTTCAGCGTTCCGGCGAGCCGCGCCAGCCTGGTCGCTGCCTGATCTAAAGCACTGCCTTCAGCTTCTTGTAGATCGCCTCGATCTCGGCGCGCTCTCCGGGCGTGGGCTGCCAGTTCAGCGACACGTCATCGCCTGCCTGACGCGGCATGATGTGGATGTGCAGGTGAGGCACGCTCTGGCCGGCGGCCGGACCGTTGGCCTGAACCAAATTGACGCCGGCCGGCTTCAGCACGGCCACCGCCGCCTTGGCAACCTTCTGCGCCGTGCGCGCCACGGCGGCCAGGACCTCGGGCGGGATGACGTCGACCGTCGGCCAGTGACCCTTGGCGACCGCCAGGGCGTGGCCGGGGTTGACGGGGTTGATGTCCATGAAGGCGACCGTCGCGTCGTCCTCGAGGAGCTTGAACGACGGCAGCTGGCCCGCGACGATCCTGCAGAAAACGCAACTCGGGTCGGTCGGATGGGTCATTACGTCTTCTCCAATGTCTCGCTGAGATCCCGCAGGCGCTTGAACGGCTGGGCGCCGGGCGCGAGCGCCCAATCCAAGCCAACCGAGGCAAGGCGCGCAAGTCCTCGTGCCCCAAAGCGCTCCTGAAGCGCTTCGCGCACCCATCCCTCGCTTTGGCGGTGGCGGGCGATCGCGAGCCGCCCCTCGGCATGCATGTACTGACGATGGGCTTCCAATGCCGCCATCAACCGATCGATGCCGGCCCCGCTGCGTGACGAGACCGCCAACGTCTGGAGCGGCCAGTCGCCGGCGCTGGCCAGCGAAAGGGCGCCGGCAACGTCGGCGCGTGCGCGCTCGGCGGCGGCGCCGAGATCGGCCTTCGTGACGACGACCAGATGCGGGATCTCGACGATGCCGGCCTTCATGAATTGCAGGGAATCGCCGGAGCCGGGCTGCACGCAGAACACCACCGTGTCAGCCACGCCCGCCACGTCGGTCTCTGACTGTCCGACGCCGACGGTCTCGACGAGAACGCGGTCGAACAGCGCACGCATCAGCACCATGGCGGCGAGTGTCTGGTCGGCCAGCCCGCCGAGCCGCGCGCGGGCAGCCATCGAGCGCACGAAACTGCCATCGTCGGCTGAGTCGGCAACGATCCGCACGCGATCGCCGAGCAGCGCGCCACCGCTCGCCTTCGACGATGGATCGACCGCGACCACGCCGACCGTCTTGCCGTCCTTGCGCCAGGCAGCGACCACTGCCGAGCAGAGCGAGGACTTGCCCACTCCCGGCGGGCCGGTGACACCGACCACGTGGGCGCGCGGCTCGCGCCAGGCGGCGTCGAGCAGTTCCTGGGACTCCCGGCTGTCCGGATCGCTCTCCAATGCCGCAAGCGCCGCCGCCAGGGCGCGCTTGCCTGCCTTGCGAAGCGCGCCGAGCGTCATTCCGTCTTGAGGGGGCCGCCCAGCGCAGCCTGCGCCGCCGCCAGCCGTGCGATCGGCACGCGATAGGGCGAGCAGGACACGTAGTCGAGCCCGGTCTTGTGACAGAAGAAGACCGAGGCGGGGTCGCCACCATGTTCGCCGCAAATGCCGAGCTTGAGATTGTTCCGTACCTTGCGGCCGCGCTCGCAGGCGATCTCGATCAGTTCGCCCACGCCCTCGGTGTCGAGCGAGGCGAACGGGTCGTGCTCGAAAATGCCGCGCTGCTGGTATTTCTCCAGGAAAGACGCCGAATCGTCCCGGCTCAGGCCGAACGTGGTCTGGGTAAGGTCGTTGGTGCCGAACGAGAAGAACTCGGCGGTCTCGGCGATGTCGCCCGCCCGCAGCGCCGCACGCGGCAGCTCGATCATGGTGCCGACCAGGTAGTCGATCGTCTGTCCCGACATCTGGCTCACCTCCTCGGCGGCCCGATCGACCACCGCCTTCATGAGGTCGAGCTCCTTCTTGGTGGCGATCAGCGGGATCATGATCTCGGGAATTACCGGCTTGCCACCCTTCTTCTGCACGTCGGCGACCGCCTGAAAGATGGCACGCGCCTGCATCTCGTAGATCTCGGGAAAGGAGATGCCGAGCCGCACGCCGCGATGACCGAGCATCGGGTTTGTCTCATGCAGCTTGTTGGCGCGTGCCTCGATTTCGCGCGCCTCCACACCGAGATCCCTGGCGAGTCCTTCCATGTCAGCCTGCGTCTTGGGCAGGAACTCGTGCAGCGGCGGATCGAGCAGGCGGATCGTCACCGGCAGCCCCGCCATGATGTCGAACAGCTCGACGAAGTCCTGGCGCTGCATCGGTTCGATCTTGGCAAGAGCCGTGCGCCGGCTTTTCTCGTCATCGGCCAGGATCATCTCGCGCACGGCGGTGATGCGGTTGTCGTCGAAGAACATGTGCTCGGTACGGCAGAGGCCGATGCCTTCGGCCCCGAACTTGCGCGCCATGGCGGCATCCATCGGCGTCTCGGCGTTGGCACGGATGCCGAGCGTGCGCACCTCGTCGGCCCAGACCATCAGCTCGGCAAAGTCGCCCGACAACTCGGGCTGCACGGTCGGCACCACGCCCAGCATGATCTCGCCGGTGCTGCCGTCGAGCGTGATCTGCTCGCCCGCCTTCACCGTCGTGCCGCGCACGGAAAGCGTCCCCGCGCGGGCATCGATGCGCACGTCGCCCGCACCGGCCACGCAGGGCTTGCCCATGCCGCGCGCCACCACGGCAGCGTGGCTGGTCATGCCTCCGGTCGAGGTGAGGATGCCCTCGGCCGCATGCATGCCGTGGATGTCCTCCGGCGAAGTCTCGCGCCGCACCAGAATCACCTTCTCGCCGGTCCGCACCTGTTTCTCGGCCTCGTCGGCGGTGAACACGACCTTGCCGGACGCCGCCCCGGGCGATGCGGGAAGCCCCTTGGCGATCACCTTGCGGGTCGCCTTGGGGTCCAGCGTCGGATGCAGGAGCTGGTCGAGCGAGGACGGCACGATGCGTGCGACCGCTTCCTTCTTGTCGATCAGGCCGTCGCGCACCATGTCGACGGCGATCTTGAGCGCCGCCTTGGCGGTGCGCTTGCCGTTGCGCGTCTGCAGCATATAGAGCTTGCCGCGCTGCACCGTGAACTCGATGTCCTGCATGTCGCGATAATGCTTCTCCAGCGTCTCGCGCACGCCGCACAGCTGCTTGAAGACCTCGGGCATGACCTCTTCCATCGCCGGCGCATCGGACTTCTGCGCCTCCTTGCCCTGGACCGTGAGATGCTGCGGCGTGCGGATCCCGGCCACCACGTCTTCTCCCTGGGCGTTCACCAGGTACTCGCCGTAGAACAGGTTGCTGCCGGTCGAGGGGTCGCGCGTGAAGGCAACGCCCGTGGCGCAATCTTCGCCCATGTTGCCGAACACCATGGCCTGTACATTGACCGCCGTGCCCCAGCTTTCGGGGATCGAATGCAGCCGGCGATAGGTGATGGCGCGCTGGTTCATCCACGAGCCGAACACCGCGCCGATGGCGCCCCACAGCTGCTCGCGCGGCTCGAGCGGAAACGGCTTGCCGGTGCGCTTCTCGACGATCTTCTTGTAATCGCCAACCACCGAGCGCCAGTCCTCGGCCTTGAGCTCGGTGTCCATGTGGACGCCGAGATCCTCCTTCTTGAGCTCGAGCGCTTCCTCGAAATAGTGGTGCGCGACGTCGAGCACGACATTGGAATACATCTGGATGAAGCGGCGATAGCTGTCCCAGGCGAAGCGCTCGTCACCCGACGACTTGGCGAGGCCGAACACGGTCCGGTCGTTGAGGCCGAGGTTGAGGACGGTGTCCATCATGCCAGGCATCGAGGCGCGCGCGCCCGAGCGCACCGACACCAGCAGAGGGTTGTTGGCGTCGCCGAAGCCCGCGCCCACCGTCTTCTCGACGGCGGCCAGCGCCTGCTCGACCTCGTCCTTGAGCTCGGCCGGATAGGTCTCCTTGTTGGCGTAATAATAGGTGCAGAGCTCGGTCGTGATGGTGAAGCCCGGGGGCACCGGCAGCCCGAGACTGGACATCTCCGCGAGATTTGCGCCCTTGCCGCCCAGGAGATTGCGCATGTCGGCGCGACCCTCCGCGGTGCCGTTTCCGAAACTGTAGACCCACTTGCCCGTCTTCTGGGCCGCCGTTTGAGCCATGTTCAGCCCTCGATCTTCGAGAAATCCGCCACCGTGTCCATGGTGGCGCGTACGCGGTTGAGCAGCTTGAGCCTGTTCAATCGCAAATCGGGTTTTTCGGTGACGTTCACTGTGACCTTGTCGAAGAAAGAGTCGATCGGCGCGCGCAGGCCGGCGAAAGCCCGCATTGCTCCGGAGAACTCTTCGCGCGCGAGCGCAGGCTTCACCGCCTTCTCGATCTCATCGAGAGCCGATGCAACGGCATTTTCCTCGCTTTGTTCCAGAAGGGCAGCGTCCGGCGCTCTGGCCACCCGGGCGGCAAGCGACTTGTCCTTCTTCTCTTCGGCACGAACGATATTGGCGGCGCGACCGTAGGCGGTGAGAAGGTTCTTGCCAGCCTCGGTGGCGAGGAAGGACTGCACAGCCTAGACACGCGCCAGCAGGCGCACGAGATCATCCTCGCCGCCCAAGGCAAAGACCGCATCGATTACGTCATGCCGCACGCCCTTCTCGCGCACCTGCACCTTCAAGCGCTCGGCGAAGAACCCCATGAGATCGTCGGCCGCAAAGAACTCGCGCAAGGGCAGGCGCAGCTTGTTCTCGACGACGATCCGGATGATGCCCAGCGCGGCACGCCGCAGGCCATAGGGGTCGCGCGAACCGGTAGGTTTCTCGCCGATCGACCAGAAGCTCGCCAGCGCGTCGAGCTTGTCGGCCAGAGCGACGGCAATCGACACGGGCGCACTCGGACACCGGTCGTTGGGCCCGGCCGGCGCATAGTGATCGCCGATCGCGTCGGCGACGGCGGCCGGCAGCTTCTCGCCGAGGGCGTAGTAGCGACCCATCACGCCCTGGAGCTCCGGGAACTCGCCGACCATGCCGCTCACCAGGTCGGCCTTGCAGAGCTCAGCCGCCATCATGACCAGTGACTTGTCGCAGCCGGGCACGTGGTCGGCCACCTTGGTCGCCAGCGCCGCGATGCGCTGCACGCGTTCGGCCTGTGTGCCCAGCTTGGCATGAAAGACAATGCCCGCCAGCGCCGGCAAGCGGTCCTCCAGCCTGACCTTGCGATCCTGGTCCCAGAAGAACTTGGCGTCGCTCAGCCGGGCGCGAAGCACGCGCTCATTGCCCTCGACGATCGTCTTGCCGCCGTCGCGAGCCGCACTGTTGGCAACCACGACGAACCGGTTCGCCAGCGCGCCGTCCGAGCCGGTCGTCACGAACTGGCGAAGGTGGGTTTTCATCGAGACGACCAGCACCTCGGGCGGCACGCCCATGAATTGCGCGTCGATCGTACCCAGGAGCGGCACCGGCCATTCGACGAGGCCGGCGACTTCTTCAAGCAAGCCCTCGTCATCCTTGAGTACGACCTGGGCCTCCCGGGTGAGCCTGTGCGCGCCCTCGAGAATGGCCTTCTTGCGCTCCGCCGGATCGAGCACGACGTAGGCAGCCTTGAGCTTGGCCACGTAGTCGGCAAAGCCTGTCACCTTGATCGCGCCCTGGCTGAGAAAGCGGTGACCGCGCGTCGTGTCGCCGAACTCGACCGGCGCCATGTCGCCGCCCGGCTCGATCCGGCCGGAAAGCAGCTTGCCGTCGAATAGCGCGATGATGCCCTGCAGCGGACGGACCCATTGCAGGGAGCCGCTGCCCCATTTCATCGATTTCGGCCAGGGCAGCGCCTTCAGGACGGCTTCGATGACGCCCGGAAGAACGTCGGCCGTCGGGCCTCCCTTCTTCTTGATGACGGCGAACCAGAATTCTCCCTTCCCGGTGTCCCGTTTCTCCGCCTGATCGAGCGAATCGAGGCCTGCGCCCTTCAGGAATCCCTGGATCGCCTGCTCGGGTGCGCCGACACGCGGGCCGCGTCGCTCCTCGCTGACATCGGGCCGCGAAACCGGCAGGCCATCGACAACCAGCGTCAGCCGGCGCGGCGTCGCGAAGGCTCGCGCCTCGGTGAACGCCAGGCCGGCCGCTTTCAGTCCGTCGCCGGCCAGTCGTCTGAGATCCTCGGCCGCGCGCGTCTGCATGCGCGCCGGGATCTCTTCAGACAGGATCTCGAGAAGCAGCTCGGCCATGTCAGGCGGCCGCCTTCGCCGTTTGCGTCGCCAGCCAGGCTTCACAGCACGCCTTGGCGAGATCGCGTACGCGCAGGATATAGCTCTGGCGCTCCGTCACGCTGATCACGCCTCGCGCATCGAGCAGGTTGAAGGTGTGGCTCGCCTTGATGCACTGCTCGTAGGCAGGCAGCGGCAGCCTGCGCTCGAGCATGCGCGCGCATTCCTTCTCGGCATCGGCAAAATGGCGGAACAGCATGTCGGTGTCGGCGTACTCGAAATTGTACGCCGACTGCTCCTGCTCGTTCTGCAGGAACACGTCGCCATAGCTGAGCGGCACGTTGGAGCCGGGCGAATTGAAGGGCAGCTCGTACACCGTCTTCTTGTCGAACAAATACATGGCGAGCCGCTCGAGCCCGTAGGTGATCTCGCCCGCGACCAGGTCGACCTCGATGCCGCCCACCTGCTGGAAGTAGGTGAACTGCGTGATCTCCATCCCGTCACACCAGACTTCCCAGCCGAGTCCCCAGGCGCCGAGCGTCGGACTCTCCCAATCGTCCTCGACGAAGCGGATATCGTGCAGTGAGGTATCGATGCCGATCGCCTCGAGCGAGCCGAGATAGCGCTCGAGGATGTCGGACGGCGACGGCTTCAGGATCGCCTGGAACTGGTAGTAATGCTGCAGCCGGTTGGGATTCTCGCCGTAGCGCCCGTCCTTGGGCCGGCGCGAGGGCTGCACGTAGGCGGCGTACCACGGCTTGGGGCCGAGCGCGCGCAGGGTCGTTGCGGTATGGAAGGTGCCCGCACCCATTTCCATGTCGTAGGGCTGCAGGATCACGCAGCCTTGGCGGGCCCAATAATCCTGCAAGGTCAGGATCAGGTCCTGAAAGCATTGGGGCTTGGAGGGCTTCGACACCGGGCTTCCTTGAAGGCTCAGAACGCCTTGTATTTCCGCCACTTAAGGCCGTTTTTGCGGTGCGGCAAAATAGGGACCGCCCCTAGCCCGGTCAAGCGGGCTGGGGACAGTCCGGCCGGCTGCATTTTGCAGCGGCGAGGGGCACGTAAGCCGCACATTTCGGGCAGAGGCGGGTCTCCTCGATCGCCGGCTGACGCTCGGCCGGCACCGGTGACTCGCGTCGGGCCGTCGATGGTGCTTTCGGCGCGCCGCCCCCCAGGACGCCGGCCCAGCGGCGCACTGTCGTCCAAACGCCGTACACCACCACGGCGAAAATCGCGATCTTGAGCAGCAGGCCCATGCGGCCTTTTGCGATCCGCGCGCCGGCCGGTCAAGCACGCTATATGCCTATGCCATGGATGGAACGGAAGGCCAGCCGCTCGACCTGTTCGTGGTGGGCGGCGGCATAAACGGGGCGGGGATCGCGTGCGACGCCGTCGGACGCGCGCTGAAGGTCGGGCTCTGCGAAATGAACGATTTCGCCAGCGGCACCTCGTCGAAGGCGACCAAACTGATCCATGGCGGCCTGCGCTATCTCGAGCACTACGAGTTTCGCTTGGTGCGCGAGGCCCTCATGGAGCGCGAAGTACTGCTGGCCAAGGCGCCGCACATTTCCTGGCCGCTGCGCTTCGTGCTGCCGCATGAGCCCCACCTGAGACCGCGCTGGATGCTGCGCATGGGGCTATTCCTGTACGACCATCTCGACTGGCACATGACGCTGCCCAAGTCGATCGCGGTCGACCTTCCGCATTCGAAGTTCGGCGCGGGGTTGAAGCCCTCGTTCAAGCACGGCTTCGTCTATTCGGACGCCTGGGTCGACGATGCGCGGCTCGTCATCTCCAACATCAAGTCGGCGCGCAACATGGGCGCCTCGATCTATGCCCGCCATCGCTGCGTGTCGGCGCGGCGGAGCGCCGACGGCAAGCTCTGGAACATCGAGCTTGCCGCGCGCGATGGTCGGCAGGTCAAGCTCGCCGCCCGCGGCCTGGTCAATGCCGCAGGGCCGTGGGTCAAGCACTTCCTCGACGAGCAGACGCACGTGAAGACGCCCAAGCGGGTCCGCCTGGTCAAGGGCAGCCACGTCATCGTTCCGCGACTGCACGAGGGCGACCATGCTTTCATCTTGCAGAACAGCGACAACCGCATCGTGTTCGTGATTCCCTACGAGCGGGAGTTCTCGCTGATCGGCACCACCGACATCCCGGTCGAGTCGAGCGACCATGCGATCTGCACTCCCGAAGAGATCGCCTATCTCTGCGAACTCGCCAGCCACTACATGGCCAAGACCGTCACACCGGCCGACGTCGTGTGGACCTATTCCGGCGTCCGACCGCTGTTCGACGACGGCGATGACGATCCCTCGGCAGTCACGCGCGATTACCATCTCGAGGTCGATGCGCCACAGGACACTGCCCCCCTGCTTTCGGTCTTCGGCGGCAAGCTCACGACCTATCGCCGGCTCGCCGAGCATGCGCTCAAGGATCTGGCGAAATTCTATCCCCTGATGGGCGATGCCTGGACGGCCGGAAAGCCCCTGGCCGATGGCGAGATGGCCGACGCTCCGACCTTCGAGGAAGCATTCGACCGTTTCGTCGCGGGCGCTGCCGCCACCTGGCCCGGTCTGCCCGAGAAGTTGGTGCGTGTGCTGGCACGCCGCCATGGATCGGGCCTCGACGACGTTCTCGACAACGTGAAGAGCGTCGCCGATCTCGGTCGAGCCTTCGGCGGGCACCTCTATGAGGCCGAGGCGCGCTACCTGATGCGCGAAGAATGGGCCGTTGAACCCGACGACGTGCTGTGGCGGCGGACAAAAGAGGGCCTGCACATGACCCCCCAGCAACGGGACGAGTTTTCGCTGTGGATGAAATCACAGCGGCCCAATGCTTAAGGAAAACTGACAGGCTCCCGGGCACGTTTGCCTCAAACGGCCCGTACTTGGGGGGTGGGAGAGTTTCCAGCCCCTTTCGGGAGCCGTTCAATGTCCATTCGCCCTGTGTATTTCACCGTGCCGACCGCCCTGGTGGCGGCTCTCGGCCTTGCCTGGATGACTTCGGCCACCGCCTTCGACGGTGGGTTCGAAGGTGGGCCGGAGGTCGCCCAGGCAGCCCCGCCGGCCGCCCAACCCCCGGCGGCCGGCGGCGGCGCTGAGCGCCGCCCCGAGCCCGTGCGCACCTTCTCGCCCAAGGCGATGTGCGAGGAGCACATCGCCCGCCGCATCGGCAACCGCGCCTATCTGAAGTCGCGGCTCGATCTCAAGCCGGAGCAGGTTGCGGCTTGGAACACCTTCGAAAAGGCTGCCGACGAGGCGAGCGCCAAGGAGAAGGTCAAGTGCACCAGCCTGCCCACGGAGATGAAGACGCCGCCGAACTTCGCCGATCGTTTCAATCGGCGTGAGGAAATGCTGAAGACGCGCGTCGAGTCTCTGGAGGCCGTGAAGCCGTCGCTGATGGCGCTCTACGCCATGCTGACGCCGGAGCAGAAGGCGATCCTCGATCGCCCGATGGAGGGCCATCACCGCGGCCGCGGCTGATCTGATTTTGAACGCACCAGCAACCGGATTTTCCGGTTGCTGGTATGCGAATTGCGTAGGGTGTGCGTGTAAAGGAATTGCGTATTCTCGTAGGGGGAGAAACGAGTTTGGTGGCTTTCGCGTCGAGCGCCGACTTCTTGAGTACGCCTTTGTACTTGCGTACGAATTCCCATCCGCTGCGATCTCGCCGGGTGCATGAAGGGAGCGCGCCGAATAATCGTCTCATGCGTCTCCAGGACGCTCCGCCGCCGCAAGAGACAGCGAACGGTCAACCCACGCACGAGCCCTTGAGGGCAAGGCAGGTGTCGATAACGCGATCGTGAACAAAAAAGGAAAGCTGCCGCCGCGATCGGTTGGTAGGCACGCCATCCCTCTGAGAGAGACCCACTCCAATGAAATACAACGTAGTCGTCGCCACGCATCACAAGACGGGTACCGTCTGGATGGACGGGGTGTTCAAGGCGATCGCTCGCGACGTGGGCGCTCGGTACGTCGACTTCAGGTCACAGCATCGCAATCTGGGCGAGGCGCTGGGCACGCCGTTCATCCTCCTCAACTACGATTCGAACTTCCGCGAGCATGCCCACGTCCTGCAGCGTGACGACGTGCGGATTCTCCACCTCGTTCGCGATCCGCGCGACGTGCTCATCTCGGCGATGCACTATCACAAGAAGTCTGCCGAGAGCTGGCTGCACGAGCCGATCCCGGGCTACGACAATCTCACCTACCAGCGCAGCCTCAGGGCGCTGCCGACCAGGTTCGACCAGTATCTCTTCGAGATGGAGCACTCCACCGCCGGCACCGTGGGCGACATGCTGAGCTGGCAATACGGCCAGGCCAACTGCTTCGAGGCGCGCTACGAGAACCTGCGACAGGACCTGCAGCTGGCATATTGGCGCCGGATTTCCGCGTTCCTCGGATTCGACGAATACGAGCAGGAAGCCGCCTGCCGGCGCTTCTGGCAGAATAGCCTGTTCGGCGGTCTTTCGCGACTCGGCAACAAGCACGTGAGGTCGGGCAAGGTCGCGCAATGGAAACGCGAATTCACCAGGGAGCTTGCTCAGGCGTTCCTGAAGAAGTTCCCCGGTGCCCTGCAGTCTCTCGGCTACGAGACCAACAACAGCTGGGTCTCGCAGCTCCGATGGGGAAGTTCGCCGGGCAGGTTCGTCGAGATGAAGCGTCTTGCCGCCGTCAATCTGGCGTTGATGCTGGACCTCGCCCGGTATCTCTGAGGAGTCGCCGGCTCACCAGTCGCTGGCGCGGACCATCTTCATCAGGTCGTCGGCCATGGTGAGTGCCGTGAGCACACCGGTCTTGGGATTGTCGGGCATGGCGCGCCCGAGCCGCTCCATCTTGAGCTCGCCGGAGTCGCCCGATACCTCGAGCCGGCTGGCATTGGTGCCGGCCGGCAGGGTCGGATCGGCAACCAGCTCGATCTCCGTGCGGTCGAGGCCCGCGCCGCACAATGCCACGGTGACCGCGAGGTTGGCGTTCTTGGGGTAAAGCCGGCCGGCGTCGGCCGGCGTGCCGCGGAAAATGACGGTCGGCTCCTTGATCGACGGCAGGTCGAAATCGGTTTCGGCCGGCGTGCCGCTCCAGGCATGCGGCGGCTTGATCGACACGTACTTCACGCGGCTGAGGCCGTCATGGCGCATGGCCAGCAGCCCGTCGAGGCCGGCGATCGCGCCTGACGGCAGGCGAAGCCGTGCGCCGCTCTTGGCCGCGGCAGCAAGATGCTTCTTCCAGAGCTTGGGATCGCCATAGGCACCGGTGGCGATGACCATGAGGTCGATGCCCTTCTGGAGGATGGTTTCGCCCCATTCGCGCACCGCCTGCTGGCTCGCCGCCTCGACCACCACGTCGGGCTTGAGCTTGAGGAGAGCCGGCAGAGATTCCACCACCGCCACCTTGCGCCCGACCTCCTTCTGTGTCGCCTTGGCGCGGCCCGGACGGACCAGCACGCCGACGATGTCGATGGCGGGCTTCTTGTCGCGGAAGATGTCGAACAACATCTGGCTGATCGCGCCATAGCCAATCAACGCGATCTTCAGCCGTTTTTTCTTCGTCGCCATGTGAGGTCCCCGATGCCCGAATGGCGCCAATATAGCGGGCCGGCACGGGCCTTGCGACTGCGGGGGGCCGCCGCTATAACCCCGCCTCGCCAAACGGCCGGGGCGACTCTGTGCATCTGACGGAGTGTAGCTCAGCCTGGTAGAGCACTAGCTTCGGGAGCTAGGGGCCGGAGGTTCAAATCCTCTCACTCCGACCAAT
>CAZHQA010000088.1:0-17178 GCA_964533955.1 uncultured Reyranella sp. | reverse complement strand
AGGAAGACCTCGGGATTGTTGGCCGTGATGGCGTGGGCGATGTTCTGCAGCAGCACCGTCTTGCCGGTACGCGGCGGCGACACGATGAGCGCGCGCTGGCCCTTGCCGATCGGCGCGATCAGGTCGATCACGCGGGTCGAGATGTCGAGCTGCTGCTGCGGCGTTGACGGCGCCTTCTTGGTGAGGGTGCCGGTGGTGCGCCGGCCGGAACTCACGCGGCCCGAGGCGGTGGCGCGTGCGCCCCCTTCCTCTTCCTTGACGGCCGGCGCCATGACGCCGGCGCCCTCCATCTCGAGCTTCAGCTTCTCGTCGGGATAGAGCGGGGTGAGGGAGTCGAAGTTGATGCGGTGGCGCAGCGTCTCGGGATCTTCGAAGTTCACCTTGTTGATCTGCACCATGGCGAAGTAACGCTCGCCATCCTTGGGCGCGCGGATCTCGCCTTCGACGGTGTCGCCGGTGCGCAGGCCGAATTTCCGCACCTGGGTCGGGCTGATGTAGATGTCGTCGGCGCCGGGCAGGTAGCTCGCCTCCAGCGAGCGCAGGTAGCCGAAGCCGTCGGGCGCCACCTCGAGAGTGCCGCTGCCGAAGATTGCCTGATCGGCGGCCGCCACTTTCTGCAGGATGGCGAACATCAGTTCCTGGCGACGCATCTGCGCGGCGCCGTCGACGCCCTGTTCCTCGGCAAAGGCCAGGAGTTCGGGCGGCTTCTTGATCTTGAGGTCTTGGAGATTCATGGGTCTTCAGTGGTTGGGAAATAACGCACGCGCTTCGCCGGCCGGGGTGGCCGAACCTTGTTGAAACAGCGCTGTGTCGTTCGAGGTGGACCCCGTCGATCACCGCCGGGCGGCGGCGCCAAGGGCCCTGAGGTGCCGCTTATATAGGGATGATATCCGCGCCTGTCAAAGGGTTACCGGACGATGCTCCGTGCCGGCGCCGGGCGTGATGAACATCAGTTTGCCGGGCTTGCGGGCAAGGCCGCGATGCCAGACACCGCGTGGCACGACAAGGGTTTCGCCGGTCCTTAGCCGCATGCGGCGGTTGCCGGACCGGGTCTCGAACACGACGTCCATCTCGCCCGACAGCATGACGAGGATTTCGTCGCCGCCGGGATGGCGCTCCCAGTGCGGCCAGTCGGCCTTCTGCACCGTGACACCCATCAGACGGCCGTCGCTCAGGTCGGCACGCTTCTCGATGTTGGCCCAGAAGCGCGGGCCGATCTTCACGGTCGCCGCACTGTCGTCGGGCCGCAGGTTCACGTAGGTCGAGTCGAGGGTGAAGGCCTTGCTCATGATGCCCCTTCCGCGAGGTCGTATTCATAGAACGGCAGCATGCGGCCGGTGATGGCGTCGGACGGCGCATGATGCAGGAAGCGCGCGCCCATGCGCTCGTAGAAGGGCGCGGCATTGACGTCGGCCAGGATGCTCATGCGCCGATAGCCGAGCCGGCGTGCCAGCCCGACCGCTGCATCGAACAACGACCGTCCGATGCCACCGCCGATCGCCGACGGGTCGACGAACATCAGGCCGAGTTCGGCCCCTTCTCCATCCCCTTCGACATCGGCCATGACGCTCACCGTGCCGATGCCCCGACCGGTCGCGTCGGTCGCGACCAGCACGCGGCCCTCGGCGATGCTTTGCTCGCTCACGGTCAGCGACGGCACGCAGCGCCGCATGAACTCCGCGTCGTAGCCCCAATGCGCCTTCGACCGCAGGCAGAGCGCGGTGAGGCCTTGCGCCTCACCGGTCCTTGCCATTCGGATACTGGCCGGCCGAATGGCGGCCATGGCTCAGACGCCGCGTTCCTTGAAGACGTCGCGCGCGGTCTTGAAGGCGTCGAGGCCCGCCGGAATGCCGCAATAGATCGCGACCTGAAGAAAGACTTCCTTGATCTCCTCCTTGGTCAGCCCGTTGTTCAGCGCGCCATTGACGTGCAGCTTGAGCTCGGGCCCGCGATTGAGCGCCGCCAGCATGGCGAGATTGAGCATCGAGCGGGTCTTCTTGGGCAGGCCGGGACGCGTCCAGACATAGCCCCAGCAGTACTCCGTGGTGACGTCCTGGAACGCCATCATGAAATCGTCGGCCGAGGCCATGGAATTGTCGACATAGGCCGCGCCGAGCACGGCTTTGCGGACTTTCATGCCGGCATCGTAGAGCTTGGGATTGCTGGGCTTCGCTTTGGCTTTCGTTTTGGCTTTCGTTTTTGCTTTGGTCGCCATGGTCTTGCTCCTCCGGTTTGGAAACGGCGGAGCATAGAGCACGTTCTGCCCGGCTGGAATCAGCCGGCTGAACGGAGCGCGCTTCGTGCCCTGGAGCAGAATGGGATGAGGTGGCGGTTCCACCTCATCCCATTCGCGCGCACAGAAGATAGTGGTTTCACAGGGCATGATGGGTTCGGCTGATTCCAGCCGAACCCATCATGCTCAGTGAACGACGGCGGAGGCCTGTGCCTTGGCGGCCTGCACACCCAACCCCTTGGCGCGCGCGCTCTGACAGAGATCCTCGATGGTGATCGTGTCGAGCTTCGTCATCATGTCCTCGCGCAGTCTTTCCCAGGTCGGCCACACCACCTCGTGGGCGAGCGGCGAGCCCACCGACATGTCGTGTGGCTCGCTCTCGGCTTCGAGCTTGCGCACCACGCGCACGACCTCGCCCAGCGTGATGCGCGATCGGTCGCGGCCCAGTCGATAGCCGCCGCGCGGGCCGCGCTTGCCGTTCAGGATGCCGGCCCGCACCAGATGTTGCAGGACCTGCTCGAGATAGCGCTTGGGAATGCGCTGGCGCTCGGTGATGTCGCCCGAGCGCACCGGATGCTCGCCGACATGGAAAGCCACGTCGAGGACGGCCTCGATCGCGAACATGGTTTTCTTGCTGAGCCGAGGCATCCTCTTTCCCTCTCTCAGGCTCGCTTTGCCGCCGACCCCGCTGTCACACCTGTCGAACCGAAGCCGCCGGCACCGCGCGCTGTCTGGCCAAGCTCGCCGACCTCGCGCCAAACGGCGCGGGCGTGCCTTGCCACGACAAGCTGTGCAATTCGCATGCCGCGCGTGATCTTGAACGGCACCTTGCTCAAATTGACCAGAATCACGCCAACTTCGCCCCGATAGTCGGCATCGATGGTGCCCGGCGCATTGGCAACCGTGATGCCGTGCCGCGCTGCGAGGCCGGACCGGGGCCGAACCTGGCCTTCGAAGCCTACCGGCAGGGCGATCGCAATGCCGGTGGGCACGATCCGCCGCTCCAGTGGCCCGAGTTCGACATCCTGGTCGAGGGCGGCCAGCAGATCGGCGCCGGCGGCGGCGGCGGTGGCGTAGTCCGGGAGTTCCAGATCCTGCCCATGCGGCAGGCGGGTGATTTCGATCTCGACGATTTCGACGCCTGGCATGGGCTGATCCACCCGGCAATCACTCCGCCGCCGCGGCGCGGCGGGGCGCGCCGAGTTGCCGCGCAATGCGCGCGGCGAGGCGCAAGGCGACGTCGTCCTTGGCCAGGGTCGGCCAGTCCTCGACGCCCTGGGGGCTGATCAGGTGCACGGTGTTGCGCTCGCCGCCGAAGGTGCCGGTGGCGGCCGACACGTCGTTGGCGACGATCCAGTCGCAGCCCTTGCGCTTGCGCTTGTCGATGGCGTTGGCAACCAGGTTCTCGGTCTCGGCGGCAAAGCCGACGACCAGCGTCGGCCGGTCCGGTCCCGGCCGCGAGAGCGTCGCCAGGATGTCGGGGTTGGGCGCCAGCTCGAGCGACGGCGGCGCCGCGCCCGGGCTCTTCTTGATCTTGGCTGCGGCGGGCTTGGCCATCTTCCAGTCGGCGACCGCGGCGGCGCAGACCGCGACATCGACACGACCGGCCTTCAGGCAGGCCGCCAGCATCTCCTCGGCCGACTCGATCCTGACCATCGTGACGCCCGGCGGGTCGGCGACCGCCACCGGGCCGCTCACCAGCGTGACGTCGGCGCCGAGTCGGGCCAGGGAGGCGGCGATGGCATGACCCTGCTTGCCCGAGGAATGGTTGGAGATGTAGCGCACCGGGTCGATCGCCTCGCGCGTCGGACCCGACGTGACGAGAGCACGTTTGCCGGCCAACGGCTTCTCCACGGACGGTCGCTCCCCGGCGAGCAGGCCCTCGATGGCGGCGGCGATCTCCTCCGGCTCCGACATGCGCCCGGGGCCGAATTCGTTGCACGCCATGGCTCCGTCATTGGGTCCGACGAAATGGATGCCGCGCTTTCTGAGCGTCTCGACATTGGCGACGGTCGCAGTGTGCGTCCACATGCGCACGTTCATCGCCGGCGCCGCCAGCACCGGCTTGTCGGTGGCGAGCAGGACCGTCGAAGCAAGATCGTCGGCCAGGCCCGACGCCATGCGTGCGAGGATATTGGCGGTGGCGGGCGCGACGACCAGGAGATCGGCGTCGCGCGAGAGCTGGATGTGGCCCATCTCGCTCTCGTCGGTCAGCGAGAACATGTCGCTGTAAACGCGGTCCTCCGACAGGGCCTGCAGCGACAACGGAGTGACGAACTTGGCGCCGGCCTCGGTCAGCACGCAGCGCACGGCCGCACCACGCTCGCGCAGACGGCGAATCAACTCGAGCGACTTGAAGGCCGCGATGCCGCCCGCGACGATGAGGAGAATCCGCTTGCCCTTCAGCATCGGCCTTACCCTATCACAAGAGGCGGCTCAGCACAGTATAGAGGCCGGTCAACGCCAGGGCGGTGAACACCGCGACCCTGAATTGCTCGACCGATAGCCCGGCCCGGATGCGCTGGCCGATCCACATGCCGGCGACCGATGGAACCATGGCGGCCGCCGACAGCAGGGCGTGCGGGCCGTCGAGCAGGCCGAAATTGAGCAGCGAGCCGGTGAGGGCGAGCGACGTGGCGCAGAGCACGATGCCGAGCGTCTGCACCAGTTCGGCCGGCCTGATTTCCAGCGCCTGCAGGTAGGGCATCAGCGGGATGACGGGCACGCCGACCAGCCCGGCGACGAAGCCCGAAACGACGCCGATCACCGGCGCGAGCGGCTTCTCGAGATCGAGCGGGAGCCTGAGGCGCAGGCGCAGCAGTCCCATCGCGCCGTAGACCACCAGCACCAGGCCCAGCACGACCGATGCCCAGTTCGGCCCCTTCTGCCCGACCAGCCACATGGTGAGATAGAGCGCGACAACCAGCGGCACGATCAGCGGCCAATGCCGGCGCACGATGTAGCGGAAGCGGCCGCCGACGCCGGCCTGCCAGATGTTGGTGATGACGGTCGGCAGCGCGACCAGCGCGATCGCCTCGGTGAGCGGCAGCACCAGGCTGGTGAGCGCGATGGTGATGGTCGGCAAGCCGAGCCCGACCAGACCCTTCACGGTCCCGGCGATCAGGAACACCGCCAGCCCGAAGATGATCTGATCGGTTGTCACCTGCGGCTAATGCCACCAGGCGACGATGGCGGCGATCAGCGCCAGCACGGCCACGATCTCGGCGAACCCTGGGCGCCACGCCCGGCCGCTGGACGATGCCTGTGCCTCGGCTTCGGCCTCGGCCTCCTCGACGCGCTGCCGCTCGCGCTCGGTGACGAGGTACAGGCTGTCGATCAGGCGCGGCAGCCGCCGCAGGCCTTGCGCCAGGTCGGCGGCGGCACGGCCCACCGTGGCGCGCGGCCCGAAATGGGTGCGCATCCACTCCTCGATCAGCGGCCGCGCCAGCTCCCAGATGTTCAGCTTGGGATTCAGCCGCGTGCCCATGCCCTCGGCCATCAGCATGGTCTTCTGCAGAAGCAGCAACTGCGGCTGCACCGCCATCTCGAACTGCTCCGTGACGCGCAGCAGCTGGGCGAGCAGGCGGGCGATCGAGACCTCGTGACTTGCCTTGCCGAAGATCGGCTCGCCGATCGAGCGGCACGCCTGGGCGAACATCTCGAGCGACTGGTGCGACGGGACGTAGCCCGCGCGGAACTGCACCTCGGCCACCGTGCGGTAGTCGCGTCGCAGGAAGCCGACCAGCAGCTCGGCAAGGTAGCCGCGCGTATCCTCGTCGACCCGTCCCATGATGCCGAAATCGACCGGCACGATGTGGCCGGAGCGATCGACGAAGGCATTGCCGCCGTGCATGTCGGCATGGAAGAAGCCGTCGCGGAACACCTGGTAGAAGAAGGCCTCGGCGCACTTCTTCATGATGACGTCGGGATCGTGTCCGGCCGCCACGATGGCGTCGCGGTCGCCGATCGGAATGCCATCGACGCGCTCCAGGGTGAGCACGCGCTGGGCGGTGCGGTCCCAATCGATGGCGGGCGCGCGGTAGCCCGGATCGTCGCGGAAATTCTCGCCCAGCTCCTCGGCGGCCGCGGCTTCCATGCGCAGGTCCATCTCGACACGCACCACGTCGGCAAAGGCCTTGACCGATTCGATGGGCTTGAGCCGCCGGAAGCGCGGCTGGGTGCGCTCGACCAGCTCGGCCATCCAGTAGAAAAGATCGAGGTCGCGCGCAAAGGCGGCTTCGATGCCGGGCCGCAGCACCTTGACGGCGACCTCGCGGCCGTCGGTCGTGACGGCGAAATGGACCTGGGCGATCGATGCAGCGGCGATCGGCTGGTCGTCGAACTGGGCGAACAAGGCCGCGATCGGCCGACCGAGCTCGAGCTCGATCGTCCGGCGCGCCTCCGCGCCGGCAAACGCCGGCAGATGGTCCTGCAGCCGAGCCAGATCGGCGGCGACGGCCTCGCTCAACAGATCGGCGCGGGTCGACAGTGCCTGGCCGAGCTTGATGAACGACGGCCCCATCTCCTGCAATGCCGCGGCGAGGCGCTCGCCCGGCCGGCGCGAATCGCGCCGCGTGCGGAACAGCCGCGCCCAGGCAATCAGCGCCGGCGCGATACCCAGCGTCTCGAGCGGAAACAGCGCGTCGTGGCGGGCAAAGCTCAGCGCCAGCCGCAAGAGCCGCCAGCTGTTGCGGATCGCGCGGAACATCTCAGGCGGACGCGCGCGATCGCATGTCGGCAAACCCGTGCTGAAGCCGCGCGGCGCATCCCAGGAGCATTCCCAGCGTCATATCCGCCAGCCCGAATGCAGGGCGACGACGCCGAGCGTCAGGTTGCGCCAGGCGACTCGGTCGAAACCCGCGCGGCGCATGCGCCCGGCGAGGTCGCGCTGCGAGGGAAAGCGCCGGATGCTCTCGTGCAGATAGCGATAGGATTCCCTGTCGCGCGCCACGACCCGGCCCAGCAGCGGCAGGGCGCGCTCCGAATACGCGTCGTAGGCGCGCGCCACCGGCGCCGACGTCACCTTGCTGAACTCCAGGCAATAGAAGCGGCCGCCCGGCTTCAGCACGCGCAACGCCTCGGCCAGGGCCGTGTCGATGTGGGTCACGTTGCGCAGGCCGAAGGCGATCGTATAGGCGTCGAACGACCGATCGGGAAACGGCAGGGCTTCGGCGTCGCCGGTGGTCCAGGTCAGGCCGCGCAGCAGCCCGCGATCGACGGCGCGGTCGCGGCCGACCTCGAGCATCGCCGGATTGATGTCGCAGATCGTGACGTCGGGCTGGTCGGCGCCCTTCTCCTGCAGCCGCCTGACGATGCGAAAGGCGATGTCGCCCGTGCCGCCGGCCACGTCCAGGAAGCGCTCGCCCGGACGGACGTTCAGCACATCGACCAGCGTGTTCTTCCACAGCCGGTGCACGCCCGCCGACATCAGGTCGTTCATAAGGTCATAGCGCGGCGCTACGCTGGCGAACACCTCGCGCACCATGCTGGCCTTCGCGTCGGCAGGCACATCGCGGTAGCCGAAGGACGCGGTAGGGTCGGTGGGCTCAGCCATGGGGCGCAACCTAAAGGAATAGGCATGCTGCTGAAAGACCGGGTACTGCTCATCACCAATGTCGAGAAGTTTGCAGGCCACGGCACTACTTCGGCAGCCCTGGCCCAGGGTGCCGTGGTGCTGGCCCACGACCCGTCGTTCGAGGCGCCGAGCGCCAGACGCCACTACGAAACCCGGTTCCCTGGCGCCCACGCGCTGGCGGCGGCCGATCCCGCGAGCATGGTCGAGCTCGCGCTGAGGCGGCATGGCCACATCGATGCGCTGGTCAACAACGACGCCTTCCCGGCGCTGCGCGCGCCGCTCGGCGAAGCCCGCCTCGAGGACTACCGCGCCGCCCTCGAGGCGATGGCCGTGGCGCCGTTCCATCTCGTGCAGCTCGTGGCACCCGCCATGCGCAGGCGCAAGTCGGGCCGCATCGTGTTCGTGTCCTCGGCCGCGCCGTTGCGCGGCATCGCCAACTACGCGCCCTACGTCTCGGCGCGCGCCGCCGCCAACGGGCTCGTTTCCTCGCTCGCCAAGGAACTCGGGCGCGACGGCATCACGGTCAATGCCGTCGGCTCGAACTACGTCGAGAACCCCGACTACTTCCCGCCGGCACTGCTCGCCAACAAGGACGCGATGGCGAAGATGACGGCGCAGATCCCGCTCGGGCGCCTGGGCAAGTCCGAAGAGCTGGGGGCGGCGGTCTGCTTCCTGTGCTCCGACGGGGCCGGCTTCATCACCGGCCACGTGCTGCCTCACGCCGGCGGTTGGGCGTGACGCCGCACGGCTTGCGTGCCACTATCGACGCATAAGCAAGGGCTGCGCACGTCGAACGAAGCGCGGCCGCCAGGGAGTGAGACACTGGGACGTCGGCATTGCCGGCGTGCTGCTCCGTGGTCGAACGCGTTCGGGAGCGGCACATGGCAAGACAGATTGTCCATCGCCTGCTGATCTCCTTCCCTGCTCTGCTCGGGGTGCTTTTCCTTTGCTTCTGCCTGCTGCAGGTCGTGCCGGCCGATCCGGCGATGATCATTGCCGGGCCTGACGCCAAGCCGGAAACGGTCGCGGCGATCCGCAACGAACTCGGGCTCGACCGGCCGATCCCGGTGCAGTTCCTCGAGTACATCCTGCGCGTGCTGCGCGGCGACCTCGGCCGATCGATCATCTCCAACAAGAAGGTGATCGAGGAACTGGGGCTCACCATCGGCCCGACGGTCGAACTGATGCTGGGCGCCATGCTGATCGCCGTGCCGTGCGGGCTCGCGCTCGGCACCCTGGCTGCCGTCAATCGCGGTCGCAGCGCCGATCGCATCATCATGGCGTTCTCGGTGGCGGGCGTTTCCACGCCGGTCTTCTTCATCGGCCTGATCCTGATCCAGTATGTCGGCTTCAAGTGGGCCCTGCTGCCCTTCACCGGCCGGACCGGACCGGTGTGGGACGGCGGCCTGCCGAGCCTGGTCCTGCCCGCTCTCACCCTGGGCGCCGTGCTGATCGGGCCGATCGCGCGGCTGACGCGCACCGCGGTCCTGGAAGTGCTCGGGGCGGACTTCGTGCGCACCGCGCGCGCCAAGGGACTGCGCGAAACCGTCGTCATCGTCCACCATGCGCTGCGCAATGCGCTGATCCCCGTGGTCACGCTGATCGGCCTGCAGGCGGCGTTCCTGCTCGGCGGGGCGGTGGTCACGGAGACCATGTTCGCCTGGCCGGGCGTCGGCAGGCTCGCCGTCGGCGCCATCGTGTCGAGCGATTTCCCGACGGCGCAGGGCGCCATCATGATCCTCGCGCTGGCCTTCCTGCTCATCAACCTGCTGGTCGACGTCCTCTACGTCTACCTCGACCCGAGGGTGCAGCGGTCATGAGCGTCGAGGTCCTCGGCACCGCCGTCGTCGACGCCGCGCCAGCCGGCCGCTCCCACGTGCTGCGCCGCTTGGCGCGCGACAAGGTGGCGGCGACCGCCACAGTGGTGCTGAGCCTGATCGTGCTGGCCGCCCTCTTCGCACCGCTGATCGCGCCCTATGACCCCTACTTCACCGACCTCACGATCGTCATGCAGCCGCCGAGCGAGGCGCACTGGTTCGGCACCGACAACACCGGCCGCGACATCCTGAGCCGCGTGATCTACGGCACGCGCAACACGCTGATGCTGGGCGTGGTCGGCGTCACGGTGGGCGGACTGCTGGGCGGCGTGCTCGGCGTCCTAGCGGCGTTCTACACCAGGCTCGACGGCTGGATCATGCGGCTGGTCGACGTCATGCTGGCCTTCCCTGCCATCCTGATCGGGCTCGCCGTGGCGGCGATCTTCGGCGCCGGGCTGGCCGCTGTCGTGGTGGCGCTGGTCGTGGCGACGGTGCCCGACGTCGCCCGCGTGGCGCGCGGCGCGGCAGTGGGCGTGATGGGCCAGGAATTCATCGAAGCCGGCCGCGCCGTCGGCGTTTCGGACCGCACGCTGATCTGGCGCTACCTGACGCTCAACTGCATCTCGACCATCTTCGTCTTCCTGACCTTGCGCTTCGGCCAGATCATCCTGATCGGCTCGGCCCTGGGCTTCCTCGGCATGGGCGCTCAGCCGCCGACGGCGGAACTCGGCATGATGGCCGCGCAAGGCCGCGATTTCCTGTTCATGGCGCCGCACATCGCCACCATCCCCAGTCTGGCGATCTTCGTGATCGTGCTGGCCGCCAACCTTCTGGGCGACGCCTTGCGCGACGTCCTCGATCCGAGGCTGCAACAATGATCAAGGCGCTCGCGAGTGCAGCGTTCGCGCTGGCCACCGCCGCCCCGGTCGCGGCGCAGACCCTGAACATGATGAAGGGCGGCGACGCGCCACACTACGATGCGCAGCGCACCAGCTGGGGTCCGACCTCCGACATCGTCAACATGATCCAGGACACGCTGGTGGCGCTCGACTGGGACGGCAAGACGCCGATCCCCTATCTCGCCAGGTCGTGGACGGTCAGCCCGGACGGCAAGCTCTACACCTTCAAGCTGCGCGACGACGTCACCTTCTGCAGCGGCAAGAAGTTCACCGCCGACGACGTGATCTTCACCTTCAGGCGGCTGAAGAGCCCGGAGATCAAGGGCCCGTTCGCCTGGCGCGCCGGCAACATCAAGGATCTGCGCGCGCCCGATCCCTACACGGTCGAGTACGAGCTGGCCGAGCCGTTCTCCGAACTGCTGCTGCAGCTCACCATGTTCACCAACGCCATCCTCAACAAGGACAATGTCGAGCAGCTGGGCAAGGACTACGGCGTCAAGGGCGCCGACGGCACCGGCCCGTGGTGCCTCGAGTCCTGGCAGCCGCGCACCCAGGTCACGCTGAGGCGCCACGACGCCTATCGCTGGGGCCCGGCGATGTACCAGAACAAGGGCCCCGTGAAGTTCGAGAAGCTGGTGATCAAGGTCGTGCCCGAGGACTCGACCCGCGTCGCGGCGATGCTGGCCGGGCAGTTCGACACCACGCACCAGTTCCCCTCGCAGTTCATCGCCCAGGCGAAGGCCGCGCCGATGCTGACGGTCAACGAGGCCAAGCCCAATTTCCAGCTGCTCTATTTCGGCTTCAAGACGACGCGGCCGCTGGTGGCCGACAAGCGCGTGCGCGAGGCGATGAGCATAGCCATCGACCGCGCCGCCATCGCCAGGAGCATCCTGCTAGGCAACGCCGATCCCGCCTTCACCATCGTCGATCCGGCGGCGCAGGACCACGACCCGAAGACCGCCGGCATCGTCAGGCAGGATCCCGAGCGGGCCCGCAGGCTGCTCGACGAGGCGGGCTGGAAGCCCGGCGCCGACGGCATCCGCGAGAAGGACGGCGTCAAGCTCGCGCCCAAGGTCTACTACACCGCCAACGCCAACTCGGCCCGCGTCGCCGAGGCGATCCAGGGCTACCTGCGCAAGGTCGGCGTCGACTGGAAGCTGCAACCCTGGGACTCGACCATCGCGCCGGCGAAGATGGCCGAGCAGGACTACGAGATCTGGTCGGTCACCGTGCCCTATCTCTCGGCCGGCGACCTGATGAACATCTACTTCGACTCGGCGAACGTCCCGACGCCCAACCGCATGAACTGGAAAGACGCCGAGACCGACGACTGGCTGCGCCAGGGACGTGCCGCATTGACGCCCGAGGACCGCGCCAGGGCCTATGCGCTGGTGCAGCAGAAGGCGATGACCGAACACCTCTGGATGCCGGTGCTCAACGTCAACATGCACGAGGTCTCGAACAAGAAGCTGAAGGGCATGCGGCCGCATATGATCTATCAGAACACTTTCTACAAAGGCCTGGACGCATCCTTCTGACCGGGAGAACGACCATGTTGCGAGTTGTTGGGAGTACCGTCGCACTGCTTGGCGTTTGCGCGTTGGGTGCTGCGGCCGATGCGCAGACCCTGCGCATGATGAAGTCGCTCGACGCACCGCACTACGACGGTGCGCGTACCACCTGGTCGCCCTCCTCCGACATCGTCAACATGTTCCAGGACACGCTGGTGGCAATGGACTGGGACGGCAAGACCGCCATCCCCTACCTCGCCAAGTCGTGGACGATGACCCCGGACGGCAAGCTCTACACCTTCAAGCTGCGCGACGACGTCACCTTCTGCAGCGGCAAGAAGTTCACCGCCGACGACGTGGTCTATTCCTTCAAGCGCCTGGTCAGTCCCGAGCTCAAGGCGCCGCTCGCCTGGCGCGCCGGCGAGCTGAAGGACATCCGCGCGATCGATCCCTACACGGTCGAATACGAGCTGAAGGAGCCGTTCTCCGACCTGCTGCTCAATCTCACCATGTTCACCACCGCAATCCACAACAGGGAGAGCGTCGAGCAGCTCGGCAAGGACTACGGCGTCAAGGCCATCGACGGCACCGGCCCGTGGTGCTTCGACAGCTGGCAGCCGCGCACCGAGATCGTGCTGAAGCGCCACGACGCCTACAGGTGGGGCCCGTCGATGTACCAGAACAAGGGCCCGGTGAAATTCGACAAGCTGTCGATCAAGATCGTGCCCGAGGATTCGAGCCGCCTGGCGGCGATGATGGCCGGACAGTTCGACGTCACCCACCAGATGCCGCTGCAGTTCCTCCAGCAGGTCAAGGCAGCACCCATGCTGAACGTCCAGGAGGCGCAGCCCAACTTCCAGCTGATGTACTACGGCTACAAGTCCAACCGGCCGATGGTCTCCGACAAGCGTGTGCGCGAGGCGATGAACATCGCCATCAACCGCGCCGAGATCGTCAAGGGCATCGCACTCGGCAACGCCGTGCCGGCCTACACCTACATCGACGACAAAGCGCTCGACTTCGCCCCCTCGACCAAGGGCATCATCAGGGAAGACGTCGAGCGGGCGAAGAAGCTGCTCGACGAGGCGGGCTGGAAGCCGGGCGCCGACGGCATCCGCGAGAAGGACGGCGTGCGGCTCGCGCCGCGCGTGCTGTTCACCCAGGTTGGCCTGTTCCCGCGCGTGTCGGAGGCGATCCAGGGCTACATGCGCAAGATCGGCGTCGAGTGGAAGATCGTCGGCTTCGATTCGACCATCGCACCGGCGGAGATGGCCAAACAGGACTACGAGCTGTGGACGGTCACCTTCCCCTACATGTCGGCCGGCGACCTGCTGAACTTCTACTTCGACTCGCGCAACATGCCGGCGCCCAACCGCATGAACTGGAACGACCCGCAGACCGACGAGCTCCTGCACAAGGGCAAGGAGGCGCTGAGCGACGCCGACCGCTCCAAGTTCTACGGGCTCGCCCAGGAGCGCGTCACCGGCGAGCATCTGTGGATGCCGGTCATGAACGTCGGCATGTACGTCACCAGCAACAAGAAGCTGAAGGGCGTGCGGCCACACATGCTTTATCAGAATACCTTCTACAAGGGCCTGGACTACTCCTTCTGATGGAGCCCCTGCTCGAAGTCCGCGGCCTCAGGACACACTTCCGCACCGACCGCGGCCTGTTCCGCGCGGTCGACGGCGTCGACTTCGCGGTCGGCCGCGGCCGCACCGTCGGCATGGTGGGCGAATCGGGCTGCGGCAAGAGCGTGACGTCGCTCTCGGTGATGGGCCTGGTGGCAAGCCCGCCCGGCACGGTCGAAGGCGACGCCATCCTGTTCGAGGGCCGCAACCTGCTGGCGCTCGGCGCCGAGGAGCGCCGCAAGCTGCGCGGCGGCAAGATGTCGATGATCTTCCAGGAGCCGATGACCTCGCTCAATCCGGTCCACACGATCGGCCAGCAGATCGTCGAGGGCATCCTCGCCCACACCCGGATCTCGCCGCAGCAGGCCCGGCAACGCGCCATCGAGATGCTCGAGCTGGTGCGCATCCCGTCGGCGGCGGCGCGCTTCGACGACTTTCCCCACCGCCTGTCGGGCGGCATGCGCCAGCGCGTCATGATCGCCATGGCGCTGGCCTGCGAGCCCGCCCTGCTGATCGCCGACGAGCCGACCACGGCGCTCGACGTCACCATCCAGGCCCAGATCCTCGAGCTCCTGCAGGACCTGCAGCGCCGGCTGGGCATGGCGATGCTGATCATCACCCACGATCTCGGCGTGATCGCCGAGGTCGCCGACGACGTGGTGGTGATGTACTCGGGCAAGATCGTCGAAAGCGCCCCGGTCGAGGCGCTGTTCGCCGATCCGCAGCACCCCTACACGATCGGCCTCCTGGGCTCGATCCCGCGCCTCGAAGCCGACCGCGACCGGCTCTCGACCATCGAGGGCACTGTCCCGGCCGCCGACCGCGTGCCCGCCGGCTGCCGCTTCTCGCCGCGCTGCCCGTTCGCCGATCGCCGCTGTGGCGCCGAACCGCCGCCGCTGCGGGAGATCGGCCCGGGCCACACGGTCGCCTGCTGGAAGGCGCCGGTGGAGCTTGCCGCATGAATGGACCGGTCCTCGAGGTTCCCATTCTTGAGGTGAGGGGTCTGGTCAAGCATTTCCCGGTGACGCGCGGCATCATCCGCCGCCGGCCGATCGGACTGGTGCGCGCCGTCGAGGGCGTGAGCTTCGAGATCGCGCGCGGCGAGACGCTGGCACTGGTCGGCGAATCGGGCTGCGGCAAGTCGACGACCGGCCGGCTGATCCTCCGGCTGATGGATCCGACGGCGGGCTCGGTGCGCATCAAGGGCGAGGAGATCGCCGACCTCGGCAAGGCCGCGTTGCGGCGCCTGCGCCGCCACGTGCAGATCATCTTCCAGGACCCCTATGCCTCGCTCAACCCGCGCATGACGGTGGGCGAGATCCTGGCCGAGCCGCTCAACGTGCACGAGGTCGGCGACGAGGCCTCGCGCACCGCGCGCGTCAGCGAGCTGCTCGAGATCGTGGGCCTGCTGCCCGAGCACGCCCGGCGCTATCCGCACCAGTTCTCCGGCGGCCAGCGCCAGAGGATCGGCATCGCCCGCGCTCTGGCGGTCAACCCCGACCTCATCGTGTGCGACGAACCGGTATCGGCGCTAGATGTCTCGATCCAGGCGCAGATCATCAACCTCCTGCAGAACCTGCAGCGCCGCTTCGGGCTCTCCTACCTGTTCATCGCCCACGACCTTGCGGTGGTGAAGCACATCAGCGATCGGGTGGCCGTGATGTATCTCGGCAAGCTCGTCGAGATCGCCGACAAGAAGACGATCTACGCCCGGCCGCTGCATCCCTATACCCAGGCCCTGCTGTCGGCGATCCCGCGGCCCGACCCGACGGCCAAGATCGAGCGCATCATGCTGGCGGGCGACGTGCCCAGTCCGTTCAATCCGCCGGCCGGCTGCCGCTTCCAGTCGCGTTGCCTGCACGCCCAGCCGCGCTGCCGCCAGGAGGAGCCGCAATTGCGCGACGCCGGCGGCGGCCAGCGCGTGGCGTGTCATTTCTTCGAGGCGATCCCGCGGCCCGCGATCGCGGCCGAGACGGGGCTGGTGCAAGGCAAGTTCACCGAGCGCCTGGCGGCTTTCGAACGGGCGAAGGCCCGCCGCGGCCCGACGTCGTGACGGCGGCCCGCCTAGATACAAACTGTTGGGGCGGTTACCGCACGGTAACGCTTTAAAAAAGCAAAATACGCGGGGGTCTACTAATAGCGTACTAAATCTTGAAGCTGCGGGGACATAGCGCGCCCTGCTGTCCAACCGTCCCTGCGCCGGCCGGCGCACCGGCGGAAATACCGGAAACTCCGCCCCTTCGAGACTGGGAATTCCCTGTCAGTACCAACGGGGGATAGCGCACTCGCGCAAATGTCACCTCGGCGGCCGCTACCACTGAACCGTCCACGATCGTCCACGCCGCGCGGACGGGTCATCCCGTTGATCTATCGAGGTTTTCGGCCGAAAGTCCACAAATCCGCACCCCTCCCCCTGCCTGCGGGATTTTTTCTTCGGGTTGGGATCAAGTGAATCCGGCGGACTCCCACACCACACTCGATCCGGCCCGCCGCCCCTCCGACTTCGTGCGGCTTAGGCTTGTCCGGCGTCTCCTGTGGCCCCCGCGCTTTCGGATCCGGGTCTCCGTCGACCGGTCATTATGTGATTAGACGACTTTCGTGTCAACTATCTACGATAAACGATACGAGCCCGGCGCTGGATTGACGACGGATCACCGGCAGGTGCCCGACCGTGCCACACGGAAATCCGGCTCGTCAGCTGAACGCCTCTTCCCAGGTGCCCTTGGTCGAGGCCTTGGAATATTCGGTCGAGCGATTCTCGAAGAAGTTGGTGTGCTCGACGGCGTTCAGCATCTGGTCCATCCAGGGCAGCGGGTTCTTGGCGTCGCTGCGGTAGATGGGCTGCAGGCCGAGCTGGGTGAGCCGGCGATCGGCGATGAATCGGATATAGCGTTTCACGTCGTTGGCGGTCATGCCCTCGATGCCGTCGAGCTGGAAGGCGAGATCGATGAAGGCGTCCTCGTGGTCGACAATGGTCGAGCAGGCGACGTAGATCTCGCGCTGCAGCGGCTCGGTCCACACTTCCGGATTCTCCTGCAGGAAGGTGCGGAACAGCTTGATGATCGAGTTGCAGTGCAGCGTCTCGTCGCGCACCGACCACGACACGATCTGGCCCATGCCCTTCATCTTGTTGAAGCGCGGGAAGTTCATCAGCATGGCGAAGCTGGCGAACAGCTGCAGGCCCTCGGTGAAGGCGCCGAACACGGCCAGCGTCTTGGCGATGTCGGCCTTCGAGGAGACGTTGAACTCCTGCATGTAGTCGTACTTGTCCTTCATCTCCTTGACCGAGAGAAAGACCGAGTATTCCGACTCCGGCATGCCGATCGTGTCGAGCAGGTGGCTGTAGGCCGCGACATGCACCGTCTCCATCGCCGAGAAGGCGGCCAGCATCATCTGCACTTCGGTCGGCTTGAAGACGCGGCTGTAGTGCCGCATGTAGCAGTTGTTCACCTCGACGTCGGCCTGGGTGAAGAAGCGGAAGATCTGCGTCAGCAGATGGCGCTCGCTGTCGG
>CAZHQA010000087.1:0-17452 GCA_964533955.1 uncultured Reyranella sp. | reverse complement strand
CGGTTGAACTCGTCGAGCCGCTGCTTGAGGTCGGTCTTTATCTGGTCGATCGCCTTCTGCATCGTCGGCTTGGGCGTCACGTAGTGGCTGTTGGCGTAGACGATGATGTCGCCGAGCGAGATCGTCTTGTCGCCGGTCAGCGGATCGAACTCGGTGATCGATTCGATCTCGTCGCCGAACATCTCGAAGCGCCAGGCCTTGTCCTCGTAGTGCGCCGGGAACAGGTCGATCGTGTCGCCGCGCACCCGGAAGGTGCCGCGCTGGAAGGCGTTGTCGTTCCTCTTGTACTGCTGCTCGACGAAGCGGCGCAGCAGATCGGTGCGGCTGATCTTCTGCCCCTTGTGCAGGCGGAAGGTCATCTTCTGGTAGTTCTCGAGCGGGCCGATGCCGTAGATGCAGGAGACCGAGGCCACGATGATCACGTCGTCGCGCTCCATCAGGGCGCGCGTCGCGTAGTGGCGCATGCGGTCGATCTGCTCGTTGATCGACGAATCCTTCTCGATGTAGGTGTCGGTACGCGGCACGTAGGCTTCGGGCTGGTAGTAGTCGTAGTACGAGACGAAATACTCGACCGCGTTCTCCGGGAAAAAGCCCTTCATCTCGGCCCACAATTGCGCCGCCAGGGTCTTGTTGGGCGCCATCACCAGCGCCGGCCGGCCCTGCGAGGCGATGACGTTGGCCATGGTGAAGGTCTTGCCCGAGCCGGTGACGCCCAGCAGCACCTGGTCGCGTTCGCCGCCCGAGACACCCTCGATCAGCTGGCGGATGGCGTCCGGCTGGTCGCCCGCCGGCGTGTAGTCCGACACCAGCTTGAACGGCTTGCCGCTGACGTCGAGCTTCGGCCGCCGCTGGATGTACGGCATGTCGAGCGGCACGGCGGAAACGGCCAAATTCTTCGAGGGCATGGCCCCTATTATATGAGGGCGGCGCCGGGAGCCCGCAATGTTAGCTTCTCCAGCCTTTTTCTAATGCGTTTCCGGTCGGCTGGAATCGGCCGACCCGCAAAGCGCCGGTCCATCCCGGCAACAGGTCCGCGCGTTTTATCTCGAAGGACGCAAGCGGCCATTCGAGGTGAAGCCGCTCTCATGCCCGACCTGCTGGCCCTTCCGTTCCTGATCGCTGCCGCCATCGCCCTGGGGGCCGGCTTGGTGCGCGGCTTTGCCGGTTTCGGTGCGGCCATGGTCATGACTCCGGCCTTTTCGGCGATCTACGGGCCCGCCATAGGCATCTCGCTCTGCCTGCTGCTCGAGATCGCGGTGGCGCTGCCGCTGCTGCCGCGGGCGATGAAATACGTCGACTGGCGCCGCATCGGCGTCCTGCTGGCGGCGGCCGTCGTCGGCGCGCCGCTCGGCAATCTCGTCCTGACCCAGGTGGCGCCGGAGCCCATGCGCTGGGCGATCTCCGCAATCGTGCTGGGAGCGGTCACGCTGCTGGTCAGCGGCTGGCGCTTCAAGGGGCGGCCGCGGACGGCCACGACGCTCGGCGCCGGCAGTATCAGCGGCTTCCTCAACGGACTTTCCGGCATGGCCGGTCCGCCGATCATCTTCTACTACCTCGCGGGCAACGAGACGGCCGAGCGGGTGCGGGCCAACCTCACGACCTATTTCATTTTTGTCGATTTGGTGACTCTCGTGGTGTTCGCCGGCCGCGACCTGATCGGCTGGCAGACCGGCGTGCTGGCGCTGTGGCTGGTGCCGGCCGTGGTTGCGGGCGGATTGCTCGGCGAACGGCTGTTTCCGCTCGCCAGCGAGAAGTTCTATCGTCGGCTGGCACTGATCCTGCTGGTCGCCGTGGCGATCGGCTCCTTGATCCTCTGAGCGAGGTCGCGTAGCGAGCGGATATGCAGATCTGGGGAAAAATCGTCGGCGGCACGGCGGGCTTCGCGCTCGGCGGACCCATCGCCGCCCTGCTGGGCGTGATGGCGGGCCACGCCGTCGACGCCTATGTGCGGGAAGGCCGCCTGAGCAGCGAGACTGCCCCGGCCGCGCCGCGCGATGCCAAGGATCATCCGGGTCTGCGCGAGATCGCCTTCACCGTCGGCGTGATCGCGCTCGGCGCCAAGATGGCGCGGGTCGACGGCAATGTCTCGCGCGAGGAGGTCGAGGCCTTCCGCTCTTTTTTCCACGTGCCGCCGGGCGAGGAACGCAACGTCGAGCGCTTCTTCAATCTTGCCAAGCGCGACGCGGCCGGCTTCGAGCCCTATGCGCGCCAGGTCGCCGCACTGTTCCCGGACGCGCCCGAGGTGCTGGAGAACGTGCTCGAGGGCCTGTTCGACATCGCCAAGGCCGACGGCAACGTGACCGCCGAGGAGGCCGAGTACCTGGCCGAGGTGGCACGCATCTTCGGCCTCGACAGCAACCGGTTCGAGCGCGCCAAGGCTGCCGCACTGGGCGGCGTGGAGTGCGAGCCCTGCGTCATCCTGGGCATCGATCCGCTGGCGACGGACGAGCAGATCCGCGAAGCCTGGCTGCGCCAGGTGCGTGCCAACCATCCCGACCGGCTGATCGCCGAGGGCCTGCCCGAGGAAGCGATCCGGGTCGCCAACCGCAAGCTCGCCCTGATCAACGACGCCTACGATCGACTGCGCCGGCAGCGCGGTCTCGCCGCGGCATGAAGGTCGTCGACCGGCCGTCGCCCAATCACGCGCCGCGGCCGGCCGGTGTCGAAATCGACGTGCTGGTCCTGCACTACACCGAACTGCCGCTCGAGGAATCGCTCGACGTGCTGACCGATCCCGGGCGGCCGCTCAAGGTGAGCGCGCACTATGTGCTGGCCGAGGACGGTACGCCCTATCGCCTGGTGCGCGAGGAGCATGCCGCCTGGCACGCCGGGCGTTCGCATTGGCGCGGACGTGAGGCGTTGAACGCCAGCTCGATCGGTATCGAGATCGTCAACCTGCACGGCGATCGTCACGACTATCCGCCGCGCCAGATCGAAGCACTGATCGCGCTTTGCCGTGACGTCATCGCGCGCCATCCGGCGATCGTGCCACGCAATGTCGTGGGCCACTCCGACATCGCGCCCCAGCGCAAGATCGATCCCGGCCGGCGCTTTCCCTGGCGGGCTCTGGCCGAAGCTGGCATCGGGCTTTGGCCCAGGGACGGCGCGGCGCCGGTCGAAGGCGACATCCAGGCAGCGCTGCAGCGCTTCGGCTATCCGCCGCCCGGCGACGTGGCGCCGGCCGAGATCGTGAAGGCCTTCCAGCGCCGTTTCCGGCCGGCGATGGTCGACGGTGAGGCCGATCGGGAGACCCGGGAGCTGCTCGGCGGGCTGCTTGACCGGGTGGGGGCAGGAGAATAGCTAGGCCCCGTAGGTCAGACGGCCGGATGGCTGCGCTCAGGTGGACAACTGCCTGGGTGAGGAAAGTCCGGGCTCCATGGAGACACGGTGCCGGCTAACGGCCGGCGGGGGCGACCCCAGGGAAAGTGCCACAGAGAACAGACCGCCGGGCTGGCCCGCTTTCGGGCGGAACCAGTCAGGTAAGGGTGAAACGGTGGGGTAAGAGCCCACCGCGCGACCGGTGACGGGAGCGGCACGGCAAACCCCACCGGGAGCAAGACCAAATAGGGGCGGCACGCCGGGCAACCGGCAGCGGTGTTTCCGCGTCGTCGCCCGGGTCGGTAGCGCGAGGCGTTCGGCAACGGACGTCCCAGAGGAATGGCCATCCCCCGCAAGGGGACAGAACCCGGCTTACAGGCCGTCTGACCTTCTCGTTTTTTGGCGTGCGGGCTGGCTGGGATTTCGCCCGGCCCGGACCCATAAACGCCTGATATTGAACATCTTTCGGGCCCAATCTCGCCTGTCTGCGTGATCGGCGGCGCTACGCCTTGCGGTCGATTTCGTGAGTCGCCACAATAGGAGGGGTCGCTAAGGCCCTCAGATTCCACACCGATTCGGGTTTTCTGCATTGCGCCCCATGAAATCCCGTGGTATCCCATTGTATCCCGTGTATCAGTTTGAGCCGGAGCGTGGGGCATCGGCCGCGGGAGCCAGGGGGAGAAGGTCCGGTGGCATTCCGGTCCGAAATCCTGATCAAGCTGGACCGCAAAGGTCGGGTTCTTCTGCCCGCCGCCTTCCGGGACGAGCTGCCGACCGATGATCGCAGCGCCTTCGTGCTCTATCACTCGCCCAACCTTGCCGGCGTGGTGAACGGCAACAGCCGCGCCGGCTTCGACGCCATGCTCCAGACTCTGCGCATCGAGGCGCTCGGGCCCAAGGGTTCGCTCAAGGCAACGCTCGACGACGAGGCGTTCGATCCGGCCGGCTTTCTCTCGGCCTCCGCCCGCACCATCGCCCTGGAGCCGGACGGCCGGTTCTCGCTGCCGGCGGAGTTCGCCGAGGTGCTCGGGGTCGACGACGGCGTGATGCTGGTCGGCAAGGGCGACAAGTTCCAGTTGTGGAATCCCAAGCGCTGGCAGGCCCGCCGCGATGCCGACAAGGCGCGCATGGCGGCCTTCGTGCGCGGCCTCGATGCAGGTGATGCATGAGCGCCCACGTTCCGGTCCTGCTCAATGAAGTCGTCGAGGCGCTGCAGCCGGCCGACGGCGAGCGCTACCTCGACGGTACCTTCGGCGCCGGCGGCTACACCACGGCGCTGCTCGACAAGGCGCAGTGCCGGGTGATCGCGCTCGATCGCGATCCTGACGCCATCGCCGCCGGCCAGGCGCTGGCTCAGCGCTATCCCTCGCGCCTGCTGCTGATCGAAGGCCGGTTCGGCGACATGGCGGAGCTCCTCGAGGCCGAGGGCGTGCGCAAGGTCGACGGTGTGGCGCTCGATCTCGGCGTCTCGTCCATGCAGTTCGACCAACCCGAGCGCGGCTTTTCCTTCCGCGCCTCCGGTCCTCTCGACATGCGCATGGAAAAGCGCGGCGCCTCGGCGGCCGACCTGGTCAACGACGCCGACGAGGCGGAGCTTGCCGACATCTTCTGGCGCTACGGCGAGGAGCGGCGCAGCCGGCGCGTGGCGCGTGCCATCGTCGAGCAGCGCAAGACCCGGCGCATCGAGACCACCGGCGAGCTGGCCGAGATCGTGCGTCGCGCCGTCGGTCCCTCGGCCAAGGATGAGAGCGATCCCGCCACGCGCGTCTTCCAGGCGCTGCGCATCGCCGTCAACGACGAGCTGGGCGAGCTCGAGCGCGGTCTCGCCGCCGCCGAGCAGGTGCTGGCGCCGGGCGGCCGGCTCGCGGTGGTGTCGTTCCATTCGCTCGAGGACCGTGCGGTCAAGGAATTCGTGCGCAACCGCGCCGGCCGCACGCCGGCACCGTCGCGCCACGCCCCGCCCAGCCGCGAGCAGAGGGCCGTCACCCTGCGCGATCTCACGCGCCGCCCGGTGATGCCGTCCGACGCCGAGGTCGCCGCCAATCCCCGCGCCCGTTCGGCGCGACTGCGGGTGGCGGAAAAGATCGCTCCCTTGAACGGGGGCGCCGCATGATCCATCGCGGGCTCCTGTTCTGGTCGGTTGCCGCCGTGGCCACGGCGATCGGCCTGTTCACCGTGAAGTACAAGGTGCAGGACCTCGAGGAGAAGATCGACCGCACCAACCAGAAGATCATCGAGAGTCAGCAGGCGACCCACATCCTGAGGATCGAGTGGGCGCACCTGAACGAAGCCGAGCGCATCGAGCGCCTGGCCAAGCAGGACCTCAAGCTCGAGCCGGCCGCGATCGGACAGGTCATTCGGCTCGATGCCCTCAAGACCATGCCATTCCAACAGCGACGCGAACCGCCACTCCCTTCCCCCCCACGCACGGGCAACGACGTCCCCTCGTCGGTATTGCCCGGTGGCGCTCGCGTCGCCGCGGAGGCCGGCAGCCCCTCGCCGGCCTCCGCACCTAATTCTGGACGTCCCCCCGGACCCACGACGCCCCCTCGACCGGCCGTAATACAAGAGCCGGCAACCTCGGGTCCGGTTGGTGACGGCCAGAGCGCCGCAGCCTCCATCGACGAAATCCTCTCGCGAAATGAAGGGGATCGTCGGTGAGGCTGTGGCGCCGCTCTGGCCGTACCGAACCGGCCGCCGCGGCAAACGCGGCGGCCGGCGCGCGTTACGGGTCGGCAAAAGAGCGGCTGAAGGGTGATGTGCAGGAAACGGCGCGGCAGCGCCTGGTGATCGCCTCGGCGCTGTTCGCGGTGGTGTTCGCCGCGGTGGCGCTGCGCATGGGTTATGTCTCGCTGATGCGCGACGGCGGCGAGCCGACCCAGCGCGTGGCGGCGCGCGGCGGCGCCATCCAGTCGGAACGCGCCGACATCGTCGACCGCAATGGCATCGTGCTGGCGACCTCGGTGCCGGTGATGTCGGCCTTCGTCAATCCGCGCCTGCTGCTCGACCCGGCAGATGCCGCCAGGAAGGTCGTCTCGGCGTTGCCCGACCTCAAGTACGACGAGGTCAAGGAGAAGCTCGACGGCGACAAGAGCTTCGTCTGGATCAAGCGGGGCCTGACGCCGCGCGAGTACGACCTCGTCAACCGGCTCGGCATTCCCGGCCTCGAGTTCCAGGCCGAGGAGCGGCGCATCTACCCGCAGGGCAGCACGGCCGCCCACATCGTCGGCTACGCCAACATCGACAATTCCGGCCTGGCCGGCATCGAGCGCTACTTCGACCAGCAGCTGCAGAGCGGCGAGCCGGTCCAGCTGTCGATCGACCTTCGCCTGCAGCGCCTCGTCGAGGACGAGATGGTGGCCGCGGTGAAGAAGTTCTCGGCGATCGGCGCCACCGCGATCGTGATGGACGCCACCAACGGCGAGATCCTCGCCATGGGCTCGCTGCCGACCTACGACGCCAACAAGGCCAAGACCATCACCAACGAGGCGCTCTTCAACCGCGCGACGCTCGGTGTCTACGAGCAGGGCTCGACCTTCAAGATCTTCAACACGGCGATGGCCCTCGACAGCGGCAAGGTCACGCTCGCCAGCGTGTTCGACGCGACCAGCCCGATCAAGATCGACCGCTTCACGATCAACGACGACCATCCGCAGCGCCGGCCGCTCACGGTGCCCGAGATCTTCACCTATTCGTCGAACATCGCCTCGGCCAAGATCGCGGCCGACGTCATGGGGCCGGAGGCGCAGCGTGCCTTCTTCGACAAGATCGGCTTCCTCAAGCCCCTGAAGACCGAGCTCACCGAACTCGGCTCGCCGCTCTGGCCGCGGCACTGGGTCAAGATCAACGCCATGACGATCGCCTTCGGCCATGGCCTGTCCGTGTCGCCCCTGCACCTGGCGACCGGCGCCTCGGCGATCGTCAATGGCGGCATCCTCAACCCGCCGAGCTTCGTCAAGCGCCCACCGGGCAGCGAGCCCGGCCGGCGCATCGTCCAGCTCAAGACCTCGCAGCAGATGCGCCAGCTTTTGCGGCTCAACGTGATCCAGGGCACCGGCAAGAACGCCGAGGTGAAGGGCTACGAAGTCGGCGGCAAGACCGGTACATCCGAGAAGGTCGGCGGCGGCGGCTATCGGAAAAAAGCCTTGTTCAGCACGTTCGTTGGCGCCTTCCCCATGAGTGAGCCCAAGTTCCTGATCGTGTTCTCGCTCGACGAACCCAAGGGCATCGCCGAGACGGGCGGCTATGCCACGGCGGGCATGGTGGCGGCGCCCAGCGTCAAGACCATCGTCGAGCGCATCGTCGCCCTCTACGGCATCCTGCCCGGCGACTGGACCGGCAATCCCGCGCTCGAGATCGCCTCGACGCCGATCGCAGCTGCGCCGCAACCGCCGCCGCACGTCGTGCCGGCCAGTGCACACGGCCGCGTGCCCGAACGGCGCGCGCTTCCGGCCCAGGCCGGCGCACAGAACACGGCGGCAGCGGCGGGAGTACGTCGCGTTGCGGTTGAGTGAGCTCATGCGGCAATCCGCGGGCGCTGCCCCCTCCGGCCCGTCGGGCCACCTGCCCCATCTGACGCGGGAGGGTTGGGGAGGCGGGCCGCACGATCCGGTGCTGGCCGGTCTGACGCTCGACTCCCGCAAGGTCCAACCCGGCTACCTCTTCGCGGCGCTGGCCGGCTCGCGGGCGGACGGCGCGAGCTTCGTCGTCGATGCCGTGAAGCGCGGCGCGGTGGCGGTCCTCGCCGCGCCGGACGCCGAGCTGCCACCGATCGATCCCGGCATCGTGGTGCTGCGCGACGCCAACCCGCGACGCCGCGTGGCCTTGATGGCCGCAGCCTTCGCCGGCCTGCAGCCCGCCACCATCGCCGCGGTCACCGGCACCAACGGAAAGTCCTCGACGGTGCATTTCGTCCGCCACATCTGGGAGGCGCTCGGCTTCACGGCGGCAAGCGTCGGCACGCTCGGCATCGTCTCCCCCGGCTTCGCGCGCGAGGCCGGCCTCACCACGCCCGACCCGGTGCAGCTCCATGCCGATCTCGCGACGCTCGCCCGCGAGGGCGTGACGCATCTTGCCATCGAGGCGTCGAGCCACGGCCTCGACCAGCATCGGCTCGACGGGCTGAGGCTCTCGGCCGCCGCCTTCACCAACCTGACGCACGAGCACCTCGATTATCACCGCTCGATGGAGGACTACTTCGCGGCCAAGGCACGCCTGTTCGACGAGCTGCTGCCGGCGGGCGGCATCGCGGTTGCCAACGCTGACAGCGAGCGCACGGCGGCGCTCGGCGAGATCTGCCGCAAGCGCGGGCTGCGCTTCTGGACATACGGCGAGCGCGGCCAGGAACTGCGCCTGCTCGCCAGCCGGCCAACCCCGGCCGGCCAGCATCTCGCGATCGAGGTGCTGGGCACGCGCCACGAGGTCGAGCTGCCGCTGGTCGGCGGCTTCCAGGCGTCAAATGCACTGGCGGCGCTCGGCCTGGTCGTCGCGACCGGCGGACAGGTCGCCCGCTCCGTTGCCGCCCTCGCGACGCTGAATGGCGCGCCGGGCCGCCTGCAGCTCGTGGCCCGCCACAAGAGCGGCGCGGCGGTGTATGTCGACTACGCTCACAAGCCCGAGGCGCTGGAGACCGTGCTCGCGACTCTGCGGCCGTTCGCGCGGGGCCGGCTGATCGTGGTGTTCGGTTGCGGCGGCGATCGCGATCGCGCCAAGCGTCCGGTGATGGGCGAGATCGCCACCCGGCTGGCGGACCATGTCCTGATCACCGACGACAATCCGCGCAGCGAGGAGCCGGCGGCGATTCGCGCCGCGATCGTGCACGGCATACCGGCCGACCGCCGCAACTGGTCAGAGGTGCGGTCCGACCGGCGCGTCGCGATCGAGCAGGGCATGGCGGCGCTCAAATCCGGCGACGATCTGCTGCTGATCGCCGGCAAGGGCCATGAGACCGGCCAGACGATCAACGGCGTGACCCATCCCTTCGACGATGCCGAAGTCGCGCGGGAGCTGGCCGGGAGGGCACTGCCGTGAGCGCGCTTTGGACCTCCGCGGAAGTGGCGCGTGCGCTGTCGCCGATCGCCATGCCGGCGCCCTTCGAGGCCACCGGCGTTACCTTCGACAGCCGCGCCGTCACCCGCGGCGACCTGTTCTTCGCGCTCGCCGGCGAAACCACCGACGGTCATGGCTTCGTGGCCGATGCGCTGGCGCGCGGTGCCGCCGCCGCGGTCGTCTCGCGCGACGTCGCCGGGAGCCCGGGCAGGACGGTGCGCGTCGCCGACACCATGCAGGCCCTGGTCGATCTCGGTCGCGCCGGCCGCGCGCGCAGCGCCGCGCGCATAGCCAGCGTCACCGGCTCGGTCGGCAAGACCAGCACCAAGGATGCGCTGCGGACGATGCTCGCGGCCCAGGCCAGGACCGAGGCCAGCGTGGCGAGCTTCAACAACCATGTCGGCGTGCCGATCAGCCTCGCCCGCCTGCCGGCCGACGCTCGCTACGGCGTGTTCGAGATCGGCATGAATCATCCCGGCGAGATCGAGCCGCTGGCCCGCCAGGTCGCCGCCCATGTCGGCGTCATCACCAATGTCGAGCCGGCACACATTGGTCACATGGGCTCGGAAGAGGCGATCGCCGACGAAAAGGCCGCCCTGTTCGCCGGCATGTCCGACGGCGGCGTCGCCGTGCTCAACCGCGACAACCGCCATTTCGAGCGGCTGGCCGGCCATGCCCGCCGCTTCGGCGTCAGCCGCATCGTCGGGTTCGGCAGGAATCCCGAGGCCGAGGCGCGGCTCCTCGCGTGCCGCCTGCAGGATTCGGGCTCCGACGTCGAAGCCTTGATCCATGGCCGGCGAATCGAGTATCGGCTGGGCGCCGCCGGCGAGCATTGGGTGCTGAACAGCATCGCGGCCCTGGCGGTCGTCGAGGCGCTGGGCGGCGACCTGGTGAAGGCGGCGGCGACGCTCGGCGAGGTCAAGGCCTCGCCCGGCCGCGGCGCGCGGCGCCGGCTCAGATTCGGTCAAGGGAGCGAGGCTGGTACGGTCGAACTGCTGGACGAGAGCTACAACGCCAACCCCGCGTCGGTGCGGGCGATGCTCGCCGTGCTGGCACGCACCCAGCCCGCGCCGGGCGGACGGCGGCTGCTGGCGATGGGCGACATGCGCGAGCTGGGCGAGTTCGCCGACGACCTGCATGCCGGCCTTGCCGATGCGGTGGCGGCCAGCGGCGCGGCGCAGGTCTTTCTGTGCGGCCCGCACATGGAGGCGCTGTGGCGGCGTCTCGCCACGGCGCAGAAGGGCGTCCACCGGCCGGATTCGGCGGCGCTGGCCGGCGAAGTGGCGGCGGCCCTGCGGGCGGGAGACGTGATTGCGATCAAGGGCTCGCTGGGCTCGAAAATGAAGAATGTCGTCGACGCGGTCCTGGCGGCCAGCGGCGGCGAGGTGGGACGCTGAAGATGATCTACAACTTCCTCTATCCGCTGGCGGACGTCTTCGGCCCGTTCAACCTGTTCCGCTACCTGACGTTCCGTTCGATCGCGGCGTTCCTGACCGCGCTGGTGCTGAGCTTCGTGATCGGCGGCAGCCTGATCCGCTGGCTGCGCAGCAAGCAGGCCCAGGGCCAGCCGATCCGCGAGGACGGACCGGCGAGCCACGTCGTCAGCAAGAAGGGCACGCCCACCATGGGCGGGCTCCTGATCCTGATCGCGCTGTCGGTGGCCACGCTGCTATGGGCCGATCTCACCAACAAGTACGTCTGGATCGTCCTGATCATCACCGTGACCTTTGGTGCGATCGGCCTGTGGGACGACTTCCTCAAGGTCACCAAGCGCAATCCCAAGGGCGTGCCCGGCACCGTCAAGCTCATCGTCGCGGTCGTGGTCGCGGCCTTCGGCACCTACTACATCGCCCAGCTCTCGCCGACGCCGCTGCGCTACATGCTGGCCGTGCCGTTCTTCAAGGACGCGCTGTTGCCGCTCGGACTGGTCGGCTACGTCGCCTTCGGCGTCCTGGTGATCGTCGGCACCTCCAACGCCGTCAACCTGACCGACGGGCTCGATGGCCTGGCGATCGGCCCGGTGATCATGGCCTCCGCGGTGTTCGGCCTGATCGCCTACGTGGTGGGCAACATCGTCTACACCAACTACCTCTACGTCCATCACGTGCCGCGCGCCGGCGAGCTCGCCGTGCTGCTGGCCGCCCTGGTCGGTGCGGGGCTCGGCTTCCTGTGGTTCAACGCCCCTCCGGCCATGGTGTTCATGGGCGACACCGGCTCGCTGTCGATCGGCGGCGCGCTGGGCGGCGTCGCCGTGGTGACCAAGCACGAGATCGTGCTGGCGATCGTGGGCGGGCTGTTCGTGCTCGAGACCGTATCGGTGGTCGTCCAGGTCGTGTCGTTCAAGATGACCGGGCGGCGCATCTTCCGCATGGCGCCGCTGCACCACCACTTCGAGCAGAAGGGCTGGGCGGAGCCGACCATCGTCTTCCGTTTCTGGATCATCGCCGCCATCCTGTCGATGGTCGGCCTCGCCACCCTGAAGCTGAGGTGAGCGGATGATCGATCTCGGCGTCCTCAAGGGTTCGTCCTTCGTCGTGCTGGGCCTCGCGCGCTCCGGCCTGGCGACGGTGCGTGCCCTGCTGGCCGCCGGCATCGACTGCGTCGCCTGGGACGACAACGAGCCGGCCCGCCGGGCCGCCGTCGAGGCCGGTGTGCGTCTTGCTGAACCGTCGGCCGTCGACTGGACCAGGATCACGGCGCTGGTCATCAGTCCCGGCATCCCCAATCGCCTGCCCAGGCCGCATGCCATGGCGGCAGCGGCGCGGGCCGCCGGCAAGCCCTTGATCTGCGACGTCGAGCTGCTGGCCCGCGCCCAGCCGCAGGCGCGCTTCGTCGGCATCACCGGCACCAACGGCAAGTCGACCACCACGGCGCTGATCGGCCATATCCTGAAGTCCGCCGGCAAGACCTGCGAGGTCGGCGGCAACATCGGCCGCGGTGCGCTCGACCTGGCGCCGCTCGGCGCCGGCGGCATCTACGTGCTGGAGCTCTCTTCCTACCAGCTCGAGCTGCTCGAGACCTTCCGCGCCCACGTCGCGGTCTGGCTCAACATCACGCCCGACCATATCGACCGCCACGGCGACCTTGCGGGCTATGTCGCGGCCAAGGAGCACATCTTCGACCGCCAGCAGCCGGGCGACTGCAGCGTGATCGGCATCGACGACGAGCCGTCGCGCGCCGTCTACCGCAAGATCGCCCCCCGATTCCGCATCGGCTGCGTGCCGGTCGTGCTCGACCGTCCCGTGGCTGGCGGGATCTCGTTCCGCGCCGGCACGCTGGTCGACGCCGACGGCTACTCGGCCGACTTTTCCGACGTGCCGACGCTGCCGGGCGACCACAACGCGCAGAATGCGGCCTGTGCCTGGGCGGCCTGCCGCTGGCTGCGCGTGACGCGCGAGGAGATCATCGCCGGACTCAAATCCTATCCCGGCCTGCCGCACCGCCAGGAGCGCGTCGCCTCGGTCGGCGACGTCATCTACGTCAACGACAGCAAGGCGACCAACGCGGACGCCACGGCGCGCGCCTTGTCGAGCTACCGCAACATCTACTGGATCCTCGGCGGACAGGCGAAGGAGGGCGGTGTGGCGCCGCTCGCGCCCTGGTTCGAGCGTGTCCGCCATGCCTTCCTGATCGGCGAGGCGACCGAGCTGTTCGCCGGCCAGCTCGACGGCAAGGTCGCCTTCGACCGTTGCGGCGACCTGCAGTCGGCGCTCGGCGCCGCGCATGCGCTGGCGCAGAGCGAGGCGGGGGCGCCATCGGTGGTGTTGCTGTCGCCGGCCTGCGCCTCGTGGGACCAGTGGCAAAGCTACGAGCACCGCGGCGATGCATTCCGTGCCATGGCGCGGGCGCTGCCCGGCGCCCAGAGTGTGGGGAGAGCAGCGTGATCCAGGTACCGCGCGACGACCGCAGCATGATCGGCCAGTGGTGGTGGACAGTCGACCGCTGGTCGCTCGGCGCCATCCTGTCGATCATGGCGTTCGGCGTGCTGCTGACGCTCGCCGCCTCGCCGCCGGCCGCCGAGCGCATCGGCGCCGACTCCTTCATGTTCGCCAAGCGCCAGTTCCTGTTCCTGCCGATGGCGCTCAGCCTCATGCTGGCGATCTCCATCGCCTCGCCGCGCCACATCAGGCGGCTGGCGCTGCTCGTCTTCATGGGCAGTGTCGTGCTGCTCGCCGCCACTTTCGTGATCGGCGTCGAGATCAAGGGCGCGCGGCGCTGGATCTCGGTGCCCGGCCTGTCGAGCGTGCAGCCGTCGGAGTTCGTCAAGCCGAGCCTTGCGGTGATATCGGCCTGGCTGCTGGCGCAGAGCCGAGCCGAGCGGCGCGTCACCGGCTATTTCCTGTCGACCCTGCTGGTCGGCGGCGTCCTGGCGCTCCTGGTCATGCAGCCCGACCTCGGCATGAGCATCGTGGTCGCGGCGGTTTGGGCCGCCCAGCTCTTCGTCGTCGGCCTGCCGATGTGGGTTGCCGCCTTCGGCGTGGTCGGCGGCGCGGCCAGCCTGGTCGGCGCCTACTTCGTCTTCGGCCACGTGCGCAGCCGCTTCGATCGCTTCCTCGATCCCTCGTCGGGCGACAACTACCAGGTCAACACCGCGCTCGAAGCCTTCATGAACGGCTCGCTGTTCGGCCGCGGCCCGGGCGAGGGCACGGTCAAGGCGCAGCTGCCCGACGCGCACACCGACTTCGTCATGGCGGTGGCGGGCGAGGAATTCGGCCTCATCGTCTGCCTGCTCATCCTGGGGCTGTTCGCCTTCGTGACGATGCGCTCGCTGTCGCGCGCCTCGAAGGAAACCAGCCTGTTCATCACCCTCGCCGCCACCGGCCTCGGCGTCCAGTTCGGCCTTCAGGCGGCCATCAACATGGCCTCGACCATCCAGCTCATTCCGGCCAAGGGCATGACCTTGCCGTTCATCTCCTACGGCGGCTCCTCGGCGCTCGCCATGGCGATCTGCGTCGGCATGCTGCTGTCGCTGACCCGCGAGCATGCCGGCCTCAGGGAGGCGGTGTGATGGCAGAGCTGCGCCCCGTGGTTCTGGCGACCGGCGGCACCGGCGGGCACGTATTTCCCGCCGAGGCCCTGGCCGGCGAGCTCGAGGCGCGCGGCGTGCCGTTCGCCCTGGTGACCGATGGGCGCGGCCGGCAGTGGCAGGGCGCGCTGGCGCGTCGGCCGATCCACTACATCCGCTCCGCGAGTCCAACCGGTTCGGTTCAGCGCCGCGTGCTGGCTCTGCTCTCGCTCGGGCTCGGCCTGGTCGACGCCTGGCGCGCGCTTGGCCGCATCGCTCCCTCCGTCGTCGTCGGCTTCGGCGGCTACGCCTCGGTGCCGACCATGGTCGCCGCCCGCCTGCGCCGCCTGCCCGCCATGCTGCATGAGCAGAACGCGGTGCTGGGCAAGGCCAACCGCATGGTGCTGGGCGGCGTGGCGCGTGTCGGCGTCTCCTTTGCCGAGACGCGCGGGCTGGAGAACGACGCGCGCGCGCGGCTGGTCGGCAATCCGGTGCGCGAGCCGGTTCGCCTGCTGCGCGGATCGCCCTATCGCGCGCCGACGGCCGACCGCGTGATCGACATTCTGGTGTTTGCCGGCAGCCAGGGCGCCGCCTCGTTCAGCCAGGTCGTTCCGTCGGCAATTCTCGCTCTGCCGGCGAGCCTGCGCGCCCGGCTGCGGATCGTGCAGCAGTGCCGGCCCGAGGATCTCGAGCGCGTGCGCAAGCTGTACCAGAAAGCCGGCATCGTGGCCGAGCTGGCGCCGTTCTTCGCCGACATGCCGCAGCGCCTCGCGGCGGCGCACCTCGTGATCGGCCGCTCCGGCGCCTCGACGGTGGCGGAGCTGGCCGCGATCGGACGGCCGTCGATCCTGGTGCCTTATCCCTATGCCGCCGACGACCATCAGATGGCCAATGCCCGCGCCTTCGAGGCGAGCGGCGCCTGCCTGGTCATCGCGCACGCCTCGTTCACCGCCGAGGCGCTGGCCGGCCAACTGGCCAGCCTGTTCGAGGCGCCGCAGCGACTGGCTGACATGGCCGCCGCCGCGCAGGCCGCCGGCCGTCCCGATGCGGCCCAGCGGCTTGCCGACCTGGTCGGCGAGCTGATCGACATTCCCGCTCTCGCACCGTCAGGAGTCGCCGCATGAGGGCGCTGCCGCTCGATATCGGCCTGATCCACTTCGTCGGCATCGGCGGCATCGGCATGTCCGGCATCGCCGAGGTGCTGCACAATCTCGGCTACAAGGTCCAGGGCAGCGACCTCTCCGAGGGCGCCAACACGCGCCGCCTGGCCGATCTCGGCATCAAGGTCTCGATCGGTCATCGCGCCGACAACCTCGGCAACGCGCAGGTCGTGGTCGTCTCCTCGGCGGTCAAGAAGGACAATCCCGAGGTGTTGGCCGCCCGCGCCCGCCTGGTGCCGGTGGTGCGCCGCGCCGAGATGCTGGGCGAGCTGATGCGGCTCAAATGGTCTGTGGCGGTCGGCGGCACGCACGGCAAGACCACGACCACCTCGATGATCGCCTCGATGCTCGACGCCGGCGGGCTCGATCCGACGGTCATCAACGGCGGCATCATCAACGCCTACGGCACGAATGCCCGCATCGGCGCCGGCGACTGGATGGTGGTCGAATCCGACGAGTCCGACGGCTCGTTCCTCCGCCTGCCCGCCACCATCGCCATCGTCACCAACGTCGATCCCGAGCATCTCGACCACTACGGCACCTTCGATGCGCTGCGCGACGCCTTCGTGCGCTTCGTCGAGAACATCCCGTTCTACGGCTTCGCCGTGCTGTGCGTCGATCATCCGGAAGTCCAGGCGCTGATCCCACGCGTCGCCGACCGGCGCATCATCACCTACGGCCTGGGCAACAATGCCGACGTGCGCGCGGTCAACGTCAGGCTCGACCGCGGCGGCGCCGACTTCGACGTGCAGATCGAGAATCGCGCCACCAACCAGTCGCGCGTCATCGTCGACCTGCGCCTGCCGATGTTCGGCCAGCACAACGTGCAGAATGCGCTCGCCGCCGTCGCCGTGGCCACCGAGATGGGGCTGCCCGACGAGACCATCCGGCGCGCCCTGGCGGGCTTCGCCGGCGTCAAGCGGCGCTTCACCAAGACCGGCGAGGCGCACGGCATCACCGTGATCGACGACTACGGCCACCATCCGGTGGAGATCGCCGCCACCTTGCGGGCGGCGCGCCAGAGCTACGGCGGCTCGGGGCGGGTGATCGCCGTCATGCAGCCGCACCGCTACACGCGGCTTGCCAGCCTGCGCGACGATTTCGCGAGCTGCTTCGGCGACGCCGACGCCGTGGTCATTGCCGACGTCTACGCGGCGGGCGAGACGCCGATGGAGGGCGTCAATCGCGACATGCTGGTCGGCCTTGTCCGGCGCGCCGGCCATCGCGACGTCTCGGCGCTCGGCGCACCGGCCGACTTGCCCGCCCTGATCTGGCGTATCGCCCGGCCGGGCGACGTCGTGGTCTGCCTCGGCGCCGGCAACATCACCGCGTGGGCGGCCGCGCTGCCCGGCCAGCTGCAGCAACTCGCCGCCCAGCACGGCGGCCCGCGCGCCGTCGCCAACGATCAGTCCTCCGGCGGCCATTCTCCCGGCGGGGCGGGGACGGCCGCATGATGGCCGTTGCCGCCTCCCGTCCGCATCTGATCGACCGCCTGCCCAAGGTGCGCGGCCGGCTGTCGGCCGATGCGCCGCTCGGGCCGCAGACCTGGTTCAAGACCGGCGGACCGGCCGAGGTGTTGTTCCGGCCGGCCGATGTCGAAGACCTGTCGGCTTTCCTCGCGGCCCTGCCGGCCGACGTGCCGGTGACCGTGCTGGGCGTCGGTTCCAACGTCATTGTGCGCGACGGCGGGGTCAGGGGCGTGGTGATCCGCCTGATGCGCGGCTTCACGGCCATCGCGGTCGAAGGTTACGAACTCGTGGCCGGGGCGGGCGCGCTCGACCTCAACGTGGCCCTCACGGCACGCGATCACGCGCTCGCCGGTCTGGAGTTCCTGAGCGGCATTCCCGGCACCATCGGCGGTGCGTTTCCGACCAATGCCGGCGCCTATGGCGGCGAGCTGGCGGATGTCCTGGTCTCGGCC
>CAZHQA010000086.1:0-17600 GCA_964533955.1 uncultured Reyranella sp. | reverse complement strand
GACGGCGTGCTGCCGTCGAACGAAGGGCGCGGCTACGTGCTGCGCCGCATCATGCGCCGCGCCATGCGGCACGCCCATATCCTCGGCGCGCAGGAGCCGATGGTCTACAAGCTGGTGCCGACACTGGTGCACGAGATGGGCGATGCCTATCCCGAGCTGGTGCGTGCCCAGTCGCTCATCGGCGAGACGCTGAAGCTCGAGGAGACGCGTTTCAAGAAGACGCTCGGCACCGGCCTCAGGCTGCTCGACGACGAAACCCGCGATCTGTCGGCGGGCGGAACGCTGAAGGGCGACATCGCCTTCAAGCTCTACGATACCTTCGGCTTCCCGCTCGACCTCACGCAGGACGTGCTGCGCGCCCGCAACATTGCGGTCGACACGGCGGGCTTCGAGAAGGCGATGGACGAGCAGCGGGCCAAGGCACGCGCCGCCTGGGCGGGTTCCGGCGAGACGGCCGACCAGGCGATCTGGTTCGACGTGCGCCACAAGGCCGGTGCCACCGAATTCCTCGGCTACGACACCGAGCGCGCCGAGGGCAAGATCGTGGCCATCGTGGTCGATGGCAAGGAAGTGCCGTCCCTGAAGGCTGGCCAGACCGGCTGGCTGGTCGCCAACCAGACGCCGTTCTACGCCGAATCGGGCGGCCAGCAGGGCGACAACGGCCGTTTCGTCGGCGGCAGCGGCGAGGCCGCGATCCTCGACGTGCACAAGATGGTCGGCGACCTGCATGCCCATCACGCCACGGTCGAAAAGGGCGAGATCAAGCTTGGCGATGACGTGGTGATGACCGTCGACCCCATTCGCCGCGCCCAGCTGCGTGCGCATCATTCGGCGACTCACCTCCTGCACGAGGCGTTGCGCCGGCATCTCGGCACCCACGTCACGCAGAAGGGCTCGCTGGTGGCACCCGACCGGCTGCGTTTCGACATCAGCCACACCAAGCCGATCACGCAGGAAGAGCTGCGCAAGGTCGAGGACGAGGTCAACGAGCGCATCCGTCTCAACAGCCCGGTCGAGACCCGGCTGATGACGCCCGAGGAGGCGATCGCGGCCGGCGCCATGGCGCTGTTCGGCGAGAAGTACGGTGAGGAAGTACGCGTGCTGTCGATGGGTGCCGCGAACGGCGAGAGGTACTCGGTCGAGCTGTGCGGCGGCACGCATGCGCTGCGGACCGGCGATATCGGCTTGTTCCGCATCGTCGGCGAGGGCGCGGTCTCGGCCGGGGTGCGCCGCATCGAGGCAGTCGCGGGCGGCGCGGCGGAAGACCATGTGCGCCATCAGGTCGACCTGCTGACGCAGGCGGCGGCGGTCATGAAAGTCCGGCCGGAGGACCTGCCGGCGCGCCTGCAGGCGCTGATGGACGGCCAGCGCAAGATCGAACGCGAGCTCTCGGAAGCGCGCAAGGCGCTGGCGCTGGCCGGTGGCACCGGATCAGGCGGAAGCACGGCGCCGGCCGACGAAATTCGCGAGGTCGGAGGCGTGAAGATAATCAGCCGCGTGCTCAACGGTGTGCCGGGCAAGGACCTCAAGGGCATGGCCGACGAGTTCAAGAAGAAGCTGGGCTCGGGCGTCGTGGCGTTGATCGGCGTCGAGGAAGGCAAGGCCTCGGCGGTGGTTGGCGTGACAGACGATCTGTCCAAGAGGTTGAGCGCGGTCGAGCTGGTCAAGGCAGGTGTCGCCACCTTGGGCGGCAAGGGCGGCGGCGGCCGGCCCGACATGGCGCAGGGCGGCGGCCCGGACGCGGCCAAGGCGTCGGAGGCCCTGAAGGCGATCGAGGCGGCGCTGGAGGGCGCCAGGTGAGGCGGGCGATTGCGGTCCTTCTCACCGGCCTGACGCTGGTGGCCTGCGACCAGCCGGCGAGCGGCGGTGCCGATCCGGCCAAGGGCAGCAACGCGGAGCGCTATGCGCGCGACCGCCAGGCCTGCCAGAGCCAGGTCGGTGAGCAGATGAGGACGCGTCGCAGGGTAGAGGATTCGCGCCGCTCGGTATTCGACGACCCCCAGGACCGCTACGGTCGCAGTGAACTGCCTGACACCATGGTGGAATATGGCGACGCCCGGAGTGCCGACCGGCTGCTGGCGCGCTGCCTGGAGGCGCGCGGCTGGGCGCCGCAACAGCAGCAAAAGCCGTGGTGGCAGAGGATCACCGGCTAGCCGGGGTTCGTCAGGAACCAGACCGACCGATATCGGCCAGCGCCTGTTCGCTGCCGTCAAATAGCCGCTTCCTTCAGCAAGATTGATCGCTTCGCTTAAGGAGAACCGCCCGTGATCCGGAAGAGTCTGTCGCTCTCGCTGCTGCTCGCGCCGGCGTTCGTGTTGGGCAGCTGCGCCAACGTGCCAATGGCCGGCTCACAGGCCGACCTGGAGGCCAAGCAATTCGTGCAGCCTGACGGAGAACGTGGCGCCGTCTACGTCTATCGCAGCGGCTTGTTCGGCCTTGCCCGGCCGCTCGATGTCGGCATCACCAACGGCGTCACCGCCAAGCTCCCCTACAACACCTATTTTCGTATCGATGGCCCACCCGGCCAGATCGAGGTCGGCTGCGCGGCTGGAGACTATCGCAGCAGCACGCAGGTCGACGTCGCGCCAGGTCGTGTCGCCTTCGTCGAGACTAGCATGACGGCAGGTTTCCTGGGGCCGCATTGCAGCATCACTGAAGTGCCGCCCGACCAGGGCCAGGCGGCCGTGCGGACATCCAAGCGGGTGGCAGTGCAGTAGCCGCCTGTTACCGTGGTGCGCATGAATCGGCTTTTCTGCGGACTGCTCCTTCTCCTGTTTAGCCCCGCCGCCTGGGCGGGCGACGAGCTCGCTTCAGGCAGGATGGCCGACGGCACGTCGGTCGCTTACGTGCTGTCGACCTCAGGTGGCGGCTCTCCAGCCTATGCGGTGATCTTGATGCCGGGCGGCCGCGGGATCATGTCGCCCCATATCGACAACAACGGCAAGCTGGTCTTCGCGTTTGGCGGCAACTTCCTCATCCGCTCGCGCGCGACATTCGCCGAGGGGAAATTCGTCGCCGCCTCGACTGACGCCACCAGCACACCGGACCGCATCCTGGCGATCGTGGCCGACCTGCAGCGCCGCTATCCCGGCGTGAAGGTCTATGTCGTCGGCACCAGCCGCAGCACCGAGGCGACGCTGGCCCTGGCGCGCTCGCTCGACGGCAGGGTCGCAGGCTTCGTGCACACCTCGTCGATGAACGGCATTGCGACCTTCGATCCGCGCGGGCTGAAGAGCCGGAACCTGATCGTGCTGCACAGGCGCGATGCCTGTGCGCTGACCAAGCCGTCCAACGGCGTCGCCTCCAACAGGAGCTACGGTACGCCGCTGATCGAGATGGACGGTGGCAAGTCGACGGGCGACGACTGCGAGGCCTACGCCTTTCACGGCTACAACGGCATCGAGCGCGAGACGGTCGACAAGATCAAGCAGTGGATAGAGCGCCCCTGAAAAGGGGCGCTGGTGGGCGGCTGCGCGGTGTGGGCTCCCGCGCCTGACTACAAGCGCTGCCGCCGACCGGCGCATTCGCGGCGCGAATGCGCCTAACCCATGAACGTCCCGTCCGGATCGCCATTGAACATCACGCGGCCGACCACCTCGAAGTGCGCGTCGCGCGACTGGATCTGCTGCGACAGAGTGTGAATGTCGCGAAAGCGCCGCTCGTAGGGCGTGCCGAGGAAGATTGCCGAGGTGCCGGCCGCCTTGAAGACATAGTCGGCGGTCTCGATCGCGGTATGGATGACGTGGCTGCAGCCTAGCCGGACGCGGGCGCGATCGGCCGCGCCGAGCGGCTCGATGTCGTCGGCGGTGGCCCACACCTCCTTCAATATGTCCGTCAGATAGGCGCGTGCGGCACCGAGGCCGGCGTCGCGCCGCGCCACGTCGGCCTGAACCACCGGGCTGTCGGCCAGGCGGCCCATGTTGCGGGGCGCTTTCTCGGCAGCGAGCTCCTTGAAGGCATCGAGCATGGCGGCGGCGATACCGAGCGCCACGCCCGACACGCCGACGGCATAGAGGCTCTGCATTGTGAAGGCATAGAGCGGTCCGCGATCGCGGCGCAGCGTCGGATCCTCGCGTGTGCCGGAGAACTCCTCGGGGACGAACACGTCGGTGACGCTGTAGCCCTCCGACGCCGTGCCGCGCATGCCGAGGGTATGCCAATCCCTGATCTGCGAAGTCTTGTCCCGCGGCATCAGCAGCGTGCGCACCGTCGGCCGGCCGAAGCGGTTGAGCCGCAGCGAGCCGTCGGGCTCGACGACGTGGCAGTGGGCGCCGATCCAAGTCGCCTGCCGGTAGCCGGAGGAGAAGTGCCATTCGCCGCTGACGCGATAGCCGCCCGGAGCTGCAATGGCGCGATGCTGGTTGGGCGGACCCCACGAAATGAGCCCGCGCGGGTCATTGTAGATCGCCTTTGCGGACTCGAGCGGGATGAAGGGCGCGATCAGCGCCGAACTGTTGGCGACGAAGACGTTCCAGCCGACCGAGCCGTCGAAGCGAGATATCTCCTCCACCGCACGGAAGTAGATCCAGGGCTCGAGCTGGTCGCCGCCCACCGAGCGTGGCAGCAACATGCGGTAGATTCGCGATTCGTGCAGCTGGGCGAGCACGGCGCCGGGAATCTCCTGGCTGCGCTCGATCTCATCGGCGACGGCGGCGACGGCAGGGCCGACCGCCCGCGCCCTTGCCACCGGATCGATCTTGGGGGCGACGGATAGCGGGGTGACGTTGCTCATGTCGGCGATTGGGCGGGCGGATGTGCCCGCTTGTCAACGCTGCTCGTAGTTCACTTTCGATGGGAGAACGGCCTGCGGCATGCGGGGAAACTCCGCCTTGCAAGGGCGAATACGCCCGACTCCTGGCAAAATGCCTGCGATCTGCCGGCGATGGCAGGTTAGGGTGAGGCCAAAAGGGAGATCTCTCGATGATTGCAACGCCATGGCGGGTGTCGGCGGTTGTTGCGGCCCTTTCGGTCTCGAGTGCGGCGGCGCAAACGGTGATCGACGGCAACACGCTGAACGACAAGGGCAGGGTCGTGCACCTTTGGGGTATCGACGCTCCGGACACGGGTCACGTCTGTGCCGATGGCTGGGACGCCGGCAAGGCTGCTGCCGCCTACTTGAAGGGCCTGGTCGGCAGCAAGCCTGTCAGTTGCGAGGCCAAGGCCTCGACAGTGTCGGGCGGCCCGTACGCGATCTGCAAGGTGGACGGCCAGGATCTGAGCAGCGCCATGGCCGCGGCCGGCATGGCCTGGGCGATGCCCAACGTCGCCGACTACTCGGTGCAGGCCTCCAATGCGATGTACGCCATCAGCGGAGTTTATGCCCATCCTTGCGTAAAGGCCTGGGAGTGGCGCGCCGGCATCCGCAACAAGCAATAGGCCTCGTGGGAGATCCGCTACTCCGCCGCGCGCTGCAACGGCTCGGGGTTGCGCCATTGCACCAGCAGGTCGGCTTCCTTGCGCTTTGCCTTGGCGAGATGCGCGTCCTTCACATGGCCGTAGCCGCGGATGTCGTCCGCCACCGAGGCCAGCTTGACGGCCAGTTCGTGGTTGGCCGGCGTCAACCCGCCCAGGAGCTCGTCGATCAGCGTCTCGTACTGGCCGATCAGGTTGCGCTCGGTCTTGCGCTCCTGGCTGTGGCCAAAGATGTCGAACGCAGAGCCGCGCAGGAACTTGAACTTCGCCAGCATCTTGAAGAGCGGAAGCAACCAGGGGCCGAATTCCTGCTTGATCAGGTGTCCGGTCCTGGGATCACGCTGGGCGAACAGCGGCGGTGCGAGGTGGAACTTGAGCTTGTAGTCGCCCTCGAACTGCCGATCGATGCCAGCGGCGAAGGCTGCCTCGGCATAGAGCCGGGCGACCTCGTACTCGTCCTTGTAGGCCAACAGCTTGGCATAGTTGCGCGCGACCGCCTCGGCCAGCTGCGTGGCGCCGGCGACCCGCTCGTCCTCGATCCTGCGCACGCGCTCCACCAGGGCCTGATAGCGCCCGGCGAGGGCCGCATTCTGGTAGCGCGTGAGATGCTCGACCCGTGCCGCGACCACTTCATCGAGCGTCGTCGAGGGCCGGCTGAACGGGACGACGTTATCGGTCGGCGATGCCGCCAGCTTCTCGACCGCGGCGCGGTCGTGAGCGGCGCGGCGGCCCCAGCGGAAGGCGCTGAGGTTCATCTTCACCGCCGTGGCATTGAGTTCGATCGCCCGCTCGAGCGCCTCGTGGCCGATCGGGATCAGTCCCTTCTGATAGGCGTAGCCGAGCATGAAGAGGTTGGTCGCGATCGAATCGCCCAGCAGGGCTGTGGCAAGCCGCGTCGCTTCGATGAAGTCGCTGGCCTCCGCCCCTGCTGCGGCCTCGATCGACAGGCGCAGCGTATGGCTCGGGAAGGCGAGGTCGGGGTGGCGGGTGAACTCGCCCGTAATGGTCTCGTGGGTGTTGACGATCGCCCGTGAGCTGCCGGGCTCGAGCCGCGCCAGGGCGTCGGGGCTGGCGCTGACCACGAGGTCGCAGCCGAGCAGGAGATTGGCCCCGCCGGCGCCCAGTCGCACGGCGTGCAGGGCTTCGGGCGTTGCGCCGATGCGCACGTGGCTCACCACGGCGCCGCCTTTTTGCGCCATGCCGAGCTGGTCGAGCACCGTGGCGCCCTTGCCCTCGATGTGGGCGGCCATTCCCATCAGAGCGCCGATGGTCACCACACCGGTGCCACCGATGCCTGTGATCAGCACGCCATAAGGTTTGTCGGCGATCGATGGCAGGACCGGCGCAGGGGGCGGCGCCGTTTCACCCGACGGGGTTCCGGCAGGCTGGGACTCGGCCTTGCCGTGGCGCACGCGGCCGCCTTCGACAGTGACGAAGCTCGGGCAGAAGCCGTTCAGGCAGGAGAAGTCCTTGTTGCAGGACGACTGGTCGATCTGCCGCTTGGTGCCGAATTCGGTCTCCACCGGCGTTACCGAAAGGCAGTTCGAGGCGACCGAGCAGTCGCCGCAGCCCTCGCAGACCGCCTGGTTGATGAACACGCGCTTGGCAGGGTCGGGGTAGGTGCCGCGCTTGCGGCGGCGGCGCTTCTCGGCGGCGCAGGTCTGGTCGTAGATCAGCACCGACACGCCCTTCCACTCGCGCAGTTCGCGCTGGACCTCGTCGAGCTGGTCGCGGTGATGGAATGTGACGCCGGGCGCCCATTCGGTGCCAATCGGGTATTTGTGCGGATCGTCGCTCACCAGTGCGATGCGTCGGGCGCCCTCGGCATAGACCTGCTGGCTGATCGTCCAGGGGTGGACGTTGCCGTCGTGCGGCTGGCCGCCTGTCATGGCAACGGCGTCGTTGTAGAGGATCTTGTAGGTGATGCTGGTATTCGTGGCGATCGCCTGTCGGATGGCGAGATAGCCCGAGTGGAAATAAGTGCCGTCGCCCAGATTCTGAAAGACGTGCGGCACATCGGTGAAATGGTGCGCACCGACCCACGGCACGCCCTCGGCGCCCATATGGGTGAAGGTCTTGGTGTTGCGCTCCATGCCGATGGCGAGCGTGTGGCAGCCGATACCGGCCATGGCCATCGAGCCGTCGGGCACCTTGGTCGACGTGTTGTGCGGACAGCCCGAGCAGAAGTAGGGCACGCGGGCCATGCCGGCCTCGTTGCGGACCTGCCGACCGGCACGGCGCTTGAGCGCGTCGAAGCGCTGGCGGGTGCGCTCGCTCAAGCCCTCGATGCCGAGCCGCGAGACGATGGCGTTGGCGATTTCGAACGGAGAGAGTTCGCCGTCCGTCTTGAGCAGCTTCTGGCCGCGCTCGTCGGTCTTGCCGACCACGACGGGGCGCCTGTCGGCCGGGCTGTTGAACATTGCATCCTTGAGCTGCTGCTCGATGATCGGGCGCTTCTCCTCGACCACCAGCACGTCGCGCTTGCCTTCGCAGAAGGCGATCGCGCCCTGGGTCTCGAGCGGCCAGACGAGGCCCACCTTGTAGATCGCGAGCCCGAGCCGCTCGGCTTCGGCGTCGTCGAGCCCGAGTTCGTCGAGCGCCTGGCGAACGTCGAGATAGGACTTGCCGACGGTGACGATGCCGAACCGCGCATCGGGTCGTCCAAGCATCACCCGGTCGAGCCTGTTGGCGCGCCAGTAGGCGAGCGCCGCCGGGTGCTTCAGGGTGATGACGCGGCGTTCCTGGCCGAGCCAGTCGTCCGGCCAGCGGATGTGCACGCCCTCGGGAGGCATGAAGAAGTCGGTCGGCGTGTGGATCTCGACCCGATGCGGATCGACATGGACGGAAGCGGACGAATCGACCGTCTCGCTCAGCACCTTGAAGCCGACCCACAGGCCCGAGTAGCGCGACAGCGCGAAGGCGTGCAGGCCGAAGTCGAGATATTCCTGAACCGAGGCGGGGTGGAGTAGGGGGATTCCGGCGGCAATGAAGGCGGGCTCGCTCTGGTGCGCAACGGTCGACGACTTGGCCATGTGGTCGTCGCCTGCCAGCGCCACCACGCCGCCGTGCCTGGAGGTGCCGGCATAGTTGGCGTGCTTGAAGGCGTCGCCCGAACGGTCGACGCCGGGGCCCTTGCCGTACCACATGCCGAATACGCCGTCGTATTTGGCGCCGGGATAAAGGTGGATCTGCTGGGTGCCCCATAGGGCCGTTGCCGCCAGGTCCTCGTTGACGGCGGGCTGGAACTCGATGTGGCTCTTCTTGATGAAGCGCTTGGCTTGCCACAGCGCCTGGTCGAAGCCGCCGAGCGGAGAGCCGCGATAGCCGGTGATATAGCCGCCGGTATTCAGCCCGGCCGCCAGGTCGCGCTGGCGTTGCATCATGGGCAAGCGAACCAGCGCCTGGGTCCCCGTCAGGTAGACCCGGCCGGTGTCGAGTACGTATTTATCGTCCAGGGTTACCGCGAGTGACATGGCAACCTCCCGACCGCCTATATAGGCACGGTAACGGCAGAATCTTACTGGGCGCAATCTGGAACGCGCCGGCCCGTCAAAATTGAGGTTTTCCGGCACTCGCCGAGGGGTCGTGATGCAGGGCGTTTCAACCTATCGTCCGGGAACGAAACGTTGTAAGCGTCCGCTTCCTAAATTTCCTGCAACGTCGCTCGGCTACAGTCCTTTATGCCCGTTCTCGTCACCGGCGTCGCCGGCTTTATCGGATCGCACGTCGCTCGGGCCCTGCTGGCGCGTGGCGAAACAGTCATCGGCATCGACAATTTCAGCGACTATTACGACCCCGTCCTGAAGTTTGCCCGGCTAAAGCCATTGCGCGAGGACAGGGCGTTCACCTTCCTCGAAGCCGATATTGCCGACCGCGATACCATGCTCGCCTTGCCCGAACGCCACGCCGGTATCGACCGTATCGTGCATCTGGCGGCCCAGCCGGGCATCCGGCACTCGCTCGTCGATCCCTACGCCTACGTCCAGACCAACGTGATGGGCCATCTGGTGGTGCTCGAGCTGGCGCGGCGCTGCGTGGGTCTCCAACACTTCGTCTATGCCTCGTCCTCCTCGGTCTACGGCGGCAATCGCAAGCAGCCCTTCGCCGTGGCCGACCGTGTCGATGCGCCGATCTCGCTCTACGCCGCCACCAAGCGGGCCGACGAGCTGATGACCTCGAGCTACTGCCACCTTCACAAGTTCAAGGCGATCGGACTCCGCTTCTTCACCATCTACGGGCCGTGGGGCCGGCCCGACATGTCGCCGTATATCTTCGCCAAGGCGATCCACGAGGGTTCGACCATCAGCCTCTACCACCTGGGCCGGATCAAGCGCGACTTCACCTATGTCGACGATGCGGTGACGGGGGTGCTGGCGGCGCTCGACAGCCCGGCGGCCGAACCCGGTCATCGGCTCTACAATCTGGGCGCGGCGCGCAGCGAGGACATCCTGCACGTCATCAAGCTTTTCGAAAAGGCGCTGGGCAAGCAGGCCAGGATCGAGCTCAAGCCCGGCGAGCCGAGCGACATGCAGGAAACCTCGGCTGATATCACGGACACAGAGCGTGATTTCGGCTGGACACCCAAGGTGCCGGTGGAAGAGGGCATCCCGAAGTTCGTAGACTGGTTCAAGTCCTACAATCGCCTGTGACCGCTCTGCTCGAACTCAAGGGATTGCGCCGCGCCTTCTACGGACTGGAGGTGCTGCGCGGCGTCGACTTCTCGGTGCAGTCCGGCGGCATCACCGGCCTGATCGGGCCCAATGGCGCCGGCAAGACGACGCTGTTCAACGTCGTGTCGGGCCTGGTGCCGCCCGACGCCGGCTCGATTCTTTTCGATGGCCGCGAGATCGCCGGTTCGGCGCCCGATGTCGTGAGTCGCGCCGGGCTGGTGCGCACCTTCCAGGTGGCGCGCGGTTTCCCCAGGCTCTCGGTCTTCCAGCACCTGATGCTCTACGGCCGGGACCAGCCGGGCGAGACGCTGTGGCAGGCGATCGTCGGCACAAGGGCGGCGCGCGAGCGCGAGGCGGCGCTCGCCGAGCGCGCCTGGGAGATCGCGAGGTTCCTGCGGCTCGACCAGCTGATCGACAATCCGGCGACCGCCCTGTCGGGCGGCCAGAAGAAGCTCCTGGAGATCGGCCGCGCGCTGATGGCCGAGCCCAAGCTGGTGCTGCTCGACGAGCCGACGGCGGGTGTCAATCCGACCCTGCAGAACGAGATCGGCGAGCGCCTGCTCGAGCTGCCGCGGCGCGGCATCACGGTCCTGCTGATCGAGCACGACATGGGCTTCATCGCACACTTGTGCGATCCGGTGATCGTCATGGCCGAGGGCCAAGTGCTAACCGAAGGCACGTTCGACGCCGTGCGCGCCGACCACCGGGTGCGCGAGGCCTACCTGGGCAAGCGCGCGGCATGAGTCTTCTCGACGTCACGGATCTGCGGGGCGGTTATGGCGTCGCCGACGACATCGTCAAAGGGGCGAACCTGCGGCTCGAGCCCGGGGAGATCGTCGCGCTGATCGGCCCCAATGGCGCCGGCAAGTCGACGCTGCTCAAGCTGATCGCCGGATTGCTGCGGCCGAACGCGGGGCGCGTGCGATTCAACGGCAAGGAGATCGCGGGCCTTGGAGCGCCGGCGATCAGCCGGCTCGGCCTCGCCTTCGTGCCGCAGGAGCGCAACGTGTTCGGCGCCATGACCATCGCGGAAAACCTGGAAATGGGCGGGTATCTCGACGGCGCCCACGCCCGGAGGCGGGCGGCGGAGCTCTACGAGCGCTTTCCCATGCTGGCCGACAAGCGGCGTGCGGCAGCCCGTACCTTGAGCGGCGGCCAGCGGCAGATCCTCGCCATGGCGATCGCGCTGATGAATTCACCGGCGCTTCTGCTGCTCGATGAGCCGACGGCGGGGCTCAGTCCCCGCGCCGCCGACGAGCTGTTCGGCACGATCATTGCCCTGAACAAGGGGGGCGTCTCGGTGCTGATGGTCGAGCAGAATGCACTGGAGGCGCTCGCCGTTTCCGCCCGGGCTTACGTGCTGGTGCAGGGCCGTGCCGAACGGGACGGGCGGGCCGCGGAGTTGGCCGACGATCCGACGGTCCGCGATCTCTTTCTCGGCGGCAAGCTGCAGCCTATGCTCGGCCAAACTGGAGGGAATCCTTGATGAGCCGTAAGAGTTTTGGCCGCCGCGCGGCGCTGGTGACCGGTGCCGCAGCTTTCGCCGCCCCCACCGTGCTGCGTGCGCAAGGCGAGCCGATCAAGCTTGGCACGCTGACCCCGCTCACCGGGGCCGGCGGGACCTACGGCCCGCCGATGGCCAAGGTGGCCCAGGCAGTGGTGGAGGAGGTGAATGCCGCAGGCGGTGTGCTGGGGCGCAAGATCGTGGTGGTGTCCGAAGACGACCAGACCAATCCCGACGCGGGCGTGCGTGCGGCGCGCAAGCTCATCGACGTCGACAAGGTGTCTGCCGTCATCGGCACCTGGGCTTCGGCCGTGACGACGGCGGTGGCGCCTCTCTGCTGGGAAAGCAAGACCTTCCTCTGCACCACGTCGGGCGCCGACTCGATCACGCTGCTGCCGCACCAGGGCTACTTGATTCGCACCCAACCCAACACGCAGCTGCAGATTACCCGGACCGGCGATTTCCTGGTGTCGCTCGGCGCCAGGAAGCTCTTCACGATGGTGCCGCAAACGCCCTTCGCCCAGCGCAGCATCGAGATCATGTCCGATGTCGCCAAGAAGGCGGGCGGCTCGCATGTCGGCCTGATCTACGATGACAAGAAGACGACCTACCGCACCGAGGTCGACCAGGCGCTGCGCACGTCTCCCGATGCGATTCTGGCTGCAGGCTATACGCCGGATACGGTGGTGCTGCTGAAGGATCTCTACCGCGCCGAATACAAGGGCAAGATCATCGGGCAAGCCTATGCCATCAACCAGAAGCTGATCGAACAGGTCGGGCAGAACGACATCGTGGAGGGAGTCTATACCTACGCGCCGTCCGTGGCCGACGGCAGCGGCGCGCTGGAGCGGGTGAAGAAGCTGAGCGGACTTGCCAACCCGGACCCCTACACCAGCCAGGTCTATGACCACGTGAGCATGGTGCTGATGGCGATGGCGCAAGCCAAGGACACGAGCGGCACCGCGATCAAGGACAACATCCGCAAGGTGAGCCAGGGCGGCGGCAAGACGGTGGACAATGCCGTCGACGGCATCAAGGCGATCGCCGCGGGCGAGAAGGTCGACTATTCCGGCGCGTCCGGGCCGTGCGACTTCGACGACAAGGGCGACATCCTGGAGTGCACGTTCCGCTACGAGCAGATCAAGTCCGGCAAGCCGGTCCTGGTGAAGATCTCCTGAGCGCATGGACCTTGTCGTCCAGGCGCTGATCAACGGACTGGTGTCGGGCACCCTGCTGGCGGTGCCTGCCATCGGATTCACGGCGATGTTCGCCGTGCTGCGATTTCCCAACTTCTCGGTGTCGGGTACCGCCACGCTGGGCGCGTTTGGAGGCTACGTCGCCTATGGCGCCGGCCTGCAGATGGTGGGCTCGCTCGCCGTGGCCTTCGTCGTCGCCGGCGCGGTTGGGCTGGTCTTCGACCGCACCGCCCACCTGCCGCTGGTCAAGCAGGGGGCGCTGCCTGCGGCGATCGCTTCGATCGCCTCCGGTCTCGTTCTGGAGAACGTCGTTCGCCTCGGCTTCGGCAACGACATGCGCGGCTTCGACCGGCCGATCGCGCGCGACATGCGCTTCGGCGATCTGCGGGTCAGCCCGCAGCAGCTCGAAACCATGGGTGTCGCGCTCCTCATCATGCTGCTGATCTTCCTGGCGCTCGCCTTCACGCGAATCGGCAAGGCCATGCGCGCCACCGCCGACAATGCCGAATTGGCCGCGCTGAAGGGCATCCGTCCCGATCGCGTCGCCATGACGGCGAGCTTCGTCGGCATGGGCCTGGTCGGCATGGGAGGCATGCTGCTGGGACTAGACACATCGATCGATCCGCTGACCGGCACGCGCATCCTGCTGTCGATGTTCGCGGCCGCCGTGCTCGGCGGATTGGGAAGCGTGCCGGGTGCCGTGCTGGGCGCCTTCCTGATCGGCATCGCCGAGGAGCTGGCGGTGCTGGTGGTCGGATCGCCCTACCGTGCCGCGGTCGGCTTCTTTGCCATCCTGATCATGCTCAGCATCCGTCCGCGCGGGTTGCTCGGCGAGCGGGCGTACTAGGCGTGCTGAACTACCTGCTCTTCATCGCCACGATCGGCGGCATCTATGCGTTGCTGGCCCTCAGCCTCAACCTGATCTGGGGCGGGGCGGGCATGGTCAATCTCGGCCTGGCCGGATTCTTCGCCGTCGGCGCCTACACCTCGGCGCTTGCCACGACGGCGGGTCACGCGCCGATCGTCGCCGGCTGGGCGCTGGCCCTGGTCGCGGGCGGTGCGGCGGGTCTCGTGGTAACGCTGTCGACGACGAGGCTGCGCGAGGACTACCTCGCCATCGTGACCCTGGGCTTTGCCGAGGTGGTGCGACTGGTGGCGGCCAACGAGATCTGGCTGACGCATGGCACCGACGGCATCTCCGGGATTCCCGGCCCCTGGAAAACGGCTCTGGGGCGGGATTTCAACGCAGTCTACCTGGCGATCCTGCTGCTGGTGCTGACCGTGGTGTTCCTGCTGATGCGTCGCATCGACAGGTCGCCCTACGGTCGAGCCTTGCGCGCCATTCGTGAGGACGCGCAGGTGGCTCAGGTCGCGGGAAAGCCCGTCTTGCGGTTCAAGGCGCAAGCCTTCGCCCTCTCAGCCGCGATCGCCGGTCTTGCCGGGGCGCTCTACGGCCACTTCACGTCGTATATCGCGCCGGATCTCTTCCTGCCGCTGATCACCGTCTATATCTTCCTGGCCGTCGCGTCGGGTGGAGTCGGCAATCCCACCGGTGCCCTGATCGGGGCCTATCTCCTGATGACCCTGCTCGAATCGGCGCGCTTCTTCGTCGAGTTGATCCCGGGCGTCACGGCGGTGCAACGTGCCGCGCTCAAGGAACTGCTGATCGCCGTCGCGCTCATCCTGGTGCTGCGCCTGCTGCCATCGGGACTGATTCCCGAACGCATCCCGGGTGCGCCGCGCCCAACCCCTGGAGGAAAGCCATGACCCCCTTCGAAGCCTGCGTTGCCGCGCTGAAGCAGCCGGGCCCGCCGCAGACACTGTTCAAGACCCTCGACCGCGCGCTGGCCGACACGGTCGGCCACAAGCTCTTCACACTGCTCTATGTCGCGCCCAACAAGAAGCGGGTGAAGCGCATGTACACCAACATGCCCAAGGAATATCCCGTGGGCGGTTACAAGGAGATCGGCGCCACGCCCTGGCACAAGCGCGTGGTCGAGGAGCGTCGTGCCTGGGTCGGCTACGACGCCGACGACATCAAATGGGCCTATTTCGACCACGAGCTGATCCTGTACCTGGGCTGCCAGTCGGCAATGAACGTGCCGGTCGTCTATGCCGGACGCCTGCTCGGCACCATGAACCTGCTGGACGCCGCCAATCACTACAAGGAAAGCGACGTGGCGAAATGCGAACCTTTCGCTGCGCTGATGATCGGACCCTTCCTTGACGCCATTGCGGCCGATCCCGATATCGGCACTGCATAGGGAGCCGTTTCAATGAATGCCGTGCTGGGCGATCTGCCGACCTGGAAGTTGACCGACCTTTATTCCAGCCCGACCGGCCCCGATCTCGATGCCGATCTCACGCGCGCCGCCCGGGACGCCGAGGCTTTCGCGCAGGCCTACGAGGGCAAGATCGCGGCGCTCGACGGCAAGGCGCTGGGTGCCGCCGTGGCGCGTTACGAGGCGATGCAGGACCTGATGGGACGGATCGGCTCCTACGCTTCTCTCTACTATGCGCAGGACATGGCAGATCCCGAGCGCGGACGCTTCTCGCAGGACGTGTCGGAGCGCCTGACCGACATCGGCACCAGGCTGGTGTTCTTCCGTCTCGAGATCAACAAGCTCGAGGATGCCGATCTCGTCGCCAGGCAGGAGGATCCGGCACTCGCCAAGTACGGGCCGTGGCTGCGCGATCTGCGTGCGTTCCGCCCGCATCAGCTGTCGGACGAGCTCGAGAAGGCGCTGCACGAGAAATACGTCGTCGGCCGTGCTGCCTGGTCGCGGCTGTTCGACGAAACCATCGCACGGTTGCGCTATCCGTTCCGCAACGAGACGCTGACGGAGCCGCAGATCCTCGACAAGATGTCGAGCAAGGACGCAGGCGTGCGCCGGGACGCAGCCAAGTCCTTCGGCAAGGTACAGGGCGACAACATCGCGGTGTTCTCGCTGGTCACCAATACGCTGGCCAAGGACAAGGAGATCGACGATCGCTGGCGCAAATACGCGCGCCCGCAATCGGCCATGAATCTCGCCAACGTCGTCGAGGATGAGGTGGTCGATGCCCTGGCGTCGGCCGTGAAGGCCGCCTATCCGCGGCTGGCGCATCGCTACTACCAGCTCAAGGCCAGGTGGTTCGGTGTCGACAAGATGCCCTACTGGGATCGCAATGCGCCGCTGCCCGAGCATGACGACCGCACCATTCCTTGGGCCGAGGCCGAAAGGGTCGTGCTCGACGCCTACAACGCCTTCTCGCCGGAGCTGGCCGCGGTGGGCCGCAAATTCTTCGGCACCGGCTGGATCGACGCGCCGGCGCGGCCGGGCAAGTCGCCCGGTGCCTTCGCCCATCCGACCGTGCCGTCGGCGCATCCCTACCTGCTTCTCAACTACCAGGGCAAGGTACGCGACGTCATGACTCTCGCCCACGAGTTGGGGCACGGCGTGCACCAGGTGCTCGCCGCGCGGCAGGGCGCGTTGATGGCCGACACGCCGCTCACGCTGGCCGAGACCGCGTCGGTATTCGGCGAAATGCTGACCTTCCAGTCGCTGCTCAGGACGGCGCCCGACAAGAGCACGCGCAAGGCGATGCTGGCCGGCAAGGTCGAGGACATGCTGAACACCGTGGTGCGCCAGATCGCGTTCTACGATTTCGAATCGAGGCTTCACATGGCGCGCCGGAAAGGCGAGCTGACGCCCGACGCGATCGGCGAGCTCTGGATGGCGGTTCAGAAGGAGAGCCTCGGCCCGGCGTTCACCTTCGACGACGAATACAAGTTCTACTGGTCCTATATCGGCCACTTCATCCACTCGCCGTTCTACGTCTATGCCTACGCCTTCGGCGACTGCCTGGTGAATTCGCTCTACGCCACCTACCAGGCCGGCTTGCCCGATTTCCAGGCCAAGTACCTCGACATGCTGAAGGCGGGCGGCGTCAAGCGGCACAAGGAGCTTCTGGCGCCGTTCGGTCTCGACGCGTCCGACCCCGCCTTCTGGGACAGGGGCCTGGGCGTCATCTCGGGCTTCGTCGACGAACTCGAGAAGCTCTAGCGATGGCCGCAACGAGCACGCCTCACGATGGCTGATGACGAGGGTCCCTCGCTGGGTGGACGGCTAGGCCGATATGCCCGGGTCGGTGCCTCGGTCGGCGGCCTCGCCGCGCGCCTCGCCGGTGAGCGCTATCTCGGCTGGAACCTGGACCGCGACAAGCATGCCGCCGAGCTCCGGGGCGCGTTGGGCGGACTGAAAGGCCCGCTGATGAAGGCGGCGCAGCTGCTGGCCACCATTCCCGATGCGCTGCCGCCCGAATATGCCCGCGAGCTTGCCCAGCTGCAGGCCAACGCGCCAGCCATGGGCTGGGCCTTCGTGCGCCGGCGCATGGCGGGCGAGCTCGGGCCGGACTGGCAGGCGAAGTTCGCGCGCTTCGACAAGGAAGCCTCGTTCGCCGCCTCGCTGGGCCAGGTGCATCGCGCCACACTCGGCGACGGCAGCGGAGTCGCCTGCAAGCTGCAATATCCCGACATGGCCTCGGCGCTCGAGGCCGATCTCGACCAGCTCAAGGTCGTGTTCGCGATCGGCCAGCGCTTCGATCCGGCGATCCGCACCGACGAGATCCACGCCGAGATCACCACGCGGCTGCGCGAGGAACTCGACTACCGCCGCGAGGCGCGGCACGTCGCGCTCTACCGTCACATGCTGCGTGACGAACCCGGCGTGCATGTGCCGGAAGTGGTGCCGTCTCATTCGACCGACCGGTTGCTCACCATGAGCTGGCTCGAGGGCGAACCACTGCTCAACTGGAAAGGCCATTCCCAGGACGACA
>CAZHQA010000085.1:0-17661 GCA_964533955.1 uncultured Reyranella sp. | reverse complement strand
ATGTACTTCTTCACGCCGGCACCGCGCTTTGCGTCGCCAACGTCGGATTCGGACCGGTATTTGCCGCTCAGGAAGCCGCTGGCGAGGGAGTAGTAAGGGATCACGCCGATCCCCTCTTTCAGGCACTCGTCCTCGAGCGCGCCCTCGAACAAGCCACGCTCCATCAGATTGTAGTGCGGCTGCAGGCTCTCATAGCGCGGCAGGCCCTTCTCCTTGGAGAGCTTCGCCGCCTCGGCGAGGCGCGGCGCGTCATAATTGGAAGCGCCGATGGCGCCGAGCTTGCCGGCCTTGATCAGCTCGCCATAAGTCGACAGCGTTTCTTCCAGAGGCGTGGCCTTGTCGTCCTTGTGCGACTGGAAGAGCTCGATGTGGTCGGTGTTGAGGCGCTTCAGCGATTCATCGACCGACCATTTGATGTGGTCGCGCTTGAGCGCGCCATCGGCCGGTACCATGCCGCACTTGGTGGCGATCTGGACCTTCGCCCGCTTGGCCGGATTCTTCTTCAGCCAGCTGCCGATGATGGCCTCGGACTCGCCGCCTTTGTGGCCCGGCACCCAGCGCGAATAGACGTCGGCCGTGTCGATGAATGAAAAGCCGGCATCGACGAAGGCATCGAGGATCCGATGCGAGGTTGCTTCGTCGGCCGTCCAGCCGAACACGTTGCCGCCGAAGGCGATCGGGGCGAATTCGATGCCTGACTTGCCGAGCTTGCGCTTTTCCATGGTACTCCTCCTGAATTACTGGGCCGCCGCCCGCTGGGCGGCATCGAGCGCACCGTAGCCGTAAGCCGCGAAAGGCGGCTTGGCAAATTCGATGCCGAGCCCGGGCAGCTGATCGAACATGCGCCGGATCACCGTGCGCTGGATCAGGCTCGGGTTTTTCGGTCGAGAGGTGAACTTGAAGCGCACGATCAGCGAGGCGTCCTTGATGTCGACGAGACCCTGCATCTTGGGCGGCTCGATCAGCTCCTTCTGAAACTGCGGCTCGTTCATCATGTCCATGCCGATCTTCTTGGCCGTCTTGCGCAGCAGCTCGACGTCCGTGTTGATGGCGAAGGCCAGGTTAAATTTCACCGTCGTCCAGTCGCGGCTGAAATTGGTGATGTGGGTGAGCTGGCCGAACGGCACGATGTGCAACTGGCCATTTTGATGGCGTAGCCTGAGCGAGCGCACCGAGAAGCCCTCGACCGTGCCCTTGACCTTGCTGCCGTCGATATACTCGCCGACGCGGAAGGAATCCTCAGCGAGAAAGAACACGCCCGAGACGATGTCGCGGACCAGCGACTGGCTGCCGAACGATACGGCAAGTCCCAGCACGGAGGCGCCGGCAATCAGCGGCGTGATGTTGATGCCGAGCTCCGACAGGACGAGCAACCCGCCCACCACCAGGAAAGCAACGCCGATGGTGACCCGCACCACCGGCATGATGGTGCGAAGACGCGATGCCGCCGCAGGCACATCGTCCTCGGCGTCGCCGCCAAAGCCCGCGCTCGGCAGGGGATTGTCGGCGATATAGCGATCCATGCGGTACTTCAAGATCCGCCAGGCGACGAACAGCGCCAGGGCCGAGATCGCGGCGACTTTGGCTCCGCGATCGTGCGGAAGCCACTCTTCGACCGACATCGCGCCCAAGGCGCCGACGATGACGGCGCGCGCGATGGCAACGGCCACCCACAGGCGTACCCCGAGCCGCGCACAGCTCGCCACCACTTCGCCGACGGTCGGTGCTTCCATCGGCAGGTGCTTGGTCACGCCGAACAGCAAGGTCTCGAACAGGAGCAGCAGGATCAGCATGGATTCGATCGTGGCGAACCCGGCGTTCGCCAGACCCTGCTGGGTGAGTGCGGCATAGATCGCGAGCAGGCCACTCGCGGCATAGAAAAGCAGGCCGGCCAGCCACCAGTTCTGCGCCAGACCGATCTTGCCCGCCCGGAACAAGTCCTTCTCGCTGACCAGGCCTTCGAACCAGCTGGCCATGTCGCGCCGCCATTGCCAGACGGCGAGGACCAGCCCGGCGGAGATCACGGGCACATACAGCACCGCGGCAGCCGCGGTCACTGCAGCCGGCGCGTCCAGGATCGGCATGATCTGCTGGATGGTCCGCGCGATCAGCGGCAGCACGATCACGACGTTGAGCGCCGTCAGCAGACGGCGAGCCGTGGCGTCGTCGACCGGCGCCAGCCGGCCGCTCGGCGAGTTGGGACGCAACCATGCCCGGAACACGAAATTGAATCCGCGCCAATAGACCAGCGCCAGCAGGAGCTGGTGACCGAGCCGCGACACATGCGACTGCGGCTCGCCAAGCTGGCTCACGACGGCGCGCGCGGCAATCCACAGGGCGACCAGCGCCAGGCCGTCGAGCAGCAGGACCTGCAACAGCGAGCGCAGCGGCGACTTGGCGCCATGGCCGTGGATCCGGTGCCTCACCCGAACCAGAAGCTGGCGTGCCACCCATTCGGCGGCGAGGCCCGCCGCAAAGATCGCGATCAGCAGAAATGCTTCACGCAGATCGAAGCGATGCACCAACCCGGTAACGAAGGTCCAGACTTCCGGCAGCCGCGAAAACGTGACGTCGATACGCTCCGTCAGGAGCCGCAGGAAGGCAGCCAGTCCCTCGCCCGCAGGGGCGCCCTTGGTCTGCGCCCAGGCACTGCCGCTGCTCAGCAGGATGGCGGCCAGCGCCGCCGGTGCCGATGTCCTTCTCATGCTTTCAATCGCCCCGCCGCAACGGTAGGCCAGAACGCCATTTCTTGCCAGTGGCCAACGCGGCCGCCCCTCCGCCGCGGCCCAAGCGGGCATTGCCGTCGCGATCACGCCGAGGGCTGGACCGTCCACGCTTTGGGTCCTATCGTCGCCCGATCGGCGTATTTGGAGTCCGCGTATGGCCGCCACCGAGACCATCCCCGTCATCGATCTTGGCCCTTACCTCGCCGGCGAGCCCGGTGCGCTCGACCGAGCAGCGCGCGAGCTGCATTTCGCGCTGACCGAGATCGGCTTCTACTTCATCGTCAACCACGGCGTGCCGCGCGAGAAGATTCGCGCCGTGTTCGAGCAGGCCAAGCGCTTTCACGATCAGCCGGTCGAGAAGAAACTGGCGCTCAAGATCGACCAGAACAGCACGGGCTACCTGCCGATGCGCGGCAACACGCTGCGTACGTCGACCGTCCAGTCAGGCACCAAGCCCAACCTGAACGAGGCATTCTTCGTCAAGCGCGAACTGCCGGACGACCATCCGGACGTCCTCGCCAACCGCAGATTCCGCGGCGCCAACCGCTGGCCCGGCGACCTGCCCGGCTTTCGCGACATTGTCGTCGATTATTGCCAGACGATGGAGCGGCTGGTGCAGAAGATGGTCCGCGTGTATGCCCGCGCGCTCGACCTGCCGGCGAACTATTTCGACGCGCCCTTCAGGGAATCGCAATATTCGCTGCGTATGACCCACTATCCGCACCAGGAGGGCCCGATCGACGACGAGTTCGGCCTGGCGCCCCACACCGACACCAGCTTTCTCACTCTGCTCGCACCCAACGACGTGCCGGGCCTTTCGATCCGCACACAGAACGGAAAGTGGATCTCCGCCCCTGCCATCGCCGACGCATATGTCGTCAACGGCGGCCAGATGCTGCAACGCTGGACCAACGACCGCTTCCTCGCCACGCCGCACCGCGCCATCAACCAGAGCGGCGGCGAGCGCTACGCGTTGCCCTTCTTCTGCGACAGCAACATCGACTGGCCGATCGCCGCCGTGCCGACCTGCGTCGGTCCCGACCATCCGCCCAAATATCCGACCACTGACTATACCGACTACATGACGTGGTATCAGAAGCGTAACTATGACGTTCTGAACGAAGCCCAGGCGGCGGATTGAGCGCCAGCTTCCAGCAAATCATTCCGGTCCTGCGCCTTTTCTCGGTCGAGAAGGCTCGGGAGTTCTATGTCGACTTCCTCGGCTTCAGCTGGGACTGGGAGCATCGCTTCGGCGACGACTTCCCGCTCTACGCGCAGGTCTCGCGCGGCAGCGTCACGTTGCATCTCAGCGAGCACTACGGCGACGGCAGTCCCGGCGCCGGCGTGATGATATTCATGACCGGCATCGACGAATATCACCGCGAACTCACCGCCAAGAATTATCGCTACTACCGTCCCGCCATCGAGGATGCCGAGTGGGGCGCGCGAATCATGAAGCTCCGGGATCCGTTCCATAACCACCTGACATTCGCCGAGCGTAGATAGATGAATACGGCCACGCTGGCGCGCGTCGAGGCCCACGTCTTTCGCACGCCCGTCAAGGAGCCGGTCCGCACCTCGTTCGGGACCATGACCGAACGCGCCGCCGTCTTCGTCCGCGTCGAGGACTCCGATGGCGCACGCGGCTGGGGCGAGATCTGGTGCAATTTCCCCAATGCCGCGGCCGAGCACCGGGCCCGCCTGTTCATCGACATCGTAGCGCCGCGCGCGCTCGGCAAGTCGCTCGCCGACCCGGTAGGACTATGGAGCGAAATCGATCGCGCCCTGCACGTGTTGCGGATCCAGAGCGGCGATCCCGGCGCCTTTTCCGCCGCCGGCGCCGGCCTCGATCTGGCCATTCACGACCTGCGCGCCCGCAAGCGCGGCCTGCCGCTGTGGCGCACGCTGGGCGGTAACGACGACTCGCCCGTGCCCGTCTACGCCTCCGGCCTCAATCCTGGCCGCGCGGCCTACGACACCGTCGGCCGAATGCGCGAAATCGGCTATCGAGCCTTCAAGATTAAGGTGGGCTTCGGCGAGGAGACCGATCTCGACTCGCTCCGGCCGGTGGCCAGGGAACTGAAGAGCGGCGAGCGGCTGATGGTCGACGCCAACCAGGCCTGGGATCTGGCCACCGCCTGCCGCATGGCCCCCCGGCTCGCAGAATTCGGCCTCGGCTGGATCGAGGAGCCCCTGGCGGCCGACCGGCCGGCTGCCGAATGGACCCAGGTCGCCGCGGTTGCGCCGACGGCGCTGGCGGCCGGCGAAAATCTGCGCGGAGCCGGCCAATTCCAGACAGCCATCGATTCCGGCCTGTTTGGCATTCTCCAGCCCGACGCGGCGAAATGGGGCGGCCATTCCGGCTGTCTTGCGGTCGCTCGCGCGGCCCTCGCCGCCGGGCATTCGTATTGCCCGCATTACCTGGGCGGGGCGATCGGCCTCGTCCATTCGCTGCACCTGCTGGCCGCGGTACGCGGACCCGGACTTCTCGAGGTCGACGCCAATGCCAATCCCCTGCGCGAGGGCATACTGCAAGATCTTCTCGCCGTGACGGATGGCTGCGTGTCCCTTCCCGGCGGACAGGGACTCGGTCTAGAACCTGATCTGAAGCCGCTCTCGAACCTAAGAAGTCTTCATTTGGAGCGGCGCGCGTAACAGAGGAAACGCCATGCTCGGCCTGATGCAAGACCGCCCGCTGCTGATTTCGCAGATGATCGATTTCGCCGCGACCTACTATCCCGACGTGGAGATCGTGACCCGCACCGTCGAGGGTCCGATCCACCGCTATGGCTACCGGGATGCCGCCAAACGCGCCAAGCAGGTGGCCGAGGCGCTGCAGGGGCTGGGCATCAAGCTCGGCGACCGCATCGGCACGCTGGCGTGGAACACGCATCGCCATTTCGAGCTCTATTTCGGCATCTCCGGCCTTGGCGCGGTGCTCCACACCATCAACCCGCGGCTGGCGCCCGATCATGTGGCCTACATCGCCAATCACGCCGAGGACCAGATTATCTTCGTCGATCTCAACCTGCTGCCGATCGTCGAGGGAGTATGGCCTCACCTCAAGACCGTGAAGCACGTCGTGGTCATGACCGACAAGGCGCATATGCCGGCCGCGAGCAAGATTCCCGGCCTGCTGTGCTACGAGGAGCTGATCGCGGGCAAGCCGGGCGCGCTGAAGTGGCCGGTGTTCGACGAGAAGACGGCGTCGTCGCTGTGCTACACCTCGGGCACGACGGGCAATCCGAAGGGCGTGCTCTACTCGCACCGCTCCACCGTCATCCATTCCATGATGATGTGTTCGGGGCCGGTGCTCGGCATGACGCCGGACGATTCGATCCTGCCGGTCGTGCCGATGTTCCATGCCAATGCCTGGGGCCTGGTCTACGCCGGCCCGATCTGCGGCACCAAGCTCGTCTTCCCGGGCCCCAAGCTCGACGGTGCCAGCATCTACGAGCTGCTCGACAAGGAAAAGGTGACGCTTTCGGCCGGCGTGCCGACCGTGTGGCTCGCCCTGCTCGACTACTGCGCCCAGAACAAGCTCAGGATGTCGTCGGTGAGGCGGACCCTGATCGGCGGCTCGGCGGTGCCGATCTCGATGATCTCGCGCTTCTGGAAAGAGCACGGAATCGAGGTGGCGCAGGGCTGGGGCATGACCGAGATGAGCCCGCTCGGGACACTGACGCGCTTCAACAAGGGCGAGCGCGACCTGACCGAGGAAGAACGCTTCGCCATCACGGCCAAGCAGGGCCGGCCGGTGTTCGGCTGCGAGATGAAGATCATCGACGACGCCGGCAACGACCTGCCGATGGACGGCAGCGTCTCGGGCAACATGGTGGTGCGCGGCCCGTGGATCGTGAAGGGCTACATGAAGGGCGACGGCCGGAGCCAGTTCCTCGACGACGACTGGTTCATGACCGGCGACGTCTGCAAGATCGAGAAAGACGGCTCGGTGGTGATCACCGACCGTTCGAAGGACGTGATCAAGTCGGGCGGCGAATGGATCAGCTCGATCGATCTCGAGAACGCCGCCATGGGCTGTCCCGGCGTCGCCGAGGCCGCGGTGATCGGCGTCAGCCATCCCAAGTGGGACGAGCGGCCGCTGCTGATCGTGGTGCGCCGTCCGGAGGCCAGCGTCACCAAGGACGACGTCCTGAACTTCCTGAACGGCAAGATCGCCAAGTGGTGGATGCCGGACGACGTGCAGTTCATCGACCAGATCCCGCACGGTGCCACCGGCAAGATCCTCAAGACCGCGCTGCGCAAGCACTTCGAGGCCTACAAGCTGCCGACCGCCTAGAACGGCGGCCACGGATCGGCTTTCTGGCTGCTGACAGACCGCTGTCCACAGCCCTCCGGTAGGGTCTGACGTCAGCCCTGAAGGAGAAAGCCATGGCCTCCCTGCGTGTCGACTACCACGAGATGGAATGGAGCTCGGCCGTGCCGTTCTATGGGCCGGCCGCTGTCTGGCAGGGCCGCGACATCGTCCAGCTCAAGGTGCTGAGCGACCGCCGCGGCGAAGGCGGCGGAATTGCGTGGCTGGTAAGGTTCACGCCGCCCCAGGGCAAGCTGATCAAGATCGTGGCGACCGCGCTTTCCGACGAGCATATCTTCTCGCTCCAGGGCGGCCGTGCCACCAAGAGCGGCCAGCCGGCGCAAGGCGCCGGCGGCTATGGCCTCAACCCCAAGGGCCAGCCGCACAGCGCCATGATCGCGCAAGAGACGGTGGCGCTCGTCATCTATGCCGGCGAGCCCGATCGCCTCGATGCCATGGAGGTGGTCGACGTGGCGTGAGCCGGAGCGCTGTGAGGCGCCAGCATGTCGGCAACCACCGCCGCCAGGACGATCGCGCCGCCGACCAGGGTGAGAATCGCCGGCTGCTCGGCGAAGGCGAGCCACACCCAGAGCGTTCCGAGAGGCGTCTGCAGCACGCCCAGCAGCGCCCCGCGCGTCGCCGAGACCAGTGGCGTGCCGAAGGCGAGCAGCAGCAGGCCCATGCCGAACTGGCTGACGCCGAACAGCGCGAGCAGGCCGAGAGCGGTGCCATCGACCTGCAGAGGCGAAGCGAAAGGCCAGACGATGAGCGAGCACAGGAACGCCGAAGCGCAGACGGCCGGCACCATGCTGGTGCCCTTCTTGCGCCGGATCAGCACAATCACCAGTGCCATCAGGACCGCCATGGCGAGGGCAAGCGCGTCGCCGGCGATCCGGCCATCGAGAATCGCCGGCCCGGCCATGATGGCCATGCCGGCGAAGGCGGCCACGGTCGCGCCGAGCGTCCAGATGCTCTCGCGCTCGCGCAGGATCGCCCAGGCCAGCGCGGCGGTAACGAAGGGAATTGCCGCGTCGATCACCATGACGTCGGCGACGGCGGTCAAGCGCATCGCGTTGAGGAAGCACACCGTCGCCACCGCCGAGCAGATCGCGACCAGCGCACCTTCCCATCCGGTGGCGCGGATCGCCCGCCACGGCCGACCTCGTTGCTGGAGCATGACGACGACGGCCAGGAATCCGCCGCCGAACAGGCCGCGCCAGAACAACAGCGTCCAGGCATCGACGTGGATCAGCCGCGTGAAGAACCCTGCCGTGGAATAGGCCGCCGCAGAGGCCACCAGCAGAAATGTTCCGAGCCAGACCTTTTTCATCGCATCGCCTCTCAACGGACGAGCGCTACACAGTCGATCTCGATGTCGAACGGCCCGAACCATCCGCCCGGGCAGAAAAAGGTCCGCGCCGGCTTGTGATCGCCGAAATATTCGGCGTAGACCGCGTTGACCGCCGGGAAATAGCTCGGGTTCGTGCAATAGATCGTGCACTTCACCACACGATCGAGGCCGGAGCCCGCGGCTTCGAGGCAGCTCTTGAGATGCTCGAGCGAGCGGCGCGCCTGCTGGTCGATCGGCAGGATGTCGTATCCGCCGGTTTCGGGATTCACCGGCGGCATGCCCGACACATAGACCCATTCGCCGGCGCGCACGACGGCGGAGGCCGGGACGGCATTGCGCGCGGCGAACTTGGCCAGGGCGGGAACGGTCGGCTTGAAGATCTCGATCATGGGAACGCTCCGTCAGAGGAAGGGAATGAACGGCACGCGCTCGCGCCGCGCGACTCTCGGCAGCAATTCCTTCACCGCCGCCTTGAAGTGGTCGGTCGCTTCGTGGGCCGCCCAGCCCGACTCATCGACATAGAGCTCGAAGACGAAGAACAATGCGGGGTTCGTCGGCGAGCGATAGGGCAGGAAGAGCTTTACCTTCGGCTCCGCCATCGTCGGCGGCGTCAGGTCCCGCAGGATGCGGGCGAGAGCGTCGGCCTCGCCGTCCCTGGCCTCGAGCATGATTGCAACGACGAAGCCCTCGTTCAGGGCGGTCAGTGTGGCTGCGGGGATCCACGGGGTGAGCATGCCGGCCTCCGGAGGAATTGGTCGCGAAGACATACTGGCCGCCTGCTGACAACGTTATGTCAGCAGTGATAACTTCCTGAAAATACGGACCAAATGCGCCGCTCCGATCGCCTCTTCGACATCATCCAGCGCCTGCGGACGGCCTCCCGGCCGACCACCGCGGCGGCACTGGCAACCGAGCTCGAAGTGACGCCGCGCACCGTCTATCGCGACATCGCCACGCTGCAGGCCCGCCGCGTGCCGATCGAGGGGGCGCCTGGCATCGGCTACGTGCTGCGCAAGGGCTTCGACCTGCCGCCACTCATGTTCACCATCGACGAGGTCGAGGCGATCACCGTCGGCGCGCGCCTGGTCGGCCGCCTGCGCGATGCAAAGCTGCAGGAGGCGGCCCGATCCGTGCTCGCCAAGGTGACCGTCGTCGTGCCCGAGCGGCTACGTCCGCACATTGCCGATGCGCCGGTCTACGTGTCGCCCGGCATGGCCGCCGAAGCGCAGGGTGCGGACCTCGGCGAGATCCGTGCCGCCATTCGCGACAGCCGCAAGCTCTACATCGCCTATGCCGACGAGCAGGGCCGGCGCACCAACCGCACCATCTGGCCGATCGCCATGGCCTACTATGTCGACGTCACGCTGGTCGGCGCCTGGTGCGAGCTTCGAGCCGACTATCGGAATTTCCGCGTGGAGCGCATCCAGTCGTCCAAGGTGCTGGACGAGCACTTCGACCAGGACAACGGCCGGCTGTTCCGCGAATGGGCGGCGCTGCCCAAGCTGCCGCCTGACTTGAGCCCGCCGGCGCGCTACACTTAGAGCATGCCTATCGACATCAAGCCCATCGATCCGGTCGGCCGCCCCTTCTTCGCGGGAGAAGTCTCGGGCATCGACCTCACACGCACCCTGTCAGACGCCGAGGTGGCCGCCATCCATGCCGGCATGGACCGCTTCGGCGTGCTGGTGTTTCACGACCAGCGCCTGACCGACGACCAGCAGCTCGCCTTCAGTCGCCAGCTCGGACCTCTCGAGACGGCGACCGGAGACATCGCCGCTCCTCAGGATCGCCGTCTCGGCATGGAGCTCGGCGACATCTCCAACCTCGACAAGCACAACGAGGTGCTGCCGCGCGAGGATCGTCGCCGCCTGTTCGGGCTCGGCAACCAGCTCTGGCATTCGGACAGCTCGTTCAAGGAGGTGCCGGCCAAGTATTCGCTGCTGTCGGCCCGTACCATCCCCGATGCCGACGGCAACACCGAGTTCGCCGACATGCGCGCGGCCTACGACACGCTCGACGAGAAGACCAAGCGCGAGGTGCAGGATCTGATCTGCTCCCACAGCCAGATCTTCTCGCGCGGCATCCTGGGCTTCACCGATTTCACCGATGCCGAGCGCCTGAAATGGGCGCCGGTGCGGCAGCGCCTGGTGCGCAAGCACCCGCGCAGCGGGCGCCTGTCGCTTTACCTTTCCGCCCATGCCGGCGGCATCGAGGGTTGGCCGGTGCCCGAGGCGCGCGCCTTCCTGCGCGACCTCACCGAGCACGCGACGCAGCGCAAGTTCGTCTACGCCCACGCCTGGAAGCTGAATGACCTGGTGATGTGGGACAATCGCGCCACCATGCACCGCGCGCGCCGCTACGATCACACCCAGGTCCGCGACATGCGCCGCACCACCCTCACCAACGAAGTGTCGAGCCTCGAACAAGCGCCGTAAGGCGATGCGCCTGCAATTCCTGGGCTCCGGCGATGCCTTTGGCAGCGGCGGGCGGTTCAACACCTGCTTCCATCTCGAGCGCGCCCAGGACGGCAACGTACTGATCGACTGCGGCGCCTCCTCGATGGTGGCGATCCGCAAATGGGGCGTCGATCCCAACGCCGTGTCGACGGTGCTGGTGAGCCACCTGCATGGCGATCATTTCGCCGGCCTGCCCTTCTTCCTGCTCGACGCCCAGTTGATCAGCCGGCGCACCGCCCCGCTGACCCTGGCCGGCCCGCCGGGCTTTCGCGATCGGCTGATGACCGTGATGGAGGCGATGTTCGCCGGCTCGACCGGCATCGGGCGCAAGCATCCGCTCGACATCCGCGAGCTCGAGTTGCACCAGCGGACCGCGCTTTGCGGCCTCTGCGTCACACCCTACCTGATGAAGCATTACAGCGGCGCGCCGTCCTATGCCCTGCGCATCGAGACCGAAGGCAAGGTGGTCACTTATTCCGGCGACACCGAGTGGGTCGAGGAGCTGATCCCGGCCGGCCGCGGCGCCGATCTGTTCATCTGCGAGGCCTACTTCTTCGACAAGGTGATGAAGTATCACATCGACTACGCGACGCTTGCGAAGCATCTCGCCGACATCGCGCCCAAGCGCACCATCATCACCCACATGAGTGCCGAACTGCTGGCCCGCCAGCAGGAGATCGCGCTGGAGGCGGCGCATGACGGGCTGGTCGTGGAGTTCTAGACGGGGAGGCGGGCACCTCGGCTGATCGGTCGGTCGCGCGTCAGGCAAGATCGTCAGGTTTGGGTTCACCTGCTAGGTTGTCGCAATCCGCATGAACGAGCCGCCAGACCGGGATGACCCGCCCGCGAGGGACCAGCGCCGCGCCACCGGACGCAGCGGTCGTGAGCATCGCAAGGCGGAGCGGCGGCGACCAAAGCGCGAGTGGAAGAGCACGATCGGCTCCCTCACCTTCTTCAACCGCGATCCCGAGCTCGGATACAAGCCGGTCATCGAAGACGTGCCGCTGGTTGCCGAAACGCTGCGCGACGCGTTCCTGTCGGGCGATAGTGACCCCGCGGCGACACCACGATCGAAAGTCGCGGGCCTTCTTTCCGGCATCGGCGATCAGCTCGGAGGTCTGTTCAGTCGTTCGGGCGGATCCCCGCCGCCTTCGGTCCGTTCCCGTGCGGTCTATCGCGGCGACGGGAGCCTCATTCCGGAATATCTCGAGCAGAACCGGTTGGCGCAAACGCGCTTTCCCGAGCGAATCAAATCGCCCACCGTCACCCTGGCACAAATGAAGGCAGCCCCTGTCATCGAGAAGCCTTGCATTTACCTCGGCGATCTTAGGGACCATTTCGGGCACTTCCTGCTCGAGTCACTGGCTCGCGCCTGGTGCCTCGAGCAGGCCGACGCTGCTACGGCTTTGCTGTTCCATGGCTCGACCGAACCGGAACGATTGGGGTCCTTCGCTCACGACATATTTCGGGCTCTGGGCGTGAGCCTTTCGAGGATAAAGGTGGTGCGCGCCGACCTGCGGGTCGGACATCTCATCGTTCCCAGGTCGCAATACTGGGCAGGATTGAAAGCCTCTCCCGGCATGTGCGTCGTGTTCGATCGTATCCGCGAGACCATGGCGAGAGGGCGCACGAATCGTGGCACTACGCCAACCAGGGTCTATTTCACACGCCGCAATCTCGCCTCCGAGCCCGAGCCGCCCTGGCATCGCCGGCCGATCTTGAACGAGGACGAAGCCGAGGCTGTCTTCCGCAAACGAGGCTTCGAGATCCTCGCGCCGGAAAGCCTTCCGTTCGAGGACCAGGTCGCGATCGCGGCGAATGCAACCCACATCGCCGGCACCTCGGGCTCCGCCCTGCATCTCGTGCTCTTCAACGGCAATCCGCGCACGAGGCTGATCGAGCTGCGAACGAAGCATGCGGTCAATCAGCTGATGATCAACACCATCCGCGGCGTCCAGGGCTTCCATATCTGGTGCGTGAAGGGGCCGGTTTCACCTCTTCATAAGGTGCTCGATATCGATGCCGTCGAGCGGGCGCTGGAGGAGATCGACCAGATCGCGCCCTGACCCTCGGACGCGTCTAGGTCCTGGGCCCCCATTCCTCGACACGGCAATTGACCGACGCATCGAGCATTCGGGTGCTGCGCAGCACGAGGCCGTTTCTGGTCATGATTTCCTCCGGCGTCACGCCGCGCGTGCCGACCCCGGGGAAGACCGGCCGGCCGCGCGGAATGCTCACCTCGGTGCGGCTGAGATAGAAGGCGTCGTAGCCGATCGCGAGGAACAGGCCGAACACGTCGGTGCCGCCGACCACGGCGATCACGCCGCCGTCCAGGCCGAGCCGCTGCCAGGCCTCATCGAACGGCGTCGAACCGGGGTTCCACAGGACGGCGTTGGGATTGTCCGGGTCGGGCGTCAGCATGGTGACGCGTCGTGTCAATACGATGCGTCGCCTGAGCTTCTCCTTCTCGCCACCCTCCGCCGAATGCCGCCCGTTGGCGATGGCATCGGCATGGTCGAGCGAGCGCTGGTAAAACTCCTGATCTGCTGGAACCTTGAGCGGTTCCGGAAAGTGGCCATCCGAGGCCGCGATCATCCCCTCGAGCGAGATCACGGCGTAACCTTCGATACGCGGGCGCTTCATTCGTCACACACCCATCGCACCGATGACGGCGCCCTGGATGACGAGCACGCCCAGCCAGTGGATGCCGTCGATGATCGAGAGCATGTACTTGCGGCCGGGATAGGCGTTGTTCACGACCACCGTGGTCGCCACAAAGCCCGCCCAGATGATGATGCCGGAGATCATGCCGTTCTTGATCGAGACGTTGCCCGGACCGAGATGGCCGATCGAGCCGGCCAACACGAACGCCATCACGACCAGCGCGACGAACGAGATGATGAACGGTGCGGCGGATCGGTTGGGCTGAGCAATACCGACCGCTGCCAGCCACTGCTTCGACAGCGTCATGTAGTAGGCCGCGCCCCACACGTAGGCCGCCACTGCAGCGACCAGGACGGCGAGGTAGTTCATGCCGGCAAATGCCATGGGTCCTCCCGGTTTCTCGCACTCTAGCGCGGCTCCGGCAGGAAATCGCCCATGCTCTGCGACCGGCGTCAGGTCTTGAAGGCCTGCCGCGCCAGCAGCTTCCACTTGCCGTCCTGTTTGGCCCAGACCTGCAGCACGCCGATATGGGAGGCGTTCGACTTGCCGTCGGACTCAGCGACGCTGTCCCAGGTGTGGCGCACGATCGCGTCGTTGCCGACGACGCTCACCTTGACGTCGGTGAGATTGATCGACTTGTAGATCGTCTTCTTGCTGGCGATGACGCCGACGAAATCCGCCTTGTTCTGGATCACGCCGCCGGAATGGCCATAGCTCAGCTGGTCGGCAACCAATGCCTCGAGCTTGGCCTTGTCGGCGGCGAGCATGGCCTTGGTGAGATCCGCGACGGCCTGGGCCACCGCCGCTTCGTCGGCCGATTCGGCATGGCCGTGCGTGGTGGCCGCGACGACGGCCAATGCACCGGCGGCGGCAAGAGTGCGACGAGAGATACGCATGGGTGCTCACTCCCTCAGTTTGATTGGTTTGTTTGGTTCGCTGGCCGGACGCGACGACCGTGTCTCCAGCCGTGCAGAGCCTACGCCCTCTCGTTGCCGCCGACTACTCCGGCTTGATGCCGAGCGCCACGATCAGCGGGATCAGGATCGTCTTCAGGTACTGGTAGTCGGCCATCACTTCTTCATGAGTGAGCGGCTTCTCGGTGAGCCCGAAATTCTCCATCATCTTCCGCCCGGGCTCGGAGTCCGCCGCCGCGACCCACAGCTCGGACATGCGCCTGACGATCTCCTTCGGCACGGCCGCCGGCGCCGCGAGCGCCAGCCAGCCGCGCACGGTCAGGGCAGGATCGTCGAAGCCCTGCTCCACCGACGTCGATACCTCGGGCAGCTTGACGTAGCGCACCCTCGAAGGCGCCACGATCGGCCGGACCTCGTTCTTGACCAGCAGCGCGTTCATGGCCTGCGGACTGCCCATCGCCGCTTGCAGCGAACCCGCGCCCATGTCCTGCCACATCGGCGACTCGCCCTTGTAGGTCACGACCTCGATCGACAGTCCGTACTTCTCGTTCAGGCGCTGGGCGAAAATGTGGGACGAGGAGCCGAGCGCCCACGAGCCCCAGTTGATCTTCCGTCCCTTGGCGTATTCGATGAACGACCTCAGGTCCTTGACCTCGGCCGGTGTCGATTTGTGCACCACCACGGGCAGCACGCCCGACGACGTGCCTGACACGATCGTGAGGTCCCGGTCCGGATCGAAGCCCAGCGTCTTGAACATCACGCGGTTCTGGATGAGCGTGCTCGAGACCGAATGCAGGAAGGTGTAGCCGTCGGGCGCCGAGCGCGCGACCTGGGTCGCGCCGATGTTGCCCGAGGCGCCGGGCTTGTTGTCGATGATCACTTGCTGCCCGGTCGCCTGCTGCACCGACTGGCCGAAGGCGCGGGCGATGCCGTCGGTCAGGCCGGCCGGCGGAAAATTGACGATGATGGTGATCGGCTTGTTGGGCCACGTGCCTTGCGCACGCACGATCGACGGCGCGGCCAGGACGAGGCCCGCCCCCAGGACGCCGCGGCGTGTCGCCTTGCTGGTCATTCTCATGCCCTCCCCAGTTTCTTTTTCTGCGCGCTGCATAGCGGCCGCGGTCTGGGCCGGCTAGGCTGTGCATATGCACCCGTCTCCGCGTGGCGGAACCAACGGCCGCTGGGCGGGGGCGCTCCGGATTGCTAAGACCGACGGCCAACGACGCCATACATCATCAAGGGAAGAACGCCCCAATGTCCGACAAAGACGCAGTGCTTCGCTCCACCCAGGGGCGGATCGGCATTCTCACCGTCAACAATCCGCCGGTGAATGCGCTCGCTGCCGCAGTGCGCACCGGAATCAAGGAGGGCGTCGAGGCGTTCGGCGCCGATCCCAACATCGACGCCATCGTGCTGATCGGCAGCGGCCGCACCTTCATCGCCGGCGCCGACATCCGCGAGTTCGGCAAGCCGCCCTCGGGCCCCAACCTGAACGACGTCATCGCCGGCATGGAGAATTGCCCCAAGATCATCGTCGCGGCCCTGCACGGCACCCCGCTCGGCGGCGGCCTCGAGACGGCGCTCGGCGCGCATTATCGCGTCTCGCTCGCAAGCACGCGCGTCGGCCTGCCGGAAGTCCATCTCGGCATCCTGCCGGGGGCCGGCGGCACGCAGCGCCTGCCACGCCTGACCGGCGCCAAGTACGCGCTCGACGCCATCATCTCGGGCCGCCACATCCCGGCCCCCGAGGCCAGGTCCAAGGGCATCATCGATGCCATCGTCGAGGGTGACCTGCTGGCCGGCGCCGTGGCGCATGCCCAGATGCTGGTGGCCCAGAACGCGCCGCGGCGCCGCGTGCGCGACCTCAAGGCAGAGCTCGAGTCGCCCGACCTGTTCAAGGAGACCGAGAAGGCGATCGCCCGCCGCGCCCGCGGCTTCAAGGCGCCGTGGAGCATCATCAAGTGCGTGCAGGCCGCCGTCGAACTGCCGTTCGACGAGGGCATGAAGCGCGAGCGCGAGCTGTTCCAGGAGCTGCTGGTCTCCTCGGAATCGGCGGCGCAGCGCTATTATTTCTTCGCCGAGCGCGAGGCCGCCAAGGTGCTCGACGTGCCGGCCGACACGCCGCAGCGCACCATCAAGACCGCCGGCATCATCGGCGCCGGCACGATGGGCGGCGGCATCGCCATGAACTTCGCCAATGCCGGCATTCCCGTGACGTTGCTCGAGGTCAAGCAGGAGGCGCTCGACCGTGGCCTCAAGACCATCCGCACCAACTATGAGAACACCGCCCGGCGCGGCGGCATGAAGGCCGAGGATGTCGAAAAGCGCATGGCGCTGATCACGCCGACGCTGAGCTACGATGGCCTCAAGGACGCCGACGTCATCATCGAGGCGGTGTTCGAGACCATGGAAGTGAAGGAAGGCGTCTTCAAGCAGCTCGACGCGGTCGCCAAGCCCGGCGCCGTGCTCGCGACCAACACTTCGGGCTTGGACGTCAACCAGATCGCCAGCTACACCAAGCGGCCCGGTGACGTGATCGGCATGCACTTCTTCTCGCCGGCCAACGTCATGAAGCTGCTCGAGAACGTGCGCGGCAAGGCGACCGAGAAGGACGTGATCGCGACCGTCATGACGCTCAGCAAGAAGATCGGCAAGATTCCGGTGCTGGTCGGCGTCTGCGAGGGCTTCGTCGGCAATCGCATGCTGCGCATGCGCGGCATCCAGTCGGCCTACATGATGGAGGAAGGCGCCCTCCCCCAGCAGATCGACAAGGTGGTCTTCGACTACGGCTTCCCGATGGGACCGTTCGCCATGAGCGACCTCGCCGGCAACGATGTCGGCTGGCGCATCCGCCAGGGCAAGAAGGAGAAGGAAAAGCGCAACGTGCGCTACACCGGCTACGTCGCCGACGCGATCTGCGAGCTCGGCCGCTTCGGCCAGAAGACCGGCGCGGGCTACTACAAGTACAACCTGCCCGACCGCACGCCGATCCCCGATCCCGAGGTCGAGAAGATCATCGAGGAGACCTCGAAGAAGCTCGGCATCACGCGGCGTGCCATCTCCGACCAGGAGATCCTGGAGCGCGCGCTCTATCCCATGGTCAACGAAGGCGCCAAGATCCTCGAAGAAGGCATGGCCCAGCGCGCCCTCGACATCGACGTGATCTGGGTCAACGGCTATGGCTGGCCGGTCTATCGCGGCGGCCCGATGTGGTGGGCCGACAACGTGGTCGGCC
>CAZHQA010000084.1:0-17669 GCA_964533955.1 uncultured Reyranella sp. | reverse complement strand
GCAGCAGGTTGGCGTCGACCGAGAACGGCGCCTCGCCGCGCTTGTCCTTGGCGATGGGAATCTGGTGCTTCTCGGCGAATTCGAGCAGCTTGGTGCGCGAGGTGAGCTCCCATTCACGCCACGGCGCGATCACCTTGATGTCGGGCTTGAGCGCATAATAGGTGAGCTCGAAGCGCACCTGGTCGTTGCCCTTGCCGGTCGCGCCGTGCGCCACCGCGTCGGCGCCGGTCTGCCTGGCGATCTCGATCTGGCGCTTGGCGATCAGCGGCCGGGCGATCGAGGTGCCGAGCAGGTACTGACCCTCGTAGAGCGCGTTGGCGCGGAACATCGGGAACACGAAGTCGCGCACGAATTCCTCGCGTACGTCGTCGATGAAGATGTTCTCGGGTTTCACGCCCGCCATCTGCGCCTTCCTGCGCGCCGGCTCGAGCTCCTCGCCCTGGCCAAGATCGGCCGTGAAGGTCACGACCTCGCAGCCATAGGCGGTCTGCAGCCACTTCAGGATGACGGAAGTGTCGAGGCCGCCGGAATAGGCCAGCACGACCTTCTTGATGTCGCCCTTCTTGTACGGGCCGGTATAAGTAACGCTCATGGCTGCCCCTCGGCATCCTTCAGTGGCTTCAGGAAGCGCGGGACTATAGCCATCGGCATTATGCGGGCAAGCACGCTATAATGGGCCATGGCTTCAGCCCTAGATCGTCTCAGTTATACGGCCCGCCAGGCCGCCCGCGTCGCCTGGTACGCCGGCCATTATGCGGCGGGCCGCCGGCTGCTCAGGCCGATGCCCAAGCCTGACTTCGAGATCGGCCCGACGCCCACGCGGGCCGAGATGACAGCCGACATGCGCGCCGTGTTCGAGCGCGAATGGCAGGACATCGATGCCGGCCTGTTCGCCGCGCCGCGGCTGCTCAGGGCCGAGCTGTCCGAGTTCCTGCGGCGCAGCCTGCTTTATTTCCGCGACCTGCCGCAGGTCGATGCGCGACGGCATGGCGAGCGCGACGAGTTGCCACCGGGGGAGCAAGGCGACGGCCTGCCCGACTACTATCGCCAGAACTTCCACTTCCAGAGCGACGGCTGGCTCAGCGACCACTCGGCGGCGATCTACGACACCCAGGTCGAGGTGCTGTTCACCGGCGCTGCCGACGTGATGCGCCGGCGTGCCATGAAGCCGATCGCCGAGTGGATGGCCGGCCGCAACCAGCGGGGGCTCCGCGGTCTCGATATCGGCTGCGGCACCGGCCGGCTGCTCGCCTTCCTGCACGATGCGTGGCCCGGCATGAAATGGACCGGCCTCGACCTCAGCGCGCCTTATCTCGCCGAGGCGCGCCGGCTGATCGGACGCACCGCACGCGTCAAGTTGACCGAGGGCGCTGCCGAGAAGCTGCCGTTCGACGCCGAAAGCCTCGACGTGGTCGTTTCGTCCTTCCTGATGCACGAGTTGCCGCCCGATGTGCGCGCGGCAACGCTGGGCGAGATGGCCCGCGTCACCAGGCCGGGCGGCCTCGTCGTGATCGTCGATTCGATCCAGAAGGGCGACCAGCCGTCATGGGACGGTCTGCTCGACCTCTTCCCGCACTATTTCCACGAGCCCTACTACGCCGATTATGTCGGCTGCACGATCGAGCCCTTGGCCGCCAAGGCCGGCCTGACCTCGCTCGCCACCGAGCGCGCCTTCCTGTCGAAGATCGCGGCGTTCACGCGCTGACGCGGTCGTGGGAGCGCTACAGCGCGACCTTCTGTCCCTTGGCGCGCACGCTGGCGCTCTTGAGCTGGCCGCAGGCGGCGGCGATGTCGCGGCCGCGCGGCGTGCGAACCGGCGCACTGAGGCCGCCGTCGTTCACGATCTCGGCGAAGCGATGGATGCGATTGTTGGAGCTGCACTCGTAGGGTGCGCCGGGCCAGGGATTGAACGGAATCAGGTTCACCTTGGCGTGGATCGGCTCGAGCAGCCGCACCAGCTCGCGCGCGTCGGCGTCGCCGTCGTTGACGCCCTTCAGCATGGCGTACTCGAAGGTGATGCGCCGGCTGTTCCTCGCGCCGGGATAGGCCGCGCACGCTTCCAGCAGCTCCTTGATCGGCCACTTCCTGTTGATCGGCACCAGCGTGTCGCGCACCTCGTCGCTGACCGCATGCAGCGACACCGCGAGATTGACGTCGAGTGCCTCGCCGACCTTGGGGATCATCGGCACCACGCCCGAGGTCGAGAGCGTGATGCGCCGGCGCGACAGCGCGATGCCCTGCTCGTCCATGACGATCTTGAGCGCGGCGGCGACGTTGTCGAAATTGTACAGGGGTTCGCCCATGCCCATCATGACGATGTTGGAGAGCATGCGCGTGGTCTCGGTCGGCGTCGGCCATTCGCCGTAGCTGTCGCGCGCCACCATGAACTGGCCGACGATCTCCGCGGCCAACAGGTTGCGCACCAGCGGCTGGGTGCCGGTGTGGCAGAAGCTGCAGGTGAGCGTACAGCCGACCTGGCTCGACACGCAGACCGAGCCGCGATCCTCCTCGGGAATGTTGACCGTCTCGGCCTCGTTGCCGTCGGGGAAGCGCAGCAACCACTTGCGCGTGCCGTCTACCGAGCGCTGCTCGGTCACGATCTGCGGCCGCTCGATGACGAACAGCTCGGCCAATCGCTCGCGCGTTTTCCGGGCGATGTTGGTCATGCGATCGAAGTCGGTGACGCCGTGCCAGTAGATCCATTGCCAGATCTGCCGGGCGCGAAACGGCTCGAGCCCGGCTTCGCTCAGCGTGGTCTTCAACGCATCGCGCGACAGTCCGACCAGGTTGCGGCGCGTGTCGTTGCGGCCGCGGAACGGCTCCACGATCTGCACGGGCTCGGTAGGCAGTTGGGCCATGGACGGCCTCAAATAGGCGCGCGGACCCGGCTCCGCAAGGCTAGCGCTGGGCCCCCGATTGCCAGGTCTCGATGGCAGGGAAGCGATGGACGAAGTTCAGGACGTTCAGGGTCAGGTTGTCGCGCACCAGGGCCGCCGCGCCGATCTCCAGCACGAGGGCCAGCGCCACCGTCGCCCGCCAGGGCAACCACCAGGCCAGCGTAAAGCCGGTCATCATGGAAACATTGTCCATCAGCGAGTTCAGGATGCTGTCGCCGGTATAGCCCGCCGCCAGTGCCTGCCTGCGATAGGCTTCGATCACCCAGGGCGAGTTCTCGGCAATCTCCCACGTCGCCTCGATGCCGACCGCGATGGCAAGCCGCGCCAGCACCCGTGCGCGCGGCAACAGCAGCCGCAATGCCCCGTAGAACAGGATCCCGTGCACGATGTGCGAGGCGGTGTACCAGTCGAACAGTTGCTGCGAGAGCTCGGACGACCAGATGTCTCCCACCCACAGCCGCACGGTACCGCAGCTGCAGATCCAGACCCGGCCCATGGCGCGCAGGACCAGCGCCTGAACCAGCATGATGCCGAGCACGGCGCCCGCGGCAACGCGCCATCGACTCATTGCCGCGATCGCAACCGCGCGCGCGCCCGCTCCTTGCGCTTGTAGATCGGCTCGCCGAATACCGGCAGCGGGGCAGCTTCGGTGGGTGCCCCCTCCGCCACCGGCCGGGGGGCGTGGCGCCCGAGCGTCAGCAGGCGATCGTACATAACGAGTGCACCGGCGACCCCCAGGTTGACCGAGAAGCGGGTCGGGATCTTGACCAGATAGTCGCACGCCGCCTGGAGCTCGCTCGACAGGCCCTCGCGCTCGGCGCCCAGCACATAGGCCGCCTGGCGCGGATGCCGGAAGCTCGGCATCTCGATCGCGTCGTCGGAGATCTCGATGCCGACCAGCCGACATCCGACGGGCAGGCGGAACGTGGACAGATCGGCGAAGTGGTAGGTCGGTACGGTGCGCGGCGTGTCGGACGTATCGCTGCGCCCGCCCTCGCGACGATTGTACTGGGCCCGCACCGTGAACACGAAGGACGCCCCGAAGGCATGGGCGGTCCGGAACAAGGTGCCGACATTCATCGCCTTGCTGATGCCTTCCACACCGATGCCGAAATAACCTTTCATGCTCCGCCGATTTGTAGCATGAACCAGCCCAGAATGACCGTGCCGCCCACAATGCGCAGTTCGCCGCTGGACGACGTTCGCGCCCAGTACGAGGCGCTACCGTACCCGCCGCGCGATCCGCGAGAGGAAGCGGTCCGCCTGATCACCGGCACACCGAGCCACATCCTCGAAGTCAATCACTACCTGTTCGCCGGCCGGCTCAACTTCAACCGGCCGTTCCGCGCCCTCGTCGCAGGCGGCGGCACCGGCGATGCCTGCATCATGCTGGCCCAGCAGCTCGTCGACCGGCGCTGCCCCGGCGAGGTGGTGTATCTCGACCTCTCCACGGCCTCGCGCCAGGTCTGCGAGGCCCGCGCCAAGGCGCGCGGCCTGCGCAACGTCCGCTTCCTCACCGGCTCCCTGCTCGACCTGCCGACCATGAGCATCGGCAGCTTCGACTACATCGACTGCACCGGCGTGCTGCATCACCTGCCCGACCCGTCGGTCGGCATGAAGGCGCTGACGAGCGTCCTGGAACCCGAAGGCGGCATCGGCGTGATGCTGTACGGCGAATACGGCCGCACCGGCGTCTATCCGCTGCAGGAGATGTTGCGCACCCTGGCGCCCCTCTCGATGGCGACCGAGGACCGCATCGCCATGGCCAAGCGGCTGATCCGGTTCCTGCCGACCACCAACCTGTTCCGCCGCAATCCCTATCTCAACGACCATGTCACCGGCGGCGATCCCGGACTCTACGATCTGCTGCTGCACAGCATCGACCGCGCCTTCACGGTGCCGGAAATCGGCACGCTGGCGAGCGATGCGGGGCTGCGAGTCGTGGCCTTCCTCGAGCCGGTACGCTACGAGCCCGCGACCTACATGAGCGACCCGGTGATCGCGCGGCAGACCAGTTCGCTGCCGCTGCTCGAGCGCGCCGCCTTCACCGAGTGCCTCGCCGGCAATCTGCGCACGCATGTCTTCTATGCCACGCGCGCGGGCTTCGACACGGTGGCCCGGCCCGAGGACACGCAGGCGATCCCGGTGCTGCGCGACATGGACGCCCAGAAGCTCGCCGCCGGCCTGCAGCCCGGCGCGCCGCTGGTCGCCAACCTCGACGGCTTCCCCTGGCGGGCCCAGCTGCCGCCGCTGGCGGCCCGCATCGTCTCCCAGATCGACGGCCGGCGCTCGGTCGCCGAGATCTACACGTCGCTCGGCGTGCAGGGCGCTTTGCCGCAGTGGGAGGACTTCTACGCCCAGTTCGAGGACCTCTACGTCAAGCTGAACGGCGTCAACCACCTGCTGCTGCGGTTCAGGACCTGACCATCCAGGCATTTCAGCTGGATCGACGGTGCCTCAACGGGCCGAAAACCATTGGAAGAGCTCGGATCCCTCACCAAGGTGTAACGGGTCACACGAATTCATCGTCTTAGAGACAGGAGCGAGGATGTAAGGGGCTATCATGAAGGGCGAGCGCGACCTGGTTCTGCTGGCTGACGGTATTGCAAAGCTGGAAGACGAGCTTGCTGAGGCAAGCGAGAGACAAGACAGAACCGAAATCGAGGCCCTGCTTGAACTCGCCCGGGAGACCTACACGATCGTCAAGGCGAGAATGGAAAATCCCCCTCGCCGCCCGCGGGGACGCGTTAGTCGCCAACCTCACTATTTGCATCAAGCCTGATACGCCCCGATAGCACTGCAAATTTGCAGCTACATCGGACCAGAGGCCTGGTGGCCTGAGAGGCCATCCGTACTGGTCCTGTTCCTGTAGCGCATCACGCTCGGCTGGCATCAGCCGAATCGATCGGGACCGCGCTAGGGTCTGAAAGTGACGAAGTAACCGGGCGCGAGCCTTTGGGTCGTCTTGATACCGATACCCTTGAGGAGATCGTCCGCGGGTTGCTGCCTGAGATCGTAGACCCGCAGTCGCGTCATCGACGTCTGCTTCGGGATCCCGGGAGGGGTCGGTTCCGGAATCCTGCCTTGAAGGGCTTCATCGAAAAGTATCGCGACATTCTGCGACGAGGCGAAGGCCTGGAGGTTGCCGACGAGCGGCGCCAAATCGGCCAGCGGGATCCGGGAACCAGTCCTGGCGCGCGCCATCCAACCGGCAAGCAACTCCGATGGCACATCGATGTCGTAAAGCCGCGGGACAACCCTTTCGGTTGCCTCGGGCGCCTTGCGAGCATCAGCGTTGTTCGTCGACGAGCGCCCTGGTTCGCCACGATGCTTCGCATCCGATGGTTCGAGGAGAAGATCGCGGTTTGCGATCGTTGCCATAGCGACCTGAATGGACGGTCCCGTGGCCATTCGCTCCGACTCTGCCGTGTCGGTCCCCGGACCGCGCAGCGGGCTTAGCAGCAACTGACCAGCCACAACCACCGCAGCCACGGCGACCACGGCAACGCCGGCCAGTCGCCACGACAGCAACGCGGCGCGGAATGGTCGCTTCGTCGGCGACCGACGCTCGGCTGCCATCTCGGCCTGTCTGAGTATCCTCTCGGTCAAGGCACGCGGCGGCGCGGGACTGCTCTTGGCCTGCTGCAGCAGACGCCATTCCATGACGCGCTCCGCGGCGAAGGCGTTCTCCCGGACCAGCCGTTCGGCGGCGGATGCGGCCTCGCCGGCGAGCCGCCCGGCGGCAAACTCGTCGACCATCCTGATCTGGTCGGCAGACAAAGGAAGCCACTGCCGCCGGCGATTGAACAAGGCAGCCATCAGGCTCGCGTCATCCCCATGCGCCGGGTTCCGGCGGGACGACCCGTCTTCCTCTTCAGCGCCTGCCCCGCTAGTCATTGCCCGATAACTCCGCATGAATCCTGGCCGGCTGGGAAGCTTTCCAGCCGTGCCATTCGATTGAAAGGCGATATCCGGCCCTCATTCGTTACACCGAATCGGGAAAGAATTCCGGGGCCAGGGCTTTCAACCGGCTGAGCAGGCGCGCCTGGGCCCGGGACAAAGCGGTCCTCACAGCCCCTGGGGCAAGTTGGAAGCGCGCCGCGATCTCGTCATTCCCGCGATCCCTGTGAAATCGGTCACAAATCATTGCCCGATCGCGCTTGTCGAGCGCCGCCCAGGCCCGAATGCCGAGACGCCGCAGCTCGTTCAGGTGACTCTGGAGGGATAGCGTCTCTTCCTGAGGGTCCAAAAGCGCTTCGATTTCCGCCGCCCCCCCGATGGGCTCTTCGCGGGACCGCCTGGCTCGGTAGAAATCGATGACGAAGTTTCGCACCACCTTCGCCAGGTAGACCGGAAGCGCTGTTCCCCTCTGCCACAGGTGCAAAGGCCTGAATTCCTTTGCCATCAGCCGCTCGAAGAACGCCTGGAACACATCGTCGACATCAGCCGCATTCGCCCGCCTGCGGATGCAGGCATAGATCAACTGGCCGTGCCGCTCGTAAAATTGCCGGAACGCGCCCGGGTCACCGCGAACAACCCGGTCGACCAGCTCCACGTCCGAAATTTCGTCGCTGTGCAAGAAACTCCCCGAAGAGCGACTGCCGCATCACCTGCATTCGCGACCTCTCTAGAGCATATCCCGCTCGGCTGGAATCAGCCGAGCGGAATGTGCCTGTTGCGGCTTCGATCGCCGTCGAAGCGGCGTCCCGGCCGGCGTAGGCGGCTCGTCAAAGCGGGGAGGAGCGTCTTTTTTCCATCAAACGGCGCTCAGGCTCGGTACGCGCCAGCGCCATCGCCTTCTCGAAGTGAGTACGCGCCTCGTCGCACTGTCCCAATTCCGCCCGGAACACGCCGCGCGCCGCTTCGGCGTAGGGGCTGCCGTCGATATCGGGCACCGCCGCGAGACCCGCCGCCGGTCCGTCGGCCCGGCCGACTGCCACGGCGCGCGCGAGCCGCACCACCGGCGATGGATCGACCGTGAGCAGGCTGTCGTAGAGGCCGACGATGCGCGACCAGTCGGTCTCCACAGTGCTCGGCGCCATGGCATGGATCGCCGCGATCTCGGCACGCAGGTGCCACACGGTCAATTCGTCGCCCCGCGCCGAACGCTCGAGATGAGCGAGGCCAAGCGCGATCAGGCCGCGATCCCATTCAGCGCGCGGCTGATCCTCGAGAAGCTGTGCCACGCCATCGGGGCCGACCCGGGTCGGCAGGCGCGCCGCGGTAAGCGCCAGCAAGGCAGCCAGCGCATCGCTCGCCGGGCTCATGGTCATGGGATGGGCAGCGAGTGCCCGGGCGAGCCGCACCGCCTCGACACAGAACTCGGGCTGCACCAGGACCTCGCCTGACGAGGCGGAATAGCCTTCGTTGAACATCAGGTAGAGCGCGGTGCGCACGGTCTCGGCGCGCCCGGGCAGCGCCTCGGGCGGCGGCGGTTCGATTTCGACATCGACCGACTCGAGCTGCCGGCGCGCGCGCACCAGGCGCTGGGCGACCGCGGCTGGCTCGCTCAGCAGGCCCGCCGCGATCTGCGGCACGGTGAGGCCACACACCGTCTTGAGCGCAAAGGTCACGCGCATCTCAGGCGACAGGGCGGGATGGCAGACGGCGAACAGAAGTGCGAGTTCGTCGTCATTCAGTTCGCGGTCGAAGCGACCCTCGTTTTCGGCAGTAGGGTTGGCCAACGGAACCAGCTCCTCGGCGAGCGCTGCGCGGCGCGCCTCGCCGCGCAGCAGGTCGAGCGCCCGATTTCGGGCCACCGCTGCGAGCCAGGCCTCGGGCCGCTCAGGCACGCCTTTGAACGGCCACAACGACAGCGCCTGCACCAACGCATGCTGCACGGCATCCTCGGCGACGGCGATGCGGGCCGCGCCCAACCGCCGCGCCAGTGCCGCGACCAGCCGGCTCGTCGAATCGCGGGCAAGCGAATCGACGAGCCGGTAGACGCGGCCGTCCGACAAGCTCAGCTCGCGGCCGCCCGTGCCTCGGCCATGCTCTCGATCGGCCGGATCTCGATCCAGTTCGTCGCGGCGAGCGCCACGTGAGGGCAGTCCTTGGCGATCGCCTCGGCCTCGGCCTGATCCTGGGCCTCGATCACGAAGTAGCCGCCGACCACGTCCTTGAGCTCGGCATAAGGCCCGTCGCTGACCACCGGCTTGCCGTCCTTGACCTTCACCAGGCGCACGCCGCCCGCCGTCAGCTTCTCGCCGCCCGCGAGCTTGCCCTTGGCGCCCAGGCCCTGAGCCCAGCTCATGTAGCGCTTGGTCATCTCCAGCATCTTCTCGCGCGGCAGGTCCATGTTGTAGTTGGGGACCTGGTGCAGCAGCAGCATGTATTGAGCCATCTCGGTCTCCTTGGGTGACGACGGCCTATCCCGTCACCTCATCGACGTTCCAGCCCGGCGGGAATCGACATTCGAGTTCACTTTTTCAAGGCGTCCGGATTGAGGACGTTGATCGGCTTGCCGTCCAGCCAGGCCTCGACGTTCTTGATCGTCCCCGCATAGAAATGCCGGTAGGCGTCTTCAACAACGTAGCCCAGGTGCGGAATCAGCGTGACGTTGTCGAGCTTGGTCAGGGGATGGTCGGCCGACAGCGGCTCCTTGTCGTAGACGTCGAGGCCGGCATGCAGGATGGTGCGGTTCTTGAGGGCCGCAAGCAGCGCCGCCTCGTCGACGATCGGACCGCGCGAGGTATTCACCAGGATCGCGGTCTTCTTCATCTTGGCGAGGTCGGCCGCCTGGATCAGGCCGCGCGTGCGGTCCGACAGCGCGAGATGGATCGACACGAAGTCGGACGTCGAGAGCAGCTCGTCCTTGCTGACGTACTTGGCTCCGCCTGCCGCCGCCTTCTCCGGCGTGAGGTTCTGGCTCCACGCCACGACCTCCATGCCGAAGGCCTTGCCGTAGGCGGCGGCGCGGCTGCCCAGCTTGCCGAGGCCGAGAACGCCGAGCCGCTTGCCCTCGAGGACGACCGCCTGCTCGATGCCGTCATGCCACTTGCCTGTCCGCGCCAGGCGCTCGGCCTTGGCGAGATCGCGCGCGCACATCATCAGCAGCGCCCAGCCGAGCTCGGCCGTCGGCGCGTTGGAGCCGCCTCCGCCGGTGGTCGATATCGGGATGCCACGCTCGGCGGCGGCCTTGTCGTCGAGGCTCGCCGCGCGCGCCCCGGTCAGCACCATGAACTTGAGGTTCGGCAGCTTCTCGATCAGGGCACGCGGGAACGCCGTGCGTTCGCGCAACAGGCCCAGGACGTCGAACGGCGCGAGCTTGCTGGCCGCATCGTCGACCGACTTGAACGGCTCGTGGAACACCGTGATCTCGACGCCGCGTTTCTTCAGGCGGTCCCAATCCGCCATGCGCATGGCAACCTTCTGGTAATCGTCGAGCAGGGCGAGTCTGACGGTTTGCGACATGGCGTTTCCTGGAAGAAGATGGCGATCTCGATACTATAGCCGCTGGAGGCGGTTATGAGCATCACAGTGACGCCACTGCGGCCCGACTTCATGGCCGAAATCTCCGGCATCGACCTTGCCCGGCCACTCGAGCCGGCCGATCGCGGCGCCATCGAGGATGCGATCAATCGATACGCGGTCGTCGTGTTCCACGACCAGAAACTGACCGACGCCCAGCAGATCGATTTCTCGGCACAATTGGGGCCCATCCAGTCGTCAGCCCAGCGCGCGCGGCACCAGGGCATCAAGCACCGGCTGGAGCGCACCGAGATCGCCGACATTTCCAATCTCGACGGCGACGGCAAGGTGCTGGAGGTCAATGCGCGGCGCCGGCTCGACTGGCTGGCCAATCGCCTGTGGCACACCGACGCCTCGTTCCGCGCCATCCCGGGTGCGCTGTCGCTGCTTTACGCCCATGTCATTCCCGACGAGGGCGGCGACACCGAGTTCGCCGACATGCGCGCGGCTTACGACGCGCTCGACGCTGCCACCCGGGCGAGGCTGGAGGGCCTCGTCGCCATCCATTCGATCTGGCATTCGCGCAGCCAGCTCGACGTCGACAAGTCCAGATACACGCCCGAGGAGCAGGCCGCGCTGCCTCCGGTGCCGCAGCGCGTCGTACGCACCCATCCCGGCTCGCATCGCAAGACGCTCTATCTGGCCGCTCACGCCTCGCACATCGAAGGCATGTCGGTGCCCGACGGGCGGCTGCTGCTGATGGAGTTGATGGAGCACGCCACCAGGCCAAGGTTCGTGCACGCCCACAAATGGCACGAGGGCGATCTCGTCATCTGGGACAATCGCTGCACCATGCATCGCGCGCGGCCGTTCGACACGACCAAGGTACGCGATCTGCGCCGGGTCACCACGCGCGACATCGCCTCGACACTCGAGCAGGCGGCCTAGAGCTCAATCCCGAGCGATCAGCGCGACAAGAAGGAAGGCATCATGCAGCCAAGGCCCGGCGTCACCGAGACGCTCGCCCGTTTCGTCTCGACGACGCGGTGGGACGACATTCCTGATTCGGCGCGGCACGAGGCCAAGCGCGCGCTGTTGAACTTCTTCGCCGTGGCCCTGGCCGGCTGCAGGACCAGCCCGGTTGAGATGGCGCTGAAAGCACTGGCCGAGTTCTCGGGCGGCAAGCAGGCGACCATCGTCGGCCGCAGCGAGCGCATCGACGCGCTCAACGCGGCCTTTCTCAATGCCGCGGGCGCCAACGTCTTCGACTACTGCGACACGCATCTGCCGACGGTCGTGCACCCGACCGCGCCGCTCGCGCCCGCCCTGCTGGCGCTCGGCGAATTGCGGCCGGTCAGCGGCGAGCAGCTGCTGCTCGCCTTCGTCCTGGGCTTCGAGATCGAGTGCCGGGTCGGCGCCGCGGTGTCGCCCGGCCATTACCCCAAGGGATGGCACATCACCTCGACCTGCGGCGTATTCGGCGCGGCGGCGGGCGCGGCGAAGCTGCTCGGCCTCTCCGACCGGCAGATCGTTTGGGCGCTGGGCACGGCATCGACCCAGTCGTCCGGCCTCTGCGAGTGCCTGGGCTGGCCGGCCAAGAGCGTCAGCGTCGGCAATGCGGCGCGCAACGGACTGTTGTCGGCACTGCTCGCCGACAGGGGCTTCGAAGGGCCGGCCGAGCCGATCGCCGGCGCGCAGGGCTTCCTCGCCGCCATGGGCGAGCCGCCGAACTGGGCTGCGCTCATGGACGGCCTGGGCCAGAGCTGGGAGGTCGCCAACAACTCGCTCAAGCCCTATCCCTGCGGCTTCGTGATCCATCCCCTTCTCGACTGCGCGCTCGACTGGCGGCGCGACCATCCGCAGGCGGTCGTCGAAAAGGTCGCGATCCGGGGCAATCCGCTGCTCCTGCAGCGAACCGATCGCCCCGACATCGCCGCCGGCCGCGAAAGCCAGGTGAGCCTGCAGCACGCCGTCGCCGCCGCGCTGGTCCAGGGCAAGGCGGGACTCGCCCAGTTCACCGACGCCTGCGTCGCCGATCCGGCCGTGAGCGCGACGCGCCGCCTCATCGAGGTTGCCGCCGATGCCGGCCTCACCACCATCGCCGTCGACATGGAGATCTGGACCAGGGACGGAAAGAAGCACGCCGTGGCCACCCGCGCCGCACGGGGCAGCGCCGCCAATCCGCTGAAGGACCGCGAGATCGAGGACAAGCTCAGGACGGAAGCCGCGAGCTGGCGGCCGGGCCACGACGTGCAGCCGCTGATCGATGCGGTGTGGTCGCTCGAACGCCTCGACGACGTCAGCCGCCTCGCGGCGATGACGGTGCCGCGTTGATTGGCCGGGGACGCGCCATTGAGCGCTTGGTTGCGAGAGCGCAAGTGGCGCGATCTTCGTCGACTGCCGGAACCCGCGCGGCTGCGCTCATGATGCCGCGATGACGCCCACCCGCTTCCGCTGGTTCATCGTCTTCCTGCTGTTCGCCATCACGGTGGTGAACTACGTCGACCGGGCCGCCATCTCCTATGCCATTCCGCTTATGCAGCGCGACCTTCACCTGTCGCCTGTCGATACCGGCGCGATCCTCGGCGCCTTCGGGCTGGGCTACGCCGTCACCACCCTGATCGGCGGCCTCGCCGTCGATCGCTACGGCGCGCGCCTGGTGCTCACCGTCGCCGCCCTGCTGTGGAGCCTGTCGATCGGCGCCACGGCGCTGGCCGGCGGCTTCGCGGTGCTCTATGCCGCGCGCGTGCTGCTGGGCGTGTCGGAAGGACCGAACTTCCCCGCCCTCACCGGCGCGGTCAGCCACTGGCTGTCGCCGCACGAGCGCGCGACCGCCCTGGCCAACGCCCTGCTCGCCGTGCCGCTGGCGCTCGCCGTCGGCGGGCCCGTCGTCACCGAGCTGCTGGCCCGGCTCGACTGGCGGATGAGCTTCGGCGTGCTGTTCGCGCTTTCGGTCCTTTGGGTGCCGCTGTGGTTCGTGCTGTTCCGCGACGATCCGGCCAACAGCCGATTCGTCAACCCGGCCGAGCTGGCGCACATCAGGACCGGGCCCGAAGCAATATCGAGTCCGGCGCACGGCACGTCGAAGTCGTGGCCCGAGGCGCGCATGCTCAAGGCATTGCTGACCAATCGCACCTTGCTCGCCAACACCTGGGCATTCTTCGTCTTCGGCTATTTCCTGTTCTTCTTCATGAGCTGGCTGCCGAGCTACCTCGAGCGCGCCTATGGCCTCAACCTCAAGGCCGTCGGCCTGTTCACCGTGCTGCCCTGGCTGGCCGCCACCGTCATGCTCGGCCTGATGGGACGCTGGTCGGATCGACTGCTCAAGACCACCGGCCGCCTGCGCATTGCCCGTTCCTGGCTGATCGCCGGCACGCAGCTCGTCGCAGCCCTTGCCGTGCTGCCGGTGGCGCTCACCCACGATCTGGCGATTGCCATCGCCGGCATCACCGTCGCGGTCGCCGCCTCGATGGGCGCCAACGCCGCCTACTATGCCGTGACCGTCGACATCGTTCCGCGCCGCGCGGCGACCGCGCTCGGCATCATGGACTTCGCCTTCGCCGTCTCGGGCTTCCTCGCTCCGGTCATCACCGGCTGGGTGCTCGACCTGCGCGGCTCGTTCACCGACGGCTTCCTGCTGATGGCCGCCCTGTCGCTGTCCTCGGTCGTCGTGGTGCTGGTGTTCCATCGGCCCGACGAGGATCGGGAGAACCCGGCGCTTTGAAGGTTTCCATGACGGGTCGACTGCGGCGGACTGACGGCTAAAGCTTTCGCCCCAGATACCGTTCGACGGTCCGCTTCTCCCACTCGGCGTTCAGGAAAGGGATCCTGTCGAAGACCCGCAGGCCGTGCAGCGCCAGGCCCAGGCCCCAGGAGATGGCGACCCAGCCGGCCCAGAAGTAGCGCGGAAACGTCAGCAGGTTGACGACCGCGAGGAAGCCCACGATCACGACGTATTCGACGACGTGCCAGTAGAAGCCCTTGATCCTGCGCACGCGTGCCAGCGCGAGCGCTTCGTCCGCGCTGATGTTCTGCTTCGCGGGCGGCGGATCGAGCGCCGGAGTCTCGGGTGGGGACATGTGCGCCTCTCGCAGTGCGCCAAAGTTGACTTCGAGCACTGCGGCGAGCGCCTTGAGGGACTCCGCACTCGGCGTCTGCCCGCGCTCGATGCGCTGGATCGTCCGAACGCTGAGGCCCGTGAGCTCCGCAAGCTGTTCCTGCGACCAGCCCCGCTGCAGGCGCAGCTTCTGGATCAACAGCGGGGAGGCGTCAGGCATGGGCGAAGAATGGCGGCGGAAATATCATTGGACCACGTCACGGCCCCGACAGCGACCCGACTTTTGGCCGACACCGCCGGGGCTATTTCGCCTCGGCGATCGCTTGCCAGATGTGCCAGGGGCTGGCCGGCCCCTCGAACTGCCTGACGCCGAGCGGTGCCAGCGCGTCGAGGATGGCGTTGGCTATGGCGGGGAAGGCGGCAATCGCGCCCGCCTCGCCGCAGCCCTTCACGCCCAGCGGATTGGTCGTACAGCGTGTCGGATTGAAGCGGAGTTCGAACGACGGCAGATCGTCGGCGCGAGGCATGGCGTAGTCCATGAAGGTTGCGGCCAGCATCTGCCCCGAGTCCGGATCGTAGTTCGACCGCTCGAGCAAGGCCTGGCCGATGCCCTGCGCCATCGCGCCGTGCGCCTGGCCGGCGACGATCATCGGGTTGACCATGACCCCGTAGTCGTCGACGCCGCTGTAGCGTTCGAGCGTGACGCGGCCCGTCTCGGCGTCAACCTCGACCTCCACGACGTGCACGCCGTTGGGAAAGGTGAGGTGCTTGCGCGTCCAGAAATGATACGTGTCGAGCGGCTCGCCTTTCTCGCGGCCACGCGGCACCAGGTCGAGAAGCCCGACGGCGCGATCGGTGCCCGACACCACGAAGCGTCCCTCCTCGAACCTGATGTCGCCTTCGCTCGCCTCGAGGGCCTCCGCCGCAAGGGCGAGGCCCTTCCTGATGATCTCGTCCGACGCGCGCCAGATCGCGGTGCCTCCCATGTACGTGGCGCGCGAGCTGCCGTGGCCGCCGCCCATGGCAATGAGGTCGGTGTCGCCCTGACGCAGCCTGATCAGGTCGTTGGGCACCCCCAGGCGATCGGCGAGGATCTGCGGGAACGTCGTCTCGTGGCCCTGGCCGATGTGCTGCGTGCCGGTGATCAACGACACGGTGCCGTCGGCCTCGAAGCGGACGTCGACATTCTCCTGCGGCGAGCCGCCAGTGCCCTTGATGTGATAGGCGAAGCCCAGGCCGCGCCTCAGGCCGCGCGCCTCGCTTTGCCGGCGGCGCCCGGCAAATCCCGCCACGTCGGCGTGCTCGAGCGCCTTGGCAAAGGTCTCGGGAAAGGCGCCGCTGTCGACCTCGAAACCCAGGGAATTCGTCATCGGCATGTCGCGTGCCGGGACCATGTTCATGAGCCTGAGCTCGATACGGTCGAGGCCGCATTGCAGCGCCGCGCTATCGATCAGCCGCTCCATGATGTTCACGGACTCGGCGAAGCCCGGTCCGCGCATGACGCCGATCGGCGTGGTGTTGGAGAGAACCACCCGCATGCGCAGCGCAATCGACGGAATGCGATAGACCGTGCCCTGCAGGTGCAGGAACTGGTAAGTCGGAACACCGCCGCCGACAGCCGCCAGATAGGCGCCGACATTGGCCGCGCTTTCGACCCGGAGCGCCAGGAACTTGCCCGATTCGTCCAGCGCCAGCGATGCCGTTGCCTGCATGTCGCGCGCGGGATGGTCGGCGAGAAATACTTCGCTGCGCGTGGCGATCCACTTGACCGGCCGGCCCACTTTGCGGGCCGCCCAGGCGACCAGGACGTGCTCGACGTAGATGAAGTTCTTGGCGCCGAAGCCGCCGCCAACATCGGGTGCGATGAAGCGCACGTCCTTGGGTTCTACGCCGAGGGCGCGGGCCGCATGGTCGCGGTTGTTGTGGATGTTCTGGCTCGAGATGTGCAGCGTGTATCGGCCGCTCGCCGGATCGAACGAGCCGACCGAACCGCGCGCCTCGATCGGATTGGTGGTGACGCGGTGGTTGTCGAGCTCGAGGGTGACGACATGAGCGGCGCGAGCAAAGGCGGCATCGGCTCCCCCGACGTCTCCCGTCTTCCAATCCATGCAGATGTTTCCCGGCACCCGGGGCGAGAGTTGCGGCGCTCCGGGAGCGGCCGCCGCGCCCGCACGAGTGACCGCCGCCAAGGATTCGTACTCGACCTCGATCAGCTCGGCGGCGTCGAGGGCCTGCGCGAGCGTTTCAGCGACGACCATTGCCACCGTCTCGCCCACGAAGCGGACCTTGTCTTCGGCGAGCAACGGCTGCTCATCGAAAATGAAGGGCTCGCCGGTCTGCACATTGGCCTCGACATAGGGGCGCAGCGGCTTCAGTCCGTCGGCCTTTGCGTCACGGGCCGTCAGCACGGCCAGCACGCCCGGGGCTCTCCTCGCAACAGCGGCATCGATCGATCGGATCAACGCGTGGGCATGCGGCGAGCGCAGGAAGACGGCACGAGCGAGCTTCTCGAAGGGAAGATCGTCGAGATAGAGGCCACGACCCGTCACGAAGCGCTGATCCTCGCGACGCCTGGGGGAATCGCCAATCACGGATTTTGTCATGTGACGAATTTCGCGCGTCCCGGGAGGTAAGGAAACAATTTCGTTGCCTCGATCCTCGGCAGCTTCCAGTTCAGTCCAGCCAGCGATTGCGCTCCAGATCCAGGCGGTTCCTGTCGTCGAACTCGATGCCTTCCTTCTCCAGCAGGCGTCGCTGGAGAATATCCCCGCCATTGCGGGAGAGACTGAACGACACTTCGCCCTTGGCGTTGACGACACGGTGCCACGGGACGTTCGTCGCCGAGTCGAGGTGCTGAAGCACCCGGCCGACAAGGCGGGCTCGTCTCGGCATGCCGGCCATCGTGGCGACCTGCCCGTAGGTTGCCACCCAACCGCAAGGAATGCGGCGAACTACGGCGCAAATTGCCTTGGCAGCTGCGTCACCTCTCAGCGCGACGGCCGGGAGCGGCTTTCGAGCCGGAAACACCGGCGGCTTCCGACGTGCCGCTGCCGAGCCGTCGACGAATCTCGACGCAAGACCGACGCTGGCTCGAGGCCATTTGGGAGAACGTTTCACTCAAGCTTCTCCATAGCGGGATCGCCGCCTCCTGGATCATGATCGGGACGAGGATCTTCTCTGCCCTGGAAATCCCCCTTAGCCCTCGCCCGAGAGGGACGCAATCAAGAGGGCCGCCGCCGAGCGCGCGAGCGTCGGAAGAGGCGCGACTCTGGCCCCAAGTCGATCGCATCAGCCCCGATCCGCCG
>CAZHQA010000083.1:0-17797 GCA_964533955.1 uncultured Reyranella sp. | reverse complement strand
CGGCGGTGCAATCGGCCTTCAGGCGGGCGAGCAGGTCTTCAGTCGCGCTCGGCATATCACGAACCTATCACGGCAAGGGTTCGCTCGCGCGCCGCTCGGCTTCGGCGCGCTGCGAGGGCTTGGCATGGGCACGCGCTTCGCGCAGGAAGCCGGTCGCGAGTTCGCCCGCGCCACCCGCCTCGCCGCGCAGCAGCCAATGCAGCGCCTCGACTACGTCACGCTCGACGCCGCGGCCGGCGAGGTACGCCGCGCCCAGCATGACCTGGGCCTCGGCATGGCCGAGCAACGCGGCGCGTTGCCACCATTGCGCAGCAAGCTCGGGATTGGGCTCGACCCCGAGCGCGTTGTGATGGATATCGCCCAGGCGTGCCATGGCGCCGGCGCGGCCATGCGCGGCGGCCTTCTCGGCCCACAGGCGAGCGCCCTCATAGTCCTGCGGACAGCCGCCCCCGACGAGCTTCATCCAGGACAGCATGTCCTCGGCATCGGCATCGTCCTGCTCGGCTGCCTTCTCGTACCAGCGCGCCGCCTCCGCCTGATCCTGCGCCACCCCCCAGCCTTCGTAGTAGCAGAGGGCAAGATTGCGCTGCCCGCCCGCGTCGCCCTGCCCGGCGGCCAGACGAAGCCAGGACATGGCTTTCTCCGGATCGCGCGCCACGCCGCGTCCTTCGAGGAAGGCCGCCCCCATGTTGCTTTGCGCCCGTGCTACGCCCGCTTGCGCGAGCGGCGCCCACAGATCGAGCGCCGCGCCGTAGTTGCCGGCATTCCAGTCCGCGAGTGCCTGCTGCAGTCGACGCTCCGCACGCCAGATCCTGGGGAACAGCCGCATGACTCAGCCCGCCGGCTGCTCCATGACGCCCAGCACGAAGGGATTGGGCGAACGCGCGTATCCCTCCTCGCCCACCATCAGGTCGAGACCGAGCGAGGCCAGGTCATCGGCCATCGGCTCGAGCGGCTTGGCACTCTCGAGGTAGAAGACCTTGGAGTAACCCTTGCAGCTCTCGCAGCATTCGGCACGCAGGTAGGATGTACCGGCGATCTGTCGCGACGAGATCTTGTCAGTGGTGCCACAGTGCACGCAGCGGGCGCGGACGTAGCGCCAGGCGGCTGCACAGAGCGAACAGTGCAGATGGCGGTGGCCGAACTTGGTGCCGCCGGGCGCCACGATGCCGGCAATCGGCGTCGAGCCGCAGACCGGGCACTGGCCGGAATCGACGATGCGTGGATCGAGATCGGTCTTGTCGATCAACGCCGCCATGCGTGTCCAGGCGACCTGGAGGGCCGCCGCTACGAACACCAGCTTGGCCGCATCGGCCGATGCCACGTCGCCGCCGAGAAAGCGGTCGGCCAGGCCCTCGAGCTCGGCCTCGCCCGCACTCTGCAGCGCCGCGCGCGCCGCCTGCCCAGGCGTGGGCAAGAGCTTGCCATCGACCTCGGCAAGGATGCGCTCGAGCGCCACCCGCCAGCTCGAATCGCGCCGCAACGAGCCTGGATCGAGCGGCGCCTGCCGGGCGAGCCGCGCCTTGGCGATCTGCGCCGGGCCGGGCAGCGAGCCGGGCGGCAGACCGGCCAAGGCAGCGTGCTGGGCCAAACAAACCGACGCAATCAGCCGCAGGAAGCTCTCGAGCTCATGACCGTCGGCAAGCACGCCGAGTCGCTCGGCGCGGCGGCGGAACACTGTCGAAAGGTCGGGCAGGCGAACGGGATCGGCCTCGGCGATCTCGCCAAGCGTATTCTCGCCGTAAGCCGTGCTGGGGAACCGAGGACTGTCGCTGCTCAGGGCTTGCCGACTTCCTGACGGAACCACTTGCGGTGATGCTTCCAGGCCCAGCCGCCGGACACCGAGCCACGGGTCATGGCGCGCAAGGTTCCCTTCACCCAGATGGCGGCATAGACGTGCACGATCCAGATCAGGATGGCGGCGATCGCGCACAGCGCATGGGCCACCGCGGCAAGCCGCTTCTGGTCGATCGAGAAGTCGCTGGCGAAATACGCGTCCCACATCACGATGCCGCTGCAGAACAGCACCAGGATGAGGATCGACTGGCCCCAGAAGACGAGCTTCTGGCCGGCATTGTACTTGCCGAGCTCGGGCAGGCCCTCCTCCTTGTTGTTGATCACCTTTCCGAGGTTCTTCATCCACAGCGTGTCGTCACGGTTCCAGAAGTTGAGCGCGAAGAAACGGATGAATAGTCCCAGGAAACTCACCGCCAGCACGACGCCGATCCAGGGATGGATGATGCGCGTGAGCTGGCCGCCGCCGAACAGGCCGGTCAGGAAGAACAGCACGGGATCGAACAGCGCGAGACCGCTCAGAGCCAGCAGGATCAGCGACACCGCGGTGATCCAGTGGTTGATGCGCGCGGCCGTCGTGTAGCGGCTGACGGGCTTGGCTTCCACGGTCAGGCTCCCTTGCTTCGTTCGAGCCGGGAGGCCTCTTCCTCGTCGTGCTCGCTGACCCGGTTCGGCCCCTTGGTGATGTAGTGCACCAGTCCGAATGCGCCGGCGAAAGCGATGACCGCGAGCGAGATCGGCTTCATGACCCCCTTCCATACGCCGACCAGCGGGCTGATGCGCGGATTGTCGGGCAGGCCGGAGTAGAGCGACGGCTTGTCGCTGTGATGCAGCACGTACATGACGTGCGTGCCGCCGACGCCCGGCGGATTGTACAGGCCGGCGTTCTTGTAGCCGCGCGACTTGAGGTCGGCGATGCGCTTGTCGGCATGGGCCATCATCTCCGTCCGGGTGCCGAACACGATCGCCTGGGTCGGGCAGGACTTGGCGCAGGCCGGCGCCTGGCCGACCACGACGCGGTCGGAGCACAGCGTGCACTTGTAGGCCTTGCTGTCGGCCTTGGAGATGCGCGGGATGTTGAAGGGGCAGCCCTTCACGCAATAGCCGCAACCGATGCAGTTATCCGAGACGAAGTCGACGATGCCGTTGGTGTACTGCACGATCGCACCCGGCGAGGGGCAGGCTTTCAGGCAGCCCGGGTCGTCGCAGTGCATGCAGCCGTCCTTGCGGATCAGCCATTCGAGATTTTCGCCGTTTTCGTACTCGGTATAGCGCATCACCGTGAACGAGGCGGGCGTGAGATCGGTCGGGTTGTTGTAGGTGCCGTCGGTCACTCCGATCGGTTGCTCGAGCTGGTTCCACTCCAGGCATGCCGCCTGGCAGGCCTTGCAGCCGATGCACTTGGAGACATCGATCAGCTTGGTGACCTCGACGGCGGCGGGCTTGCCGGCGGCAGGCGCCGGCACCGAAGAGGCCGAGCGGCGGCGAAGGTCGAGGGCTTGCAGTACGGACATTTCCCCCTCCCCCTAAACCGTGGCCGGCTGGGCAGCCGGCGGCGTGGTTTTCTTGACGTCAACCAGGAACGCCTTGAACTCGGGCGTCTGGGCGCTGGCGTCGCCGACGGAGGGCGTCAGCGTGTTGACCGGCTGCGACTTGCGGGCAAGGCCGACGAAGCCGTAGTGGATCGGCAGGCCGACCATGTCGCACGGCTTGCCGTCGACCATGATCGGCCGGATGCGCTTGGTGACGCAGGCCTTGGCCTTGATCGCACCGCGCTGGCTCGAGATCTCGACCCAGTCGCCATCGGCAATGCCCTTGGCCCTGGCCAGACGCTCGCCGATCTCGACGAACATCTCCGGCTGCAGCACGGCGTTGTCGTGCACGTTCTTGGTCCAGTAGTGGAAGTGCTCGGCCAGCCGATAGCTCGTCGCCACGATCGGGAACTTGTCGGGCGTGCCGAACGACTTGGCGTCCGACGCGAACACCCGCACCGCCGGATTGGTGCTGACCTTGGGGTGCAGCGGATTGGCAATGTAGGCGTCCATCGGCTCGTAGTGCTCGGGGAACGGGCCGTCGGGCATGGCGGCGCGGGCGAACAGGCGCGCGGTGCCCTCCTGGTTCATGATGAACGGACCGACGTTCTTGTCCGGCGCGACCGCCGGGCCGTAGTCAGGCACGTCGCCACCGGTCCACTTCGCACCATCCCAGTACAGGTATTTCTTGCGCTCGCTCCACGGCTTGCCGTTCGGATCGGCCGAGGCGCGGTTGTAGAGCACCCGCCGGTTGGCCGGCCAGGAGAAGCCCCAGTTGGGATGGATGCCAAGCCCGGTCGGATCGCTGGCGTCGCGACGCATCGACATGTTGCCGGCCTCGGTATAGACGCCGGTGTAGATCCACATGCCGCCCGACGTCTTGCCGTCGTCGCGCATCAAGGCAAAGCTAGGCAGCAGCTTGCCCTTGGCGAGCAGGACCTTGTTCGGATCCGCCGGGTCCGGGAGATCCTCGAGCGCATAGCCGTTGATGTCCTTCAGGATCTCGGCCGGATCGGGATTGTCGGGCTTGCTGTAGGCCCAGGTCGTCTTGACGATCGGGTCGGGGAAGGTTCCACCTTCTTTGGCATAGAGCGCCGCCAGCTTGTTGCGCAGGAGCGACACGATCTCGATGTCGCTCTTGGACTCGCCCGGCCCTTCCACCGCCTTCCAGTGCCACATGATCACGCGGCTGGAATTGGTGGCGCTGCCCTCTTCCTCGGCATAGGTCGAGGCCGGCAGCTGGAACACTTCGGTCTGGATCGCCTTCGGATCCACGTTGTTGTACTCGCCGTGGTTCTCCCAGAAGCGCGACGTCTCGGTCTGCAGCGGGTCGATGTTCACCAGCCATTTGAGCTTGGCCAGGCCCGACGCGACCTTGGTCTTGTTGGGTGCCGCCATCAGGATGTTGAGGCCCTGGCAGAACAGGCCGTTCATCTGGCCGGCCGCCATCATGTCGACCATCTTCAGGACGTCGTAGCTCGCATCGAACTTCGGCAGGTAGTCGTAGGCCCAGTTGTTGTCCTTGGTCGCGGCGTTGCCGAAGAGGCTCTTCTGCTGGCTGACGAAGAACTTCTCGTAGTTCTGCCAGAAGCTCGTCTGGCCCGGCCGGAGCGGCTTGAAGCGCCTCGACTTCATGTAGTCGTCGTAGGTCGCTTCCTTGTCGGTCGGCAGGACGAGATAGCCCGGCGTCGAGGTCGAGAGCAGCGCGAGGTCGGTGATGCCTTGCACGTTGGAATGGCCGCGCAGGGCGTTCACGCCGCCGCCCGGCATGCCCATGTTGCCCAGAAGGAGCTGGATCATGGCCATCGAGCGGATGTTCTGCGCGCCCGTCGTGTGCTGCGTCCAGCCCAGCGCGTACATCGACGTCATCGTGCGATCGGGCGTCGAGGTCGAGGCGATCATCTCGCAGATCTGCAGGAACTTCGCCTTGGGCGTGCCGGTGATACGCTCCACCATCTCGGGCGTGTAGCGCTCGACGTGCGCCTTCAGGAGATTCATCGCGCACCGGGGGTTCTGCAGCGTATCGTCCACCTTGACCATGCCCTGCTCGTCGAACTCGTAGTCCCACGACGAGCGATCGACGTAGGTCTTCCTCGCTTCGTCGAAGCCGGTGAACAGCCCGTCGTTGAAGCCGAAGCCTTCCTTCACGATGTACGAGGCGTTGGTGTAGGCCTTGACGTAGTCGGCGTGGATCTTGTTGTTGCCCAACAGGTAGCGCATCACACCCGACAGGAACGCAATGTCGGTGCCCGGCCGGATCGGCGCGTAGACGTCGGCCACCGCGGCCGAGCGCGTGAAGCGCGGATCGACCACGATCAGCTTGGCGCCGTTGTTGGCCTTGGCTTCGGTCACCCACTTGAAGCCGCAGGGATGGGCTTCGGCGGCATTGCCGCCCATGATCAGAACGAGATCAGTGTTCTTGATGTCGTTCCACGAGTTCGTCATCGCACCGCGTCCGAATGTGGGGCCAAGACTGGCCACCGTCGGACCGTGTCAAATTCTGGCCTGGTCTTCGAAGGCCAGTATCCCGGTAGATCGGACGAACTTGTAGGTGAGGTAGCCCGCCTCGTTGCTGAGCGAGGAGCCGCCGAAGAAGCCCGTGCTGAGCCAGCGGTTGACTGTCACGCCATCGCGATTCCTGGCGATGAAGTTCTTGTCGCGGTCTTCCTTCATGAGCTTCGCGATGCGCTCGATGGCGAAGTCCCACGTCACCCGCTCGAACTTGTCCGAGCCCGGCTTGCGGTGCATCGGGTACTCGAGCCGGTTGGGGCTGTGCACGTAGCCGAGCGATGCCGCGCCGCGCGGGCAGAGCGTGCCGCGATTGACCGGATGATCGGGATCGCCTTCGATGTGAACGACCTTGGCCTTGGCGTCCTTGGCCGTGCCGTCGGTCATCGAATAGATCAGGACGCCGCAAGCGACGGCACAGTAAGGGCACGCGTTCCGCGTCTCGGTTGCTTTCTCCAGTCGGAACGGCCGCGTGCCTGCGGCCAGCGCATCGCCCGCGTCGATGAATCCCAAGGCTCCCACGGAAGACGCAGCGAGCCCTGCGACACTCACCTTCATGAACTGTCGACGTGTGACAGCCATCATCACTCCTCCCCAACTGTCGTCACCCTTTATCGGGCGATCGGGCTTTCTGTGATAAAATAGTGACCGGGACAGACCCTATGAATCAACTGAATTCCGTTCACGAAACAGGGACACACCGCTTGGAATAGCGGACTCCCTCCGGAGCCCAGACCGGTTTTCACGACCACCCGGCCGCCGATTCAGTCTCTTAAAGAAACCAAACAATTTCCTAATCGGCGGCGCGCTCTTGCGCCATCGGAGCCACCCGGGCTGCGCAATATTTGAACTCGGGGATCTTGCCGTAGGGATCCAGCATCGGATTGGTCAGTGCGTTCGCAGGACTTTCATTGAAGCAGAACGGCATAAACACCATGCCGTCCGCGACCTCCCGGTCGGCGCGCAGGATCGCCTGCACGCTGCCGCGGCGCGTCTCGACCTGGATCATGTCGCCGGTCGACAGGCCCCTTCGTTCGATTTCGTACGGATTCATGACGGCGATGCCCTGCGGCTCGATCGCATCGAGCACCCCGGCGCGGCGGGTCATGGCGCCGGTGTGCCAGTGCTCGAGCATGCGGCCGGTCGTCAGCACCAGCGGATATTCCTCGTCCGGCACTTCGTCGGGCGGCAGCAGATCGGCCGGCACGATGCGGCCCCGGCCATCGGCCGTCGGAAAGCCGGTCTTGAAGACGATCTCGTTGCCCGGCACGTCGGGACCATCGGCCGGATAGATGACCGAACCCTCGCGCTCCACGCGCTCCCACGTGATGTGGCGCAGCGACGGCATGACCTGCATCATCTCGGCATAGACGTCCGCGACAGCGCGGTAGGTCCAGCCGAGGCCCATGCGGTTGGCCAGATCGACGATCAGCTCCCAGTCCTGGCGCGCATCGCCCGGCAGGTCGAGCGCCGGCCGGCCCATCTGGACCTGGCGATTGGTGTTGCTGTAGGTGCCGACCTTCTCGGCATGCGCCGAGGCCGGCAGCACGACATCGGCATGCCAGGCCGTCTCGGTCAGGAAGATGTCCTGCACGACCAGGTGATCGAGCATCGCCAGCGCCGCACGGGCATGGTGCTGGTCGGGATCCGACATTGCCGGGTTCTCGCCCATGATGTACATGCCCTTGATCTGCCCGGCATGGATCGCATCGACGATCTCGACCACCGTAAGGCCGCGCTTGGGATCGAGCGTCTGGCCCCAGAAGTTTTCGTACTGGCCGCGGATGTCGATGTTCTCGACCGACTTGTAGTCGGGAAAGAACATCGGGATCAGGCCGACGTCGGAAGCACCCTGCACGTTGTTCTGGCCGCGCAGCGGATGGAGGCCGGTGCCCGGCCGCCCGACATGGCCGGTGATCAGGGCGAGCGCGATCAGGCAACGCGAATTGTCGGTGCCGTGGGTGTGCTGGGAGATGCCCATGCCCCAGAAGATCATCGAGCGTTCGGACTTGGCGTAGGTCCGCGCCACGCCGCGCAGGGTCTCGGCATCGATGCCGCAGACCGGCGCCATCGCCTCGGGCGAGAAATCCTTCACCTTGGCCTTGAGCGCCTCGAACCCGGTGACGTTGGCCTGGATATATTGCTCGTCGTAGAGCTTTTCCTCGATGATCGTGTGGATCAGCGCGTTCAGCATGGCGACGTCGCTGCCCGGCTTGAAGCGCAGCGAATAGGTCGCATGGCGCATCAGGTCCTGGCCGCGCGGATCGATCACGATCAGCTTGGTGCCGCGCTTGGCGGCCTGCTTGAAATAGGTCGCGGCCACGGGATGATTGGTCGTCGGGCGCGCGCCGATGACGATGACGCAATCGGCCTTCATCGCATCGGTGAAGGGTGCCGAAACGGCGCCGGAGCCGACGCCTTCCAGCAAGGCGGCCACCGAGGAAGCGTGGCAAAGCCGCGTGCAGTGGTCGACGTTGTTGGTCTCGAAGCCGGTGCGCACCAGCTTCTGGAACAGGTAGGCTTCCTCGTTGGAACCCTTGGCCGAGCCGAAGCCGGCCAGCGCCGGTCCGCCCTTCTCCGCCAGGATCTTCTTCAGGCCGCCGGCGGCGCGCTCCAGCGCCTCCTCCCAGGTTGCCTCGCGGAAAATCGTCAGCGGATCGACGTTGCGCAGGTCGATCTCGCCCGACTTGGGCGCATCGTCGCGGCGGATCAGCGGCTTGGTCAGCCGGTCCGGCGACATCGCATAGTCGAAGCCGAAGCGGCCCTTCACGCACAGCCGGTTCTCGTTGGCGAAGCCGTTGCGCCCGTCGATCTGGACGATGCGGTTGTCCTTGACCGAGACGCTGGTCTGGCAGCCGACGCCGCAGAACGGGCAGAGCGTGTCGACCACCTTGTCGACCTCCTGTACGACACGCGTCCTGCACGCCTCGTCCATCAGGCTCTTCTCGTAGAGCGCGCCGGTCGGGCAGGCCTGCACGCACTCACCGCAGGTCACGCAGGTCGACAGCCCCATCGGGTCGTGCATGTCGAACACCGGGATGGTGTGGCCGCCGCGCGCGGCCATGCCGATCACGTCGTTGACCTGGACCTCGCGGCAGGCCCGGACACAGGCGCCGCAGGCGATGCAGGCGTCGAGATTGACCGCGATCGCCGGATTGGAGATGTCGAACCCGGCCTCGTCGTGCCCGCCGCCGTCGCGATCGGCGAACTTGCTGGCAAACCGGTCGCTGCCGGCGATGCCCATCCGGCCCGCCCAGTCCCAGAAAGGCGATCGGCTGTCGGGGCCCTCCTCGGCCGGGCGCATGTTGCTGGCGAGCAGCTCGAACACCATGTGGCGCGACTTCTTCGCCCGCTCGGTATCGGTCTTGACGACCATGCCGGGCGTGGGCTTGCGGATGCAGGAGGCGGCCAGGACCCGCTCGCCGCCGATCTCGACCATGCAGGCGCGGCAATTGCCGTCGGCGCGGTAGCCCGGCAGGTCGACGTGGCAGAGATGGGGGATCCTGGTGCCTTCGCGCTTGGCCACCTGCCAGATGGTCTCGTCCTCGCCCGCCACGACGGTCTTGCCGTCGAGCGAGAATTCGATCCCGGCTGCTTTATCGGCGGGCATGTCAGATGTCCTCCCGGAAGTGAACCAGCAGGTGGTTCATCGGATTGGGGGCGGCCTGCCCGAGGCCGCAGATCGAGGAATCGCGCATCACCGTCTCCAGGTCACGCAGGCCCGCCTCGTCGAGTGAGCCCTTCTTCTGCAGCAGGTCGACCATCTTGCCGGTACCCTCGCGGCACGGCGTGCACTGACCGCAGCTTTCGTGCCGGAAGAACCTCAGCAGGTTGATCGTGGCGTCCTTGGCGCTGTCCTTGTCCGAGAAGATCACCACCGCATGCGAGCCGACGAACGCTCCGTGCTTTGCCAGTTCGCCGCCGAAATCGAGCGGGATGTCGCCCATGGACGCCGGCAGGATTCCACCGGACGCGCCGCCCGGCAGATAGGCCTTGAAGGCGTGCCCGTCCAGCATGCCGCCGCATTGCTGGATCAGTTCGCGCACGGTGACGCCGGCCGGCGCCAGTATCACGCCGGGGTTCTTGACCCGACCCGAGACCGACCAGGAGCGTGGACCCGGGTGGCCCGGCTTGCCCTGCGCGGCGAACCACTCGGCCCCCTTCTCGACGATGTCGCGGATCCACCACAGCGTCTCGACGTTGTGGTTGAGCGTCGGCCGGCCGAACAGGCCCACTTCGGCGATGTAGGGCGGACGATGACGCGGCAGGCCGCGCTTGCCCTCGATGCTTTCCAGCATCGCGCTCTCCTCGCCGCAAATATAGGCGCCGGCGCCGCGGCGCAGCTCGATGAAGCCGGGGGCGGCGATGCCCGCCGCTTCGAGGGCGGCGATCTCATTGCGCAGGATGGCGAGCACCGCCGGGTACTCGTCGCGCATGTAGAAGTAGATGCGCTCGGCCTCGACGGCGTGCGCGGCGATCAGCGCGCCTTCGAATGTGCGGTGCGGGTCGCGCTCGAGATAGACGCGGTCCTTGAAGGTGCCGGGCTCGCCCTCGTCGCCGTTGATCGACATCAGGCGCGGGCCGGGAAACGAGCGGACGATCTCCCACTTCTTGCCGCTCGAGAACCCCGCGCCGCCCAGGCCGCGCAGGCCGGCCGTCTGCAAGGTGCTCATCAGCGATTGAGGCGTGACCTTGCCGTCGCGTACGTTCTTCAGGATCTGGTAACCGCCGGCCGCACGATAGGCATCCAGCGCGGTGTAGTTCGGCACGACAACTCCCGTTTCGCCGGCCTTCGCCAGGGCAAGGAGGCCGTCGGCCGTGGCGCGATCGACCTCGCGGTCGCCAATGCGGGCCGCCGGGGCACCGGCGCAGCGGCCGACACAGGGCGCACGCACGACGCGGATGGCGGCGGGATCGGCCCGGCCTGACAATTCGCTGAACAGCCCTTCGGCACCCGCGACCATGCAGGCCACCGAATCGCAGACCCGGATGGTGAGCGGCGCCGGTTCCTTCTCGCCTTCCTTCACCACGTCGAAATGGTCGTAGAACGATGCGACCTCGTAGACCTCGGCCTGCGACAGCCGCATCTCCTCGGCCAGGGCCCGCAGATGGCGCGCCGAAAGGCAGCGATACTCGTCCTGGATCAGGTGCAGGAATTCGATCAGCAGGTCACGCCGGCGCGGGCGCGTCCCGAGCAGGGCGCGAACCTCGTTCACCGCGCCGTCATCGAGCGGCCGGCCCTTGGGGCCGCGGTCGCGACGCCGGTCCTGCGCCAGCGCCTGTGCGTTACGAGCCATTCATACCTCGGTTTTCAGCCTACCAAACTGGAATAGGTCAGGAAGGGCACGGTCTGGCCCGGTTGGACGCCGTTCACCCGCTCGTGCAACTCGACCAGCCCATCGGTGTCGACCAGCGACGACAGGAGCCCGGCGCCCTCGCGGGGAAACTTCACGGCCTCGACGGCACCATCGTCGGCCCGGCGCAGGTGAGCCCGGACATATTCCCGGCGCCCGGCTTTTTTCCGGTAAGCGAAGGCGGCACGTACGGGAGTGGCCAGCGGCAGCTGCACCGACGTGCCGGACAGCGCCAGGATGGCGGGGCGTGCGACGTAGGCGAAGGTGACGTAGCTCGCCACCGGATTGCCCGGCAGGCCGATGAACGGCGTGCCGTGGATCACGCCCATGGCGACCGGGCGCCCGGGCTTGATGGCCATGCGCCAGAACACGAGCTTGCCGACAGTCTCGACCGCCGCCTTGACGTAATCGGCTTCGCCGGTCGAGACGCCGCCCGATGCCAGGAGGAGGTCGTGATTGGCCGCCGCTTGCTCGAGCATCGAAGCAGTCGCGGCAGGATCGTCGCGCAGGATGCCGAGATGGTGGGCATCGCAACCCAGGCGCGCCAGCATCGCCAGCAGCATGAAGCGGTTGGAATCGTAGAGTTGCACCGGCCCGCGCTCGACGCCGGGCGACACGATCTCATTTCCGGTCGAGAAGACCGCGACGCGAATGCGCCGCCGGACGTCGAGCCGAGTCCGGCCGAGCGCGGCCGCGAGCGCCACGTCCTGGGGGCGGAGCCGGTGGCCCGCCTTCAGCACCACCTGGCCGACGGCGACGTCCTCGCCGGCGGGGCGCACGTTGGCGCCGCGTTTCAGGCCGGGTGGCAAGATGACCTTGCCGGCTTCGACCCGGACGTCCTCCTGCATGAAGACGGTATCCGCGCCGGTCGGCATCGGCGCGCCCGTGAAGATCCGGATCGCGCTTCCGGGAAGGGCTGCTGCACCGGCGGCCGCGCCGGCCTGGATCGCCTCGGCAACCGCGAAGGCCTTCGCGGTGCCGACCGGAAGGTCCTCGCCGCGGAGCGCATAGCCGTCGACCGCGGAATTGGTGAAGGGCGGCAGCGACAGCGGCGCAGCGAGGTCCTGTGCCAGGACGCGCCCATCCGACTGCTCAAGCATGACCGATTCGCTGCCCTCGACGATCCCCAGCCTCGAGACGAGCAGCTCCACGCCCTCCTCGACGGTAAGCATCGCGCCGCCGAAGGCGAAGCAATCGTCGGACAACTGCGCCATCGGCCGGAGCCTGTCACTCGCTGCCGGCGCGACTGTCCGGGCTCAGCCGGTCGCGGTCCTGCACGCCGCGTTGCCTGGCGGCGTGCAGATACGATTCCAGCGCGTCCTTATGAGACTGCAGAACTTCCCGAGCCTGCGCCTCGCTCCACGCGGCCATCAGCGTCTCCCGAAATGCGCCCGATCATCGGTTTCGGCTGATCGGGGCGCATTAAAGCCGTCCTATGAGACTATAGGAATAATCTATAAAAATTCGGCAATCGCTTGGGTTTCGGCGACCAAGGCGGTGATTAGAGGCGGCATTGGTTCGCGTGGCGAAATAACGAGACCGATCTGATGCACGACTTCAGGTTCGACGATGGGAATGGACCGCAGGCGCTCAGTGAGACCGAGGGTATCGGCGAGGCGTTCGGGCATCACGCTCGCCCAGCGGCCGGTCCGCACGTGAGAGAACAGGACGATCATCGAATTGGACTCGAGAGTCGGCGACGGCACGTTGCCGGCGGCGTGCAGCAGCCCGTCGATGATGCGCCGGTTCTGCATGTCCGGCGTCAGCAGGCAGAGCGGGATCTTGCCGACCTCCGCCCAGGTCACCTTGTCATGATCGCCGAGCGGGCTGTCGGCCGAGGTGAGCAGCCGATACTGCTCGAGATAGAGTGGCACCGCGCGCATGCGGCCGAGCGGCTCGTTGTCGATGTAGGTCAGCGCCGCATCGACCTCGAGGTTCTCGAGCATCGACAATGCCTCGATCGAGGTCCGCGACAGGATGGTGAACTTCACGTTGGGATGCTTGGCGCGGTAGGGCGTGGTCAGCGCCGACACCATCGGCAGGGCGGTCGGGATCGCGGCGATCTTGAGGTGGCCGCTCAGACCCTTCTTCAGCGTCTGCACCTCGGCGCGCATGGCCCGGGTGTCGGCGATGATGCTGCGCGCCCAATCCAGCACCCGCTCGCCCTCGGCGGTGAACCCGAGGAAGCGCGAGGTACGCTGCACCAGCAGGACGCCCAGCGTGTCCTCGAGCTGCTTGATGCCGGCCGAAAAGGTCGGCTGCGTCACGCCGCAGGTTTCCGCCGCCTTGCTGAAGTTGCGTTCGCGAGCGAGCGCCAGAAGATACTCGAGCTTATCAAGCATGACTGATTGTAGCGCGAGGGCGGGCCCGTAGGGCCAGGCGCGCTCCGCCGCGCCGGTGGCCGCGCAGCGGCCAAGGCCAGGGCCCGCGCGCTGCCTCCTGCCCAAGTCCTCGTGAAAGGCTCCACACAGCGCGGAGCCTTACAGACCCAGCGTCAGTTGCGGCTCGGTGCGCTCGGCGCGCTCTGCCATGTTCGACAACGACACCCCGAGCAGGCGCACCTTCTTCTCCAGCGGAAAGACCGTGTGCACCAACTCGACTGAGGTGCGTTCGAGCTCCTCGCGGCTCGCGACCGGGTGCGGCAGGGTGCGGCTGCGGGTGACGGTCTGGAAGTCGGCATACTTGACCTTCACCGTAACGGTACGGCCGGCCATGCCGGTGCGCTCGCAATAGCCCCAGACGTCCTCGAGCACCGACCTCACGCCGTCGACGATGTCGGCCAGCTTGCCGAGGTCCTGCGAGAACGTGGTCTCCGAGCCGACCGACTTGCGCGGCCGGTCGGGCACGACGCGGCGCTCGTCCCGGCCGCGCGCGATCGCGTGGTAGTAGGGGCCCGACTTGCCGAAATACTGCTGCAGGAACTCGAGCGACTGCGCCTTGAGGTCAGCCCCGGTCTGGATGCCGAGCCGCTTCATCTTGGCCTCGGTCGCGGGCCCCACGCCGTGGAACCGGCCGACCGGCAGGCCCTCGACAAAGGCCGGGCCCTTCTCCGGCGGAATGACGAACTGGCCGTTGGGCTTGCGGTGATCCGAGGCGAGCTTGGCCAGGAACTTGTTGTAGGAGATGCCGGCCGAGGCGGTGAGGCCGGTTTCCTCCAGGATGCGGCCGCGGATCTCGCGGGCGATGTCGGAGGCCAGCGGCATGTTCTTGAGGTTGGTCGTGACGTCGAGATAGGCCTCGTCGAGCGACAGCGGCTCCACGAGCGGCGTGTACTCGAGGAAGATCGCGCGGATCTGGCGCGACACTTCCTTGTAGACGTCGAAGCGCGGCCTGACGAACAGCAGCTCCGGGCAGAGCCGCTTGGCCGTCGTCGAGGGCATGGCCGAGCGCACGCCGAACTTGCGCGCCTCGTAGCTCGCCGCCATGACGACGCCGCGCTCGCGGCTGCCGCCGACCGCCACCGGCTGGCCGCGCAGCGAAGGATCGTCGCGCTGCTCCACGGACGCATAGAAGGCGTCCATGTCGAGATGGATGATCTTGCGGATTTCAGGCTCCGCCATGTCTCAGCCTACTCCTCTCCCGTCCCACGGGGGAGGTGGCCGCGTTTTCGCGAACGGAGGGAGAAAGCCTCGGTCGAGACGTGCGCCGGCTTGAGATCGGGTCTTCGCCCTCCCAGCCAAGGCGCCTTTGGGCACTTGGCGGCCAAAACGCCAACCCGTATGACGGGGGAGGAGGACGACATGGCGATCGCAAACAATGACGAGATCCGGATCCTGACGCCGTCGGGCATGCTGGGGTACGGCTTCCCGGTCGACCACTTCAAGATGGGCCTGGCGCTGAAGCCGCACGCCATCACCATCGATTCCGGCTCGACCGACTCCGGCCCGCAGAAGCTCGGCCTGGGCGAGATGACCTGCAGCCGGGAAGCCTACGTCAAGGACATCGAGGTGTTGCTCGAGGGCCAGCGCGCCGCCCGGGTGCCCCTGCTTATTTCGTCGGCCGGCGGCGACGGCACCAACCTGCATGTCGATGTGTTCCGCGACATCATCGCCGAGATCGCACGGCGCCGCGGCTGGCGCTTCAAACTCGCCAAGATCTATTCGGACGTCGACAAGGCGCATATCGCCCGGGAGCTGAAGGCGGGGCGCATCGAGCCGCTCGGCCCGGTGCCGCCGCTCGACCCGCGCGAGATCGACGCGGCCACCGTCGTGGTGGCGCAGATCGGCGCCGAGCCGTTCGTCAAGGCGCTCGACGAAAGCGAGGGCGTCGACGTGATCGTGAGCGGCCGCGCCTACGATCCCTCGCCGACCGCGGCGATGGCGATCCGCGCCGGCTTCGATCCGGCGCTCGCCTGGCACATGGGCAAGATCATGGAATGCGGCGCGCTGTGCGCCGAGCCGGTCGGACGCAACGTCATGGGCTGGCTGCGCCGCGATCATTTCGAGATCGAGCCGCTCAATCCCGCCGAGCGCTGCACCACCTCGTCGGTCGCCGCCCACACGCTCTACGAAAAGACCCATCCCTTCCTGCTGGCCGGGCCGGGCGGCACGCTCGACCTGTCGCACTGCACGTACGAGCAGGTGAGCGATCGGCGCGTCCGCGTCTCGGGCAGCCGCTTCGAACCCAGCAGGCCCTATACGGTCAAGCTCGAGGGCGCCAAGACCTCGGGCTGGCGCAGCATCTTCATCGCCGGCGCGCGCGATCCGATCTTCATCGCCCAGATCGACGAGATCCTGGCCGGTGTACTGGCGGCCACCCGCGCCTACTTCAAGGAGGTGCCGGAGGAGAGCTACCGCATCATCCCGCACCTTTACGGCAAGAACGGCGTGATGGGCGATCTCGAGCCGGTCAAGACGCCGGCGCACGAGCTCTGCATCATCGTCGAGGTGGCGGCGGCCAGCCAGTCGCTGGCGACGGCGATCTGCGGCAAGGCCCGCACCAGCCTGATGCACAGCCCCTATCCCGGCCGCATCGCCACCGCCGGAAATCTCGCCTCGCCGTTCACGCCGCTCGAGATTCCGCTCGGCCAGGCCTGCGAGTTCAACGTCTATCACCTGATGAAAGTCGACAGCCCGACCGCCCTGTTCCCGATCGAGGTCGAGGAGATCGCCTGATGCCGGCCGCGTCCAGCCAGACCGTGCCGACTCCGCTGCGTGACATCGCCAAGGTGGTGCGCAGCAAGAACGCCGGTCCGTTCGAGATCACGCTCGACATCATCTTCAAGAACCGCGCGGACTTCGACGCCGTGAAGCAGAGCGGCGTGATCACCAGGGAGCTGATCTCGGAGCTCTACAACGTGCCGACGCAGGCGATCATCACCTTCGGCTTCTTCGAGCTGGTGAACGCGGTGAAGATCACCCTGCCGCGGCCGCGCGCGCAAGGCGGGATCGGCGAGACCGACATGCATGCCGCCCAGCAGCACGTGCCGTTGCAGGAAATCCGGGTGCCCTGGCCCGCATCATGATCGCCGCATCATGATCGATCGTCGGAGCCTGCTCGCCGTCCTCGGCGTGGCGGGCGTCGCCGGCCGTGCCGCGGCGCAGGCCTGGCCTACCCGTCCGATCAAGCTGGTCGCGCCGTTCGCGCCGGGCGGCGGGTCCGATTTCACGTCCCGCCTGGTGGCGGAAAAGCTCTCGGCCCGGCTGGGCCAGACCATGCTGGTCGACAACAAGCCGGGCGCCGGCGGCAATCTCGGCGCCGAGTTCGCGATCAAGTCGCCGCCGGACGGCTACACCTATCTCACCATCTCGGGCAGCTACGCCGTCAACTCGATCGTGCACAAGCCGTCCTTCGATTCGCTGAACGACATCGTGGCGATCGGCCAGTTCACCGACGAGCCGACCGTGCTGTGCGTCCATCCCGGAGTCCCGGTGAAGACCCTGGCGGAATTCGTCGCCCTGGCGCAGCGTGAGCCGGGCAAACTCGCCTTCGGCTCGAGCGGCCCGGGCGGGCTGGTGCATCTCGGCATCGAGTTCTTCCTCGATGCGGCCGGTATCAAGGCCACGCACGTGCCCTATCGCGGCACGGCGCCGGCGCTCAACGACCTGATCGCCGGCAACGTGCAGTTCCTGACCGGTGGCACGACGACCATGCTGCCCTACATCAAGAGCGGACAGGTCCGGCCGCTCGCCATCACCAAGCGCCTTGCCGGCGTGGAGATCCCGACCTACGGCGAGCAAGGCTATCCGTCGGTCGATTTCAATCTCTGGCACGGCATGATTGGGCCGAAAGGCATTCCGGCCGACATCGTCGGGCGCCTGAACGCCGGGCTGGACGCCGTCCTGAAAAGCCCCGACGTGCGCGACCGGTTGGCCGCCGACGGAGTCATCGCCGTGGGTGGCTCGTCAGACGCCTTCATGACCACCCTGCGCACCGAGGTGCGGCGCTGGCAGGACTTCATCCAGCGCACCGGCATCAAGCTCGACTGAGGGCTCAGCCCGCGGGCAGCAGCTCGAGCAGCCGGCCCTTGCCGGGCAGCGGCGTGTCGACCTTCATGGCCTTCATCACCGCCCACAACGCGGCCTGGTTGGTGGTGATCACCGGCTTGCCGAAAATGCGCTCCCAGCCGGCGATCCAGTCCATGGTCGGGAAGTTGCCGCCCGGCACGAC